>JBGSQC010000009.1:0-6488 GCA_041738295.1 Zhengella sp. | reverse complement strand
GAGCGGGTCTTGGCCGTCTCCGCCGTCAGCGCTTTGCCAAGCCCGATGCGGTCCATCGCCTCGAATAGTCTGGTGCCGAGCAGCAGGCCCGCAGCCCTCGCCGTCAGAGCCCCCATGCGCATGGCCTCGCGGTTCATGCCGTCCGCCCAATAGCGCTGCGATGCCGGGTCAAGCCGCATCCAGTCGGTGAGTTCAGCGCGGAAGGCGCGGTCGCGGAAGAAGCCCATGGAGGTCTCGTCGTTGAGGGTGGCAAGCCATTTGATATCACCGCTCTCCTGCGCCACGGTCACATCCGGCGTGCCGGACGCCCATTCGGCAAGCAGGCGTTGGGCCTGTCCGGAAGCTGGTTGGAAATTGTCGCGCCAGGTGAAGCGGCTGTCGGCAAAGCGCTCCAGATCGTCCGGCGCGCCAAACCCTCCCGCAACAATACGCGCTGCAATCCTGTGGCCGGGCAGAGTCGCGGTGTCATGCGTGATCCACTGGTCCTCTACCACCGCACCGATGCCGCGCCGCGCCAGCGCCATCACGGTGCCTTCTGTCGCCGCGCCGCAGGACAAGCCCGCATCGCGCAAGAGCGGATCGCCATGGGCCAGCACGCGGGAGAGATCGCAGGCGATCAGGATCACGCCATCTCGTGTCTGATGCCAGCGCGCCGGCTGTGTGTTGTGCACCGAAGGGGCTCGGTTGGCCTCGGTGGCGATGTCCCGAAGGATGGCTGCATCAATCATTGGCTCAGGTCCTTGGAAAAGAGATGCAGCCGGTGCAGCGGCCTGGCGCCGCCTTTCTCCGCCTGGCGCAGGCTCGCTTTGTTCTCGTCGGCAATCCAGGTGCCGCCGACAGTTTCATAGCCGGCTTTGCGCATTGCGCGCAGGATGTGCGACAGCATCAGCGGGTTGACGCCCATGCCCTGGAACTCCGGCAGCACACCCTGGAAGATGATGACGGCGCGCTTCCGGGTCAGCCGGTACTTCAGATAGTGCCACGGCAGGCTGAGGCCGGGCTTCGAACCGATGGCCTTCATCAGCGGATTGAGATCGGGAATGGCGATCACTGCGCCCACTGCCTTGCCGTCCTTTTGCAAGACGGCGGAGATGCGCTTGTCGAGAATCCACTTCATGTCCTTGGCCTGGAAATCGAACTCCGCCTTTGACACGGGAACGAACATCGGATTGTCGGTGAAGCTGACATTGAGGATCGAGCGTGCATCCTCCAGCCGGTCGCCAAGCGTGGCGCGCGTCACCGGCGCAAAGGTGAAGCCGCCTTCCTGCAGCGCTGCAGTCTCGCGCGGATCGGTCAGGCCCTTCGGGTCCATGGCCGAAATGTCGAGCTCGAAAGTGGTCATCGGGAAGGAGCGGCGAAAACCGTTGGCCTCCAGCAGGGTGGGCAAATGCGGAGCGCCCCAGATCTGGTCGGTATAGGGCGCGCGATCAAAGCCGTCGGTCATGATGCCGGCCTGCTGCATGGCCGTCAGGTTGAAATTGCCGGTGAGCGAGGAAAATCCTCTCCCGAACGCCCAGCGTTCGGCAGCTTCCAGAAGCGCACGCGCCGCCTCGCGGTCATTGGCGCAATCGAAAAAGCCGAACCACGCCTTGTTCCAGCCATGCCGTTCATTGGAAGCGCGGTGCACATGGGCGACTATGCGGCCCAAGGGCTTGCCGCCGCGCAGGGCCGTCCAGAAGGAGAAGTCCGCGTCAGAGCCAAAGAGCGGGTTCTCGCCCGCCGCCAGAAAGCGCTTCAGGTCGGCCTTCATCGGCGAGACATAAGGCGATCCCGGCCCATAGGCGGCAAAGGGCGCGGCAAAGAAACTGTCTAGATCGCGTTCGACGAGGTCGATCATGCCGGCTGCTCCTGCCGCGAAATCAGGAAGGCCATGCGCTGGAAGGCCTTCAACTCGTTCTCGGCACCGGGCGAGGCCGACAGCGCCGGCATGGTCAGCGCCACCAGCTTTAAGGGTTCATTGGCGGCCAGCAACACATGGGTGGCATCAAACTTTTCAAACAACCAGGCCAGTTGCTCGCGCGCGGCATCCGCGATCTGCCGGTCGTCGCGTAGGTCGTCCGCGCTGCATACCGGATGGGCGACAAACAGCGGGCGCAGCACCGGCAGGTCGAAGTCGGCCAAATCCGGCTCGTCGAGGATCAGCGCACCTTCCACCAGCACATGGTCCTGCAACCCGCGCAGGAAGGCCTTGGTGTCGCCCGCCGGCCCTTGCGCCATGTGGCGGATCAGGCTGTCGCGCCGCTCCTCGGCCTTCAGCGTCCGGCTGTCATTGAAAATGGCAGCGAGCAGCGTGGCCGACAGTGCCAGTGCCATTGCTTGAACCGCTTGCGCCGTCGAAAGCCCGGCGATCACGGCAATCGCCAGACCGGCCAGAACGGCCGAAAGGGTGATCACCAGGAAGGAGCGGATCGTGTCGCGATGGCTCACTTGTACGCGGCCAAGGCCGACCGACAGCCAGCACAGATAGAGGATGGCGATGCCGCCAAGGCGCACCGGCATGGCGATCTGCTCCATCCGGTAATCGGTTGCCATCGCCGGGATGATCAGCAGCAGCGACAGCGCGATGCGCTCGACCATGCGGTTTTCGGCGCTGGAGAGCGAGGCCTTGTCGCGCGCGGTGACCAGCCAGCCAACCGCGAGGAAGATCACCAACTGATAGGAAAACAGCGACCAGGACAGCCAGGGTTCTGCCAGCCAGCCCGGCAGGAAGGCGAGCAGGGTGAAGAGGACAGAACCAGCCGCCACGCCGGTCTTCAGGAAGGGCGGCGCATGGCGGCGCAGCAGGCCTTCGGTCAACAGCAGAACGCCGAGCGGGATGAGGCCGGCGGCGACCATGGTGACGGTCTGGAAAAAGCCGATGCCGGTTGTCCAGTGGGCCACGCGGCCAGCCAGCAACAGCGCCACCATGGCAAGCCCGAACAGGAAGCGCCGGTTGAGCGGGTCGCTCGATCCGTGGCCGCGAATGGTTCCCATCAGCAGCAGGACGCCGATGAGCGCTGCTGCCGAGACCAGCGTGTCGGCAATTGCGTGCGGGGTCATGACGGCCCCCCGATGAGCTTGGCCAGGAAGCGGCGCACAATGGGGCGCAGGATGGCAGCAAAGAGCGGGTTGAGCGGGCGTTCCACTCTGCCCTTGTAGGGGTTGAAGAACCAGCCTTGGAAATCCGCGCCATGCGGTCTGCCGAGACAGGCGGCGATCACTTCATAGGCCATCAACTGGCCGGTGGTGATGACCATCGGCGCAAAAGACATGCGAGAGCGTTTTCCGGCCGCCACTTCGCCCGCCAGTTCGAGGTCCACGTGGTGGCGCGACGACGAATGCAGCACGACATGCTCGGCCTCGCGCAGGAAGGCCTGCGCCCGCTGCTCCTTGGTCAGCGTGTTCCACTCCGTGCCGATGGTCGGGTAGCCGAGGCGTTCCTCCGGCATCGGATCGCCCGCCTTGGTCACATAGACCGAAGGCAGCGGCGAGGCATAGGCGTCGATCAGTGTTTTGCCGAGCCTGCGCGCGGTGCGGTAGAGCAGCAGCGAGGCTCCCAGATCATCGGTGCCGTTGATGGTGACGGAGCTTGTCCCGACCAGCCGTTCAACATGGTCCGTCCAGTCGCTGTGGAACACCTCGATGGTCATTTCCGGGTTGATCGTCAGGCAGATGTCGCGGGTGGCTTCTGCCTTGTGGCGGCCGACTGTCGTTGTGAAGCAGAAGACCTGCCGGTTGAGATTGGAAATCTCGAATTCGTCCAGATCAGCCAAAATCAGATGGCCGATCCCGGCGCGCGCCAGCGCAAGGATGGCCGATCCGCCCATGCCGCCGGTGCCGCAGACAAAGACCGTGGCATCCTTCAGCCGCTGCTGTTCGGTAGCCGTGACGAAGCCTGCATTGCGGGTGGTGAACTCGGCATAGGTGAAATCGCTCATCGGGTCCACGGCCTCAGGATCGACCATTGGCGCCGCGTGTCGGACCAGTGGATCAGGGGAAGGGCAAGGCGCTGGAGCACCACGAGAACGCCGGCAACCGCAAGGCCCGCCAAAGATCCGCGAGGCACTGCGCCCGTGAGATAGGCGCGCGCAGCGGCAAGGTCGATCTGGCCGAGCTGCAGCACGTCGTCGCCGCGTCCATAGTCCAGCTCGCGCGCGCAGAAGTCGTTATAGAGGTCCTTGCGGTGTTTCTGCGCTTCGTCGAAGCTCTTCTTCAGGTCGTCGGACCCGCCGGTATAGGCATTGGTGATGACGAAGCGGTCCTCGTCAAAACCGGCATCGCTGCCCACACCGAACACATGGCGGTGCTTCGCCATGATCTGGCGGGCGAGCAGCACATGGCGCAGCGTGCGCTTGGCTCCGTCATGCGGACCGGGATAGATGCCGGAAAAGGTCTCCGACACCATGCCGACGACGGCTGGAACCTGCGTGACATTGGACACCCAGAGCGGGCGCAGCTGGTTGCGCGCAAACAGCAGGATGGTCGTCAGGCCGTAGAGGATCCACGACAGGCCCTGGCTGCGCTCGTCGGGATCGACCATCACGAGGCCGAGATGAAGCACCTGCTGGCGACGGCCGCCAAGATCAAGATCCATCACCGCCAGCGCGTTGAAGGCGACCGGCTTGCCGGTGTCGCGTCGCGCCACCAGCGTGATGATTGAATGCTTCATGCGGGAGGCGTCTCCGGAGAACACGCCATAGGTCAGGTCACCGGCTTTCAGCGTGCGTGAGGCGACCGTTCTCAGATCCGCAGACAGCGCCGCGAGGTCACGATCCTCCATCCACAGGCCCGGACGCTCGATGATGCGCGTCACGAACCCGTCGCCGGTGTTCAGCCGGATGTCGAAATGCTCTGCGGCCATGCCGCGGAGCCAGGCGCCGATCATGGCAAGAACCCCCTGTGGATCGGGGACAAGTTTACGTGACAGGGTTGAAGAGGGAGTAAACCGGCTGGCCGGTATCAGGCCGCGGCCGTTCCCGCAGCGCACAGCGACTTTCGCCCGCCCTTGCGCACTGAATGCAGTGTCAGCAGCTGGTCGAGATCGGCATTTCCGGCCACGAGATCGGCCAGCGTCAACCCGTCCAGCGAGTGGTAGAAGGCGTCCACCGCCTTTTGCAGGGCGGGCCGCAGCCAGCAGCAGGCTGTCAGCGGGCAATGGTTCTCCTGGCCGGAAAAGCACTCGGCAAAGGGCAGGTCGCTTTCAAAGGCGCGGAACACATCGCCGACATTGATGGTTTCGGGATCACGCGCCAGATGCATCCCGCCATTGCGGCCGCGCATGGCATCGATGAAGCCGCGCTGGCCGAGCAGGCGGATCACCTGCGCCAGATGGTTTTCGGAAGCATTGCAGGCCGAGGCGATCTCGCTCTTGCGCACGGTGCGGCCGCCATTGACGGCGCAAAACATCAAGGTGCGCATGGCAAGATTGGTGCGAGTGGTCAGGCGTATGGCGCAAATCCGCAAATGGTTTATCCCAGAGTGATCTTTTATGGCGTTCAGCGGCTCCGGTCCTTGATCGAGATCATGTGACCGGAACAAGCGCGCTTGCCTTTGCCGGGCAGTGCGCTAATCCATTTGCAAACAAACAAAGGCTGATCATGACCCTTCCTGCGCCGCTCTTCCTCGGCATCGATACCGGCGGCACCTTTACCGATGCAGTTCTGTGGCGCGAAGGCGAGGGCGTGACCGCCAGCGCCAAGGCCCTGACCACCCGCCATGATCTCTCGCTGGGCATTGGCGAGGCTGTCCGCGCGGTGATGGCAGCAGGCGATGTGAAAGCGGCTGATCTGGCGCTGGTTTCCATGTCCACCACGCTCGCCACCAATGCGCTGGTCGAAGGCGTGCACGCGCCTGCCGGTTTGGTGATGATCGGCTTTGAAGAACAGGACATGAAAAAGGATGGCTTGCTGCAGGCGCTCGGCACCGATCCGGTGGTTTTCTGCCCCGGCGGCCACGACATCTACGGCAAGGAGCGCCCGCTTGATCTGGCGCCCCTTGAAGCGGTGCTCGACCGCTGGCAGGGCCGGGTCTCCGGCGTTGCGGTGGCCGGCTATTTTGCCGTGCGCAATCCGGCCCATGAGGATGCCGCCGCAAGGCTGATCGCGGAGCGGACCGGCCTGCCGGTCACCTGTTCCCATCACCTCACCTCGAAGCTCGGCGGCCCGCGCCGCGCACTGACAACGCTCTTGAACGCCCGCCTCGTGCCCGTGCTTGCCCGCCTGCTCGATGCCATGGAGGGCTTCCTCGCAGCCGAAGGCATTGGAGCTCCGCTGATGGTGGTGCGCGGTGACGGCGCGCTGGTGAGCGCGGAATTTGCCCGCAAGCGCCCGGTCGAAACCATCCTGTCAGGTCCCGCGGCAAGCCTCGCCGGAGCACTGGCCCTGACCGGCGAGCTCAATGCTTTCGTGTCTGACATCGGAGGCACCACGACAGATATCGCCATGCTGGACAATGGCGCGCCGCGCCTTGATCCGGAGGGTGCCACGGTCGGCGGCTGGCGCACCATGGTG
>JBGSQC010000005.1:0-6405 GCA_041738295.1 Zhengella sp. | reverse complement strand
AACGTTTTCCTTGACGGTGATCAGGCCTTCGCGCGTCATCAGTTCATAGACGCGTTGCTTCGGATCGGAGGCAAAACGCACATCGCGGTTGGTGAGGATGCCGACAAGGCGGCCGGTCTTGTGGCCACCGGTGCCGCCATTCTCGACGACGGGAATGCCGGAAATGCCGTGGGCGCGCATCACGGCCTGGGCATCGGCAAGCGTGGCATCAGGGCCGATGGTGACCGGATTGACCACCATGCCGCTCTCGAACTTCTTGACCTGACGGACTTCCTCGGCCTGCTGCTCGGGCGACAGGTTGCGGTGGATGACGCCAATGCCGCCGGCCTGAGCCATGGCAATGGCGAGGCGCGATTCCGTGACCGTATCCATGGCTGCCGACAGGATCGGCAGGTTCAGCTCGATGTCGCGGGCAATGGTGGTGCGGATGTCGACCTGGCCGGGCATGACCTCGGAATGGCCGGGCTGCAGCAGCACGTCGTCAAAGGTCAGCGCCGTGGCGCCTGTGGCGGTCTCAATGATCTTTACCATGGCCAGTTCCTGAAAATGCGGGAGTAGGCCCCTTGCCCCGGTACACCGGGAGAAGCCGACTCGGTCAAAAGGTTCCCATGCAGGATTGGCGCTGGCTGGTACCACGGGTTTGCGACCATGGGAAGACGCAGGGGCCAAAGTTTGCGCCCTTGCCGGTGCGTCAAGGTGCGGGCATTTCCGTTTTTGAAGGGTCGTGCGGAAAGCGGGACTTGGCAATTCCCGCAAAGCGTGTCACCAAATTCGCCGGGGCGTTGGCTGGAGACACATCATGACCATCGAAGCCACAGCACCATTGACGCAGGATGCTGCGTCCGGCCCCGCTCCCTTCACTGATCATCAACTTCACTTTACCAGCAATGCGAGCGAGTATTTCGGCATCTGGATCGTCAACATCCTGCTGACGGTGGTTACCTTTGGCATCTATTCAGCCTGGGCCAAGGTACGCCGGATGAGGTTCTTCTACGGCCATACCGAGATCGCCGGAACATCGCTTGAATATCACGGCGATCCGGTGCGCATCCTGATCGGGCGCATCATCGCGTTCGGCATCCTTGTCGTCTACAATGTGGCGCTGGAACTGTTCCCGATGGTTGGCCTCGCCCTGCTCGGTTTGCTGATCTTTGCCTTTCCGTTTTTCATCCAGCGCTCCATCCGGTTCAACGCGCGGGTGACGAGCTGGCGCAACGTCCACTTTGATTTCCACGGCACCTACTGGGGCGCGTTTGCCATCTATGTGCTGGGCGGGCTGATGGTCGTCTTCACGCTGGGGCTCACCATCCCGCTGCTTTCCAAGTGGACGTGGCGCTATGTGATGAACAACCTGACCTATGGTGGCAGGCCGTTTGCCTGCGATCCGGCGGCGGGCGCGATGTACCGCCAAGCCATCGTACCCTTCCTGATGGCGATTGGCGCCAGCGTACTGCTTTCCGGCGGGGCAGCGCTTGTCTTCATGACCAATCCGGGCTTTATCGACACCCTTGCCGAAGGCGGCGAGGAGATCTTGGCGAGCGGCATCTGGGTTTTCATCGTCATTGCCTATGTCGCCATCATCGCGCTCTATCTGGTGATCAGCCTCGTCTATGCTGCCGGAGTGCGCAATGTCGGCCTTTCCGCCACCACCATCGACCGCCGCCACCGGCTGACCTCGGCCATG
Source organism: Zhengella sp. (assembly GCA_041738295.1). Classification (GTDB taxonomy): domain Bacteria; phylum Pseudomonadota; class Alphaproteobacteria; order Rhizobiales; family Rhizobiaceae; genus Zhengella. Next base: position 4,721 of record JBGSQC010000005.1, on the reverse strand, counting down.
GGCTGCTTCCGATATGCCTGGATTGCGCTGTCGAACCTGTTCGTCACGCTGATCACGATGGGCCTTGCCCGGCCCTGGGCAGCGGTGCGCGCCTTTCGCTATTCCATCGAGACGATCACGCTCACCACGTCGGGATCGCTGGATGACTATGTGAACAAGGTTGCAGCTTCCGGCCATGCGCTGGGCGACGCCTACATGGATCTCGACGGGGTGGATTTTGGCCTCTGACAGCATCAGCGGCACCGCCTATCCGCCCGGTTCCGGCCGGGCGGAAGAGGCACGCGTTTCGCTGACCGGTGATAGCACTGTTCTCTTGGAAGCGGGGGCATCGCCTGCCCGGCCCTTTGCGCATTCCGCCGTCACGGTGTCGGCCCGTGTCGGCTCGACGCCGCGCCGCCTCACCTTCCCCGACCGGTCGGTCTTCGAGACCCGCGACAATGACGGGGTGGACCGGCTGTTTCCGCCAAAGGGCAGCGCACGCGCCGTCACCTGGGCCGAACGCTTCCACATCAATCTCGTTGCCTTTGTGCTGCTCGCCATCGCCGGTGTCGCGCTGACCTACCGCTACGCCCTGCCGGTGATGGTGGAAGCCGCAGTCGCAGTGACGCCCCAGGCCGTGCCTGTTGCCTTGTCAAAGGCGGCGATGGAATCGCTTGATGCGAGCGTCTTTTCCGAAAGCAAGCTGGTGAAGGCCGAACAGGACCGCTGGACCGAAGATTTCACCAAGCTGGCCGCGCTCTCACCGCGCGGGGCGGATGGCTACACGCTGAACTTCCGCACCGGCGGGCGCATCGGGCCCAATGCCTTTGCGCTGCCGGACGGCACGCTGGTGATCACCGACGAGCTGATCAAACTGGCAGGCGACCGGCGCGAATCCATCCTCGGCGTGCTCGCCCATGAAATCGGCCATGTGGAAGAAAAACACTCGCTGCGCCAGCTCTATCGCGCTGCCGGTGTTGCAGGCCTTGCCATGCTGATTGCGGGCGATCTCGGATCAGCAACCGAGGACATTATCGTGCAGGCGAGCGCACTGCTGACGCTCTCCTATTCGCGCGACTTCGAGCGTGAGGCAGACGCTTTTTCGGTCGACCTCATGCGCAAGGCAGGTCACGACCCGAAAGCGATTGCCACCTTCTTCCAGATCCTGATGGACAAATATGGCAATGCCGATCTCGGCATTCTATCGACCCATCCGGCAACGCCGGAGCGCATCGAGGCCGTGAAGCGGCTGGCGGACGAAAAGTAAGGCCCGCCTCGGAAGGTCCGAAGCGGGCCTTTTCTCAATGCCGAAGTCTCAGAGTTCGAACTGGTAGCTTTCCGGGATGAAGCGGAAGCCGCCATCCATGGGCTCGACATAGCCAGCCGCCGGGAACGGCATGTGGTAGCCAATGAAGGGAATGCGGTCGGCGGCCACCATGTCGAAGACCTTGCGCCGCGTGGCGGCGGCGGTTGCCTTGTCCATGTCGAAGCGGACTTCCCATTCCGGCTTTTGCAGCGACAGCACGAAATGGTTGGCCGTGTCGGCGGTGATCAGCATGCGCTTGCCCGCAGACTCCACGTGGAAGGCCATGTGGCCGGGCGTGTGGCCCGGTGCCGCAATGCCGCGGATGCCCGGCAGGGCCTCGCCCTCATTGTCGATGAAGGTGATCTTCTCGGCCATCGGCTTGACCATGGAATTGACCATGGTGTGAACGCGCTCGGCAGGCGTTCCCATGCGTGCTGCATCGGCCCAGAAATCATATTCGGTCTTGCCGGTGACATAGCGGGCATTGGGATAGGCGGGCTTTCCGTCTTCCATCAGGCCGCCAATGTGGTCCGGGTGCATGTGGGTCAGCACGACCACCGTGACATCCTCCGCCTTGATGCCTGCCATGGCGAGGCGGGCCGCTGTCTGGCCCATTCCGTTGGCGCGCGCGCCGGCGCCAAGGCCGGTATCGAAGAGGATGGTGTCGGTGCCGGTTTGCACCAGGGTCGGCGAAAAGCCGTTGGCAAACTTGTCGGCCGGCAGGTGATTGGCCTGAAGCAGTGCGGAAACGGCTTCCTCGGTCTGGTTGGTGCCAAAAGTGCCCTGCGGCTTCTCGGCTATGGCCACGCCGTCATTGATGACGGTGACGGTGAAATCACCCAGCTTGAAACGGCTGAAGGGTATGCCGGTGACGCCAGGGGCCGTTTCGGCCATGACCGCACGGACCATGATTTGCGGCATGGCAAGGGCTGCAAGACCGGTGGCGGCGAATTTAAGGGCATTCCGTCGGCTGGTGATCAGTGTCATGAAGTCACTCCCGTTGCTGGTGATTTTCCCTCGCGGGGAGTGTGGGGCAGTGCGAGCCAACGGCAAGGCGATCACGCGAAATGTGATGGCGAAGGGCGAGTGACGCATCGGTCAGCCCATGTTTCCAATTCCGTTACCGCCGGTCTGCGGCCTTGACCATAGCGGGCGGCGCGTTCCATAGGTTTCGTCCTCATGGCGCAAGTGATCCCCCAGCCCGTCAACCGTATCCTGCCAATGATCCTGGCGGTGGCGCTGTTCATGGAGAACATGGATTCGACCGTCATCGCCACGTCGCTGCCGGTGATTGCCGCCGACATCGGCACAAGTCCGGTGGCGCTGAAACTGGCACTGACAGCCTATCTGGTGTCGCTCGCCATCTTCATTCCGGTCAGCGCTTACATGGCAGATCGCTTCGGCGCGCGCCGCGTGTTCCGCGTGGCGATTGCGGTGTTCATGGCAGGCTCGCTCGCCTGCGCGATCTCGGGCTCCCTGGCGGAATTTGTGGCAGCGCGCTTCGTCCAGGGCATGGGCGGGGCGATGATGACGCCGATTGCGCGCCTCATCCTGGTGCGCACCACCGACAAGAGCGATCTTGTGCGCGCCATGACGTGGCTGACCATTCCAGCCTTGATCGGCCCCTTTGCCGGACCGCCGCTCGGCGGCTTCATCACCACCTATTTCTCATGGCACTGGATCTTTCTCATCAACCTGCCGATCGGGATCGCCGGTATCTGGCTGTCGGGCCGGCATTTGCCGGAAACCGAACGCGGCATCCAGGGCAGGATTGACCGGCTCGGCTTCATGCTGGCCGGGATGGCGGCTGCCGGTATTGTGTTCGGGCTATCGGTGGTTTCGCTGCCTGCCCTGCCGCCCTCTGTCGGGCTGGTGGCGCTCGCGGCCGGCATCATTGCCGCGATTGCGTATGTGCGCCATGCAAGCCGGACACCCTCGCCGCTTCTCGACCTGAAGCTCTTTGCTGTTCCGGCCTTTCGCGCCTCGATCACCGGGCTGTTCCTGTTCCGGGTCGGCGTCGGCGCTACGCCCTTCCTGCTGCCGCTGATGCTGCAATTGCTGTTCGGCATGACGCCGTTTCAATCCGGCATGGTGACCTTTGCCAGCGCCGGAGGAGCCTTGATCATGAAGTTCACCGCACGGCCGATCCTGCGCGCGCTTGGGTTCCGCATGGCGATCCTTGTGGCCATTGCCAGCGCCGCGCTGCTGATCGGCTCGATTGCCTTCGTCACCAAGGAGACGCCCTGGCTGCTGCTGGTGACGGTGCTGCTGGCGAGCGGGCTGGCGCGCTCGCTGTTCTTCACGTCGACAGCCGCCCTGCAATTTTCAGGATTGCCGCAGCAAGCCGCCGCACAGGCCACTGCCATTGCCGCCGTCAGCCAGCAGATTTCGGTGGCGCTCGGCGTGGCGCTAGCAGGCCTCGTGCTGGAGGTAAGCGGCCATGTGACCGGACGGGCGCTTGACGGCACGGCCTTTGCCATCGCCTTTCTGGGCGCGGCAGCCATGGCGCTTTTCGCCCTTTTGCCGTTCCTGACGCTGCCGCGCGAGGCCGGCTCGGAAATGAGCGGGCATGGAGTAAAGGCGGTGCCTGATCAGTCCTCGCGGGACGCCTGATCGGTGTCGCCGGTTTCTTCGTCTTCTGTTGCCGCCTTGCGGCCCTTGAAGTCGCGCGCGAGCAGGTAAAGCTCCACGCTTTCAGCGCGGCTTGCTGCCGGCTTCACATGATGGACCGATTTGAAATGCTGCTTCAACATGGTCAGCAGGTCATTCTCGGTCCCGCCCTGGAAGGTCTTGGCCAGAAAATGTCCGCCTGGCCGCAGCACCTTGACGGCGAAATCAGCCGCGATCTCGCACAGATGCTGGGTGCGGATGTGGTCGGTCTTGCGGTGGCCGGTGGTGGGTGCCGCCATGTCGGAGAGCACCAGATCGGGCGCGCCGCCGAGTGTGGCGATCAGCATGTCGGGGGCATCCTCATCGAGAAAATCCTTCTGCAGCACTATCGCACCCGGCACTGCATCCATTTCCAGATAGTCGATGCCGACAACCGTCGGGGCTTCCTCCGGTGAGCCGACAATGCGACCAGCCACCTGGCACCAGCCGCCCGGTGCCGCGCCAAGGTCGATCACCTTCTGGCCGGGCTTCAGCAGCTTGTAGCGCTCATCGATCTCGATCAGCTTGTAGGCCGCGCGCGAGCGGTAGCCTTCGGCTTGGGCGCGATGGACGTAAGGATCGTTCAGGTGCCGCTCCAGCCAGCGGCGCGATGAATTCTTCAGCCCGCGCTTCTTCTTGATCTTGGTCTTCAGCATGCGCGGCGCACCGCCCTGCCCGCCCTTGGTGGTCTTGGTCATGACGGCTTGTCCTTGCTATCGCGCCCGGGCCGCTGGTCGGTGCGCGGGCGGCGGCGGCGCCAGGCATTGTCGCGCGCCATGAGTTCGGT
>JBGSQC010000007.1:0-7636 GCA_041738295.1 Zhengella sp. | reverse complement strand
GGTTTCGCTGCTTGCCAGCGTGATCTCGCTTTATGTCTACAGTTCTGCGCGCAAGGTCGGACTGCCAGCACCGGTAGCCGACCGCTTGCAGATGGCAAGTGAGGACGTGAAAGACCGTCTGGTTTCGGCCGCCAACTGGCTGGCCGCCCTCACCTCCTGGCGCAGGAGGCAGCGCGCATGATCGGCTGGACGCTCGGCACCTATTTCTTCAGGCGCTACATGGTCATCACCCTGTGGTTCTTCATTGGCATCTTCATGCTGGCCTTCCTGATTGATTTCACGGAGTTTTCCAGCCGCACGTCGGAACTGCCCAAATTCACCGTCGCCGGCGCCTTCTATGTTTCGGTGCTGCACATCCCGATGATCATGCAGCAGGTCGTGCCCTTCATCGCGCTGTTCTCGGGCATGGCGACGCTGATCTCGCTCAACCGGCGCTATGAGCTGGTGATTGCGCGGGCCTCGGGCGTCTCAGCCTGGCAATTCCTGACGCCGCCAGCGCTCGGCGCACTGCTGTTCGGGGCCGTCACAGTGCTGGCGCTCAACCCGCTGGCCGCAGCCGGCTTTGAAAAGGCGCAGGAAATCGAGGCCGATTGGCGGTCCAAGCAATCCAACACCACACTTGCCAGCAAGGTGCCGTGGTTGCGCCAGCGCATGGGGGACGCTGAGACCGTGATCGGCGCCAAGGCCGTGCTTCAGGGCGGGCTGGTGCTGCGCGATGCGGTGTTCGTTCATATCGCCAAGGATGGCTCGATCACGCTGCGCCAGGATGTGCGCCAGGCCACGTTGAAGGATGGCTTCTGGCTGCTGCAGGATGTCAAGGCAACGCGGCCGGGAGCCAAGCCCCAGGAGTTCAAACTGCAGAGGGTGAAGACGAATCTGCGCCCTGAAATCGTGCAGGACCGGCTTGCAGAACCCGATGCGGTGCCTTTTTACAACCTTCCGGAAAAAATCGCTGTCACCCGGGCCTTCGGATACCCTGCCTACCCGTTGCGCATGCAGTTTCAATCGCTTATTGCCATGCCTGCGCTTCTGGTTGCCATGACCCTGATTGCGGCCACCGTGTCGCTCAAGTTTGTGCGTTTCGGCCAGTCGGGCTTCATGATTGTGGGTGGCATCGCGGCAGGCTTTCTGCTTTATGTGATCTCAATCTTGGTGAAAGCTTTTGGGAGTACAGGATACGTTTCTCCGGTGATTGCGGCCTGGTCGCCCGTGCTGATAGCCGGCTTCATCGGAGTGAGTTTCCTGCTTCACAAGGAGGACGGTTAGTGGGGACGTGCAAGGGGAGCAGGCGGCTGACGGTTTTGGCCACTCGCCTGGCAGGCGCGACTGCGCTCGGCCTTTTGGCCGGGCTTGCGCTGATTCCCGCCTCCCCCGCCCTGGCTCAGGACCTTTCGAAGCTCGCCGCCAAGACCGATCCGAACGCCCAGATGCTTCTGGAGTCCGATACGCTCGTCTATGACAATGACAGACAGATCGTCCGGGCTGTCGGCTCCGTGCAGATCGACTATGACGGCAACCGTCTTGTCGCGCGCGAAGTCATCTACAATCAGAAGACCCGCCGGGTGAAAGCCATCGGCAATGTCGAGCTGATCGAGAAGGACGGCAACCGCATCTATGCCGACGAGATGGACGTGACCGATGATTTCGGGAACGGCTTCATCAACGCTCTGCGCGTGGAAACCACCGACAACACGCGCTTTGCTGCTGAAAGCGCGGAACGCGAACGCGGCAACATCACCACCTTCAACAATGGCGTCTACACCGCCTGCGAGCCGTGCGAGGAAAAGCCGGACCGCGCGCCAATCTGGCGGGTGAAGGCCAAGCGCATCATCTGGAACGGCCAGGAAAAGACGGTCAAGTTCAAGGATGCCAGCTTCGAGCTGTTCGGCTTGCCGATTGCCTACATGCCGTATTTCTCGGTTGCCGACCCGACGGTGAAGCGCAAGACCGGCTTCCTGTTCCCGTCTTTTTCCATGAGCTCCGAGCTGGGCTTCGGCACCCGCCTGCCCTTCTACATCGCGCTCGCGCCTACCTATGACCTGCTGCTGTCGCCCACCTATTACACCAAGCAGGGGTTCCTCGGCGAAGCGGAGTTCCGCAAGCGCTTCGACAATGGCCGCATTATGGTCAAGGTGGCCGGCATCAATCAGCGGGAGACCGGTGCCTTCACGGCCGGCACCGTCGATGCGCTCAACAAGAAGCGCATGATGGTCGGCACCGAAGGCAAGTTCGACATCAATCCGCGCTGGGCGTTTGGCTGGGATATCCTGGCGCAAACCGACAAGAATTTCTCTCGAACTTATTCGATCGGCAATTTCTCGGATGCGGTTCACCGTTCGGAAGTGTGGCTGACGGGACTCAACGACCGCAATCGTTTCGACCTTCGCTTCATGAAATTCCAGATCCAGGAATCAATCGACCGCACCAACTTGCTCTCGCGTGACACCCGCCAGCCCTGGGTGCTGCCGAATTTCGACTATACGCGCGTCGAGGATGAGGTGGCCGGTGGCCAGCTGACCATCCGCGCCAACAGCCAGGTGCTCTACAGGCCGGTGACGCAGACGTCACGGGCCATGAGCGAAAAGAACATTCTCGCAAATGTCGGAACAGCCAATATCTCAGCCATTCCGGGCCTTGCCGGCACCAATGGGCGCATGACAACTGAGGTCGAGTGGAAGCGCAACACCATCACCGATGGCGGCTTTGTCATCACCACCATGCTGGGTGCGCGCGGCGACGGCATCTTTGCCAATCTCAACGCGCCTTCGCAGCAGGCCATCGGCTACATGGCTGTCAATGAAGGCGTTGCCGCCAACACACGCGATGCCTGGTTCCGCTACATGGCAACCGCCGGCCTTGAAGTGCGCTGGCCGATCCTGTTCTCGACCTCCAGCGCCACGCATGTGTTCGAGCCAATGGCGCAGATCTTTGCGCGCCCGAATGCGCCCTACCAGACCGCGCTCGGCATTCCCAACGAGGATGCGCAGAGCCTGGTGTTCGACGCGACGAACCTGTTCGAGCGCGACAAATTCTCCGGCTGGGACCGCATCGAGGGCGGCGTGCGCGCCAATCTCGGCCTGCGTTATTCGGGCAGCTTTGCGAATGGCTGGAATGCCCATGCGCTGGCTGGTCAGTCGTTCCATCTGGCTGGCGAAAACCCCTATGCGCAGCCTGATTTCGTCCATGTTGGCGCCGCATCCGGCCTTGAGACAGACCGCTCGGATTATGTCGCCATGGCGGGAATCGCCTCGCCTTGGGGCCTCGCGGTTTCTGTCGGCGCCCGGTTTGACGAGCAGACTTTCGACCTTCGCCGCCTGCAGGCCGATGCCACCTATACCGGCAAGCCCGGCAGCCTGAGCCTGCGCTACACCGAGATCGCCGCGCAGCCGAAATATGGCTTTGCCACGGACCGCAAGGAAGTGGCCGGTGGCGCCAAGCTGAACTTCGCGGAAAACTGGAGCGTTTTTGGCAGCGCGACCTATGACTTGATGAGCAAGACGGTCGTGCGCGACAATATCGGCTTTGCCTATGATGACGAGTGCTTCACCTTCCACTTCTCCTATGGGCACAACCGCAGCACCGTGACCAAGGAAGTGACCAAGCAGTTCGGCGTGTTTGTGTCGTTCCGCACCATCGGGGATTTCGGCAAGCGGGCAGGCCTGGATGCGGACCAGTTGACCGGCGAACAGTAAACATTGCGACTGCCCCTTTGACGCCAAGGTTCGACCCTATAGAATGGCTCAAAATCTGAGGCCGGGATGCTGCATCTGCATTTCAGCCCCCAACGGGATATTCGACCATGACCCCCAGACTGACCGGCATTGCCCTCGCCCTCCTGCTTTCTTCCGGTGTGGCCACCGGCGTTTCGGGTTTCGCAAGCCAGGCTGAGGCTTCTGAAATCCGTTACGTCATCAACAACCTGCCGGTTACCACCTATGATATCCAGCGGCGCGCGGCCTTCATGCGGTTGCAGCGCCAGAGCGGAAATCTCGCTGCCAAGGCAGAAGAGGAAATGGTGCTGCAGACCCTGCGGGCCGTGGAGATGAAGCGTCTTGGCATCGTCATTCCGCCGGCAGCAGTTGATCAGAGCTTTGAGCGCTTCGCGTCATCCAACAAGCTGAAGGCCGCGCAGCTGACGCAGATCCTCCAGCAGTCCGGTGTTACAGCAGGTCACTTCAAGGAATTCATCCGCGTGCAGATGGGCTGGAACGCTGCCCTTGGAGCGCGCTACCGGGCAGAAGGCAAGGTCAGCGAGCAGGATGTTGTGCAGCGCATGCTGAAGAATGGTGGCAACAAGCCGAAGGCCACCGAATACATGCTGCAGCAGGTCATATTCGTGGTGCCGGCGGCCGAGCGCAAGGCCAAGCTCGCCACGCGAAAGCGGGAAGCCGATGCCATGCGCCAGCGCTTTGCCGGGTGCGATTCCACCCGCCAGTTCGTCAAGGGACTGGTGGATGTGACCATTCGTGATCTTGGCCGTGTGCTGGAACCGGAACTGCCGCCGGATTGGGAAAAATTCGTCAAGGAAACCGGCCAGGGCAAGGCAACCAAGGTGCGCGAGACCGAACGAGGGGTCGAGTTCATCGGCATCTGTTCCACGCGCGAAGTGTCCGATGACCGTGTTGCCCAGATCGTCTTCACCAATGAAGGCGACATGGACGAGAAGGCCAAGGAGTTTTCCGACAAATATACCAAGGAGTTGCGGGATAAGGCCCGCATCGTGAAGAAGTAGCATGCGTCCTGCGCTGGCGCTTTCGGGCGGTGACCCGTCCGGAGTGGGTCTGGAACTTGCCGCGCTGGCATGGACCTTGCGCGGCACCGCCACGCTGCCGCCCTTCTACCTGCTTGGCGACCCCGAAATCACGGCGAGGCGCGCACAACTGTGCGGCCTTTCCCTTCCCATTGAAGTTTGCGAACCGGGTGACGCTTCGCAAGTTTTTGGCCGCGCGCTGCCGGTGGTGCCACTGCTGAACCCCGTCACGGGCCAGCCGGGGGTGCCGAATGCGGCCAATGCGCCTGCCATCATCGAGGCGATTGATCGCGCCGTAGCGGACACGATGGAAGGGCGCGCTTCCGGCGTGGTTACGCTGCCGATTGCCAAGAAGCCGCTCTATGATGCGGGCTTTGCCTTTCCCGGTCACACTGAGTATCTGGCCCATCTGGCGGAAGTGCGGACCGGCATTGCGTACCGCCCGGTGATGATGCTGGCCGGGCCGAAGCTGCGCGCGGTGCCGGTGACCATCCATGTGGCATTGGCCGATGTGTTCTCGGCGCTGACGCCTGCCCTGCTCGAAGAAACGATCCGCATCACCGCCGATGACCTGATTGCCCGCTTCGGCCTTTCCCATCCGCGCATCGCGGTGGCCGGTCTGAACCCGCATGCGGGCGAGGATGGCGCGATGGGGCGCGAGGAAATCGAACTGATCGGACCGGCGCTGGAACGCCTGCGCCGCAAGGGCCTGGATATCGCAGGCCCCTTGCCCGCAGACACCATGTTCCACGACCGGGCACGGGCGACCTATGACGTGGCCATTTGCATGTATCACGACCAGGCGCTGATCCCCGCCAAGGCGCTGGGCTTTGACGATGCAGTCAATGTGACGCTCGGGCTGCCTTTCATCCGCACATCGCCAGACCATGGCACCGCCTTTGCCATTGCCGGCAAGGGCGTGGCACGGCCAGACAGCCTGATTGCGGCGCTCAAAATGGCCGGTGAAATGGCGATGCGGGGAGTGCCGGCATGAGCCGAAGTGAAGGATTGAGCGCCGACGGCCTGCCGCCGCTGCGGGAGGTGATTGCTGACCATGGGCTGGCGGCGAAAAAATCGCTTGGCCAGAACTTCCTGTTTGACCTCAACCTGACCGGAAAGATCGCGCGGACCGCCGGACCGCTGGAAAACGCGACGGTGATCGAGGTTGGTCCGGGACCGGGCGGGCTGACACGCGCGCTGCTTTACGCGGGAGCAAAAAAGGTCATCGCCATCGAGCGCGACGACCGCTGCCTTGCGGCGCTGGCCGACGTTTCAGCCCATTATCCCGGCCGCCTGGAGGTGATCCCCGGCGATGCGATGGAAACCGACTATGCCGCGCTTGCGGCAGGTGCGGATGGCCCGGTTCGCATCGTCGCCAACCTGCCCTACAATATCGGCACCGAATTGCTGGTCGGCTGGCTGACCACCGAACCTTGGCCGCCCTACTTTGCCTCCATGACGCTGATGTTCCAGAAGGAAGTGGCGCAGCGCATCGTTGCCGCGCCGGACAGCAACCATTACGGCCGTCTCGGCGTTTTGGCCGGGTGGCGCACGCAGGCCCGCATTGCCTTCGAAGTTCCGCCGCAGGCCTTTTCGCCGCCTCCGAAAGTGACCTCAGCCGTGGTTCACATCGAGCCGCGTCCCGTGCCGCTGGCCTGCAAGGTGGAGCGCCTTGCGCAAGTGACGCAAGCGGCCTTCGGCCAGCGCCGCAAGATGCTTCGCCAGAGCCTCAAGGGCATTGGCGGGGAGGCCTTGCTGGCCAAGGCGGGCATTGAGGCGACACGGAGAGCGGAAACGCTGGAGATCAGCGAATTCGTTGATCTCGCACGCCTTTTGGACAGGAACTGACGCTCAGTTGATCTTTTCGTCCAGCAATCCGGTGACGAAATCAAACAGGCCCGGCCGCCGGTCGCGGCGCAGCCGCTCGGCCTGCACGATGGCGCGCACCGCATCATAGGCCCGGTTCAGGTCGTCATTGACCACGACATAATCATACTCGCGCCAGTGCTCGATTTCCTGACGGGCATTCTTCAGCCGCGTGGCGATCACTTCGTCGCTGTCCTCGGCGCGGCGCTTCAGGCGCTGCTTCAGTTCGGTCATCGAGGGGGGCAGGATGAAGATGGAGACGATGTCGGCATGCATGCGCTCCTTCATCTGCAACGCCCCCTGCCAGTCAATGTCGAACAGCATGTCGCGGCCTTCCGCCATCGCCGTCTCGGCGGCCTCGCGCGGCGTGCCATAAAAATTGCCGTGAACCTCGGCCCATTCCAGCAACGCGTCGGTATCACGCAGTCGCTCGAAATCGCGCTGGCTGGCAAAATGATAGTGCACCCCGTCAATCTCCGAGCCCCGGCGCGGGCGCGTGGTGACGGAGACCGAAAGCTCCAGAGCCTTGTCATTTTCGAGCAGGTTGCGGGCAATGGTGGATTTTCCTGCGCCAGAGGGCGAGGAAATGACCAGCATGAGGCCGCGGCGGCGGATGGAGGCGGATGGCAGTGTGGTGGCGGCGCTCATGGATGGGGTCTCGGTCTCATTCGACATTCTGGATCTGCTCGCGGAACTGGTCGATGGTGACCTTCAGTTCCAGGCCGATGGCGGTGACGGTCGCAGCATTTGCTTTCGAGCAAAGCGTGTTGGCTTCGCGGTTGAATTCCTGGGAGAGGAAATCGAGCTTGCGGCCAACCGGCGATCCGCCGGCAATCAGGGCGCGGGCGGATGCGACATGGGTCTTCAGCCGGTCGATCTCTTCGCGGATGTCGGCCTTGGTGGCAAGGAAGGCCGCTTCCGCATGGAGGCGTGCCTCGTCCAGCGGGGCTGAGCCACCCACGAGAAGCGCCACCTGACGCTGCAAGCGCTCGGCACTGGCGGCGGGCTCGCGCGAGGGAT
>JBGSQC010000006.1:0-21974 GCA_041738295.1 Zhengella sp. | reverse complement strand
CCGAGCGCACAGAGCGGGTGCTGGGCAGCGCGCGCGCCACGCCGAAATCTGAACGTCCCGATGCGGTGGATGCAAAGCCGCAGCCGCGCTCGGTTGAAAAGCCGGTCAGTCCGGATGATGCCCGTTGGGCACTGAGGGCAGGGGCCGTGCCGCAGCCGGTGCAACCGCCAACGGTCACAACTGCGCTGAGGGCTGCGCCGTCCACCGTGATTGCTGCCGGTTTCCAGCCGGCTGCGCAGGAGAACGCCAACCGGTTCACCGGCAAGGCTGTGACTTTCCTGAATGTGGTGAAATTCCAGAGCACCAACTGATCCGGCAAGTTCTGCCGATCGGATGACCAGGTACGGGGTTCCCGTGCCTGTTTCTTTTGCCTTCCGTTGCCCGATCAGCTCTTGCGCAGGCCGGACGCCGCGCGGGCAAGAGCCTCGATGCCGTCCCAATCACCGCTGGCGACCATGGCGTCCGGGGCCACCCAAGATCCACCAACGCAGATCACGTTGGAAAGGCTGAGATAATCCATGGCGTTGGCCTGGGTGATGCCGCCGGTCGGGCAGAAGCGGATGCCGGACAGCGGCGAGGCCAGCGCTTTCAGGAATTCCGCGCCGCCAGACTGGCCGGCCGGGAAGAACTTCATCACCGAATAGCCTTCTTCGCGCATCGACATCATTTCTGACGGCGTGTTGGCACCGGGCAGGAAGGGCTCCGTGTAAGAGCGTGCGGTTTCCAGCAGTTCGAGCGTGGTGCCGGGGCTGACGATGAATTTCGATCCCGCGTCAATGGCCTGGCCGAACTGGCGGGCAGTCAGGATGGTGCCGGCACCGACAATGGCTTCGGGCACTTCGTCGGCCACGAGGCGAATGGCGTCAAGCGCTTCGGGTGTGCGCAGCGTGATCTCGATGGCCGGCAGGCCGCCCTTGGCAAGCGCGCGGGCCAGCGGCACGGCGGCCGAAAGATCCGAAATCTTGATGACCGGGATGACCGGCTGGCCCTCAAGGATGGAAAGAAGCAGTTCGGTGTTCTTCTTGATGGCCATGACAGGGTCTCACTGATAAAATTTCAATCGATTTAGAATGCGATTTAGCAGGGCAGGCCCTGCCTGTCCACCGGTCATCTTGCGCCCGTCCGGAGCCAAGGTCCAGACAGGCTTTGATTGGGTGTTTTTTCAGCTGAGCAAACGGCGGATCCGGGCAAGCAGGCCAATGAGCGCACTTGCCAGTTGCCACAACGATTTGCGGCCGGGGCCAAGCGGCAGGACGCTTTCCAATGTTGAAAGCGTGGCGGCGTCGGCGATGCCGGTTTCGCCAAGTCCATGGTCGCGCTGAAATGCCTTGATGGCCTTTTGCGTCAGCGGACCGAACCGTCCGTCTGCAGTAAGCGGATATCCGCTGGCGGATAGGCGGCGCTGGAGGGATTCGATCGCGCTGCCTTGGCTGCCTTGTGTCAGTGCGTCCGGCTTGGAGACCGAGGTGGCGTGTTCGCCGCCAAGGTCCATGGCGGCGTAGCGGCGGCAGGCGGCCGCCAATTTCGTGTGATAGGCGTTGGCAGCAAATCCGGGTCCATTGTAGCCCTTGGCGAATGCCGTCCAGTCGCGCTTGCGCAGTGCGTCTGACAGGCCGGATTTGTGGATGAAGGCCAGCATCAGGCGCAATTGCCCGGCAAGGCCCGAGCGCGCCTCTTCGACAAGGGCATCAACAGACGGATAGCCGAGCCATGCCCAGTGCGCGCCCATCACCTGGCCGATGCCCCAGGAGCAGCTTTCGCGCGCTGCCTTTGCATCAATGGCTTCGGCCCGTTTGAGCATGGCATGGCGGGTTGTCTGCGATGCCGGGTTCTTCACCCGTCCGGCGCGCGGATCGGCCAGGCCGGCGGCACGGGCCGTCTCGCGCTTGATGCCTGTCAGCCTGCGGTCGAAATAATGACCTTCGAAACGGATCAGCGGTTCGTCCCGCCCATTGACGCGAGCAAGCAGCCTGCCGCCGCTTTCCACCTCCACAATGGCAAGGATGGCGGCGGGATCATGGCCGCTCGCTCGGGCGGCGGCGGCAAGGTCAGGGATGAGGGATGCAGGGATCATGGCATGCTCCGGCTGGATGAACCGCGATGGCGCGGATAGCCCTTGAGTGTCCGCGAACCCTTGGAGAGGCGGACAGAAAACCAGCCTTTTGCCTTGCAAGGAGAGGCCCGCGGGCGTAGGTGCAGGCTCATGGAACCAACCGTCAAAACCGCCCCTGCGGACCAGCCATTCAAGGTTGCCGCGCTTTATCGTTTCTGCCGCCTCGACGCTTTCGAGGCGCTGCGCGAGCCCCTTTTGGCGCTCTGCGTGAGCGAGGATATCAAGGGCACGCTGCTCTTGGCGCGCGAGGGCATCAACGGCACGGTTGCCGGGTCCGAGGCGGGCATTGACCGGCTCATCACCTGGCTCGACGCCCATATCGGCCTTGCCGGCATGGAGCTGAAATTTTCCACCGCTGCTGCCATGCCGTTTCATCGCATGAAGGTGCGGCTGAAGCGCGAGATCGTCACCATGGGGGTGGCCGACATCGACCCGCTCACTGATGTCGGCGCCTATGTCGAACCGTCGGACTGGAATGCGCTGATCGCCGACCCTGAGACCGTGATCGTCGATACCCGCAACGATTATGAATATGCCATCGGCACGTTTCGCGGGGCTATTGATCCCAAGACCAAAACCTTCCGCGAATTCCCGGCCTGGGTGGAACGCCACCACAATGAGCTGGCCGGCAAGAAGGTTGCGATGTTCTGCACCGGCGGAATCCGCTGCGAAAAGGCGACCGCCTATGTGCGCTCGCTCGGCATCGAGGATGTCTACCATCTCAAAGGCGGGATCCTCAAATATCTGGAAGAGGTTCCGGCCTCCGATAGCCTCTGGGAAGGCGAGTGCTTCGTTTTTGATGAGCGCGTGTCGGTCGGTCACGGGCTGGAGGAGGGCGAGGCGGAACTCTGCCGCGCCTGCCGCCATCCGCTGACACCGGCGGAACGGGCCACACCGGACTATGTCGAGGGCGTGTCCTGTCCGCATTGCATTGCCGCCCGCAGCGACGAGGACCGTGCCCGCTATGCCGCGCGCCACCAGCAAGTGAAGCTGGCGAGCAAGCGCGGGACGCGACACATCGGCAGTTGAACCGGCGGCAACAAAAAAAGAGTGCTGCAATCGGGAAAAAATGCCCCGGAACACCCGACTTGTCATTGTATCGCCAAATGACTGCCCCTACCTCTCGTCCATCCAACCCTGAAGGAGGGACATGAATGCTTGATCCGAAGAAACTGCTTGGCGATTTGCTGGGCTCCACCATTCCCGGCACCAGTTCGACCGTCGGCTCGAAGGCCGAGCAGGCCAAGCAGCTGGCAAAGGACAATCCGATTGCCACCGGCGCGCTTGTTGCGGTGCTGCTGGGAACCGGTGCCGGCCGTGCGGTCACCGGATCTGCGCTGAAGCTGGGTGGTCTGGCCGCTGTCGCGGGTCTCGCCTACAAGGCCTACCAGAATTACCAGAACGGCGGAAAGCCGGGCGATGTGGTGGCCGGAGAGCCCGACCTGCTGCCCCCGCCTTCCGACACGTCCTTCCATCCGTCTCAGGCGCCGCAGGGCGAAGACGTGTTTGCGCTGACGCTGGTGCGTGCGATGATCGCGGCGGCACGCGCTGACGGCCATATCGACGAGGCCGAGCGTGCCCGCATCTCCGAACGCGCCATGATGGCCGGGTTGTCGGACGAGGTTGCAGCCTTCATCGAATCCGAACTGGCCATGCCGGTCGATCTCGACGGGCTGGTCAATGCCGCCCAGACCGACGCGCAGAAGGTCGAACTCTACACCACCTCGCGCCTCGCCATTGATCCCAAGACGCGCGCCGAGCGTGGCTATCTCGACATGCTGGCCGGCCGCCTGAAGCTGCCGGACGCGCTGGTCGACCATGTGGAAGCAACCGTCGTCCAGGCTTGATCCCTTCCTTTTGAACCATGACAAAGGCGGTTGCTCCCTGCAGCCGCCTTTGCCTTTTTCGGCCTTGACCGGACCGCCTGCCTTCCTGTTCATGAAGCGATGAGACAGGCCCGGACCGACGACATGCGCGAGAGCGGCAAGGCGGTGATGCAGCGCTACCGCCTGCATTCGCGCCTTGTCATCGGGATGGCGCTGGCGGGCGGACTGGTGCTGGGCGGACTTCTGCAGATGCTGGCGGCGCGCAACGCGATGGAGGGTCTGCGGGCCTC
Source organism: Zhengella sp. (assembly GCA_041738295.1). Lineage (GTDB taxonomy): Bacteria > Pseudomonadota > Alphaproteobacteria > Rhizobiales > Rhizobiaceae > Zhengella. The sequence goes on along the minus strand of JBGSQC010000006.1, from coordinate 17,745 downwards.
GGCTGATGAAGCGCTGGCGCTGCAAAGCGAGACCATTTCCGGCGTGCTGGAGAAATATCGCCTGCTGCCGCCACTGCTGGCCAAGCGCGAAGACATTGCTGCCATTTTCGACCGTCCCTGGCTCGGCGAAAACCGCACGGCGGCGCGGGCCAAGGCCATCGAGATTGCCGGGTTTTCCGGGGCCAAGGATGTGGTTTTTGCCGATACGGAGGGCCGTATCTTTGCCTCGGCGCGCGGCGTGTTCGACAATTCGGCGCTGCACGAGACCACTTTGTTCGAGGCTGCCTCGCAGGGTCGCCTTGGCCGCGAAACCGTATCGGCAGCCGAGCGTGAGCGCTCCTACATCTTTGCTTCTGCCGTCCGGCGTGCCGAGGCCGTTGCGGGCGTGATCGCGATCTATGTGCGCTTTGACGGGATCGAATCCACCTGGTCGCTGTCTGCCAATCCGATCCTGGTGACCGGCTCGGACGGGCTGATCTTTCTTGGCAATCGCGAAGACTGGCAGCTGAAGCCGCTTGCCGATGCCAAGGATGCCATCCTGACGCCGGTTGGCGGCGAACCCGGCATCCACGAATTGCCGGATGGCAACAGGGTACTTGCCAGCGTCAAGGACCTGCCCTTGCTCGGCTGGCGGCTGCATGTGCTGTCCGACACAAGACCGGTCGACCAGGCGCGCCGGTCCGCCGGCATCATCGGCTTGCTGCTGGCAGCACTTATCGGCATGGCCGGATGGTTCATGGTGCAGCGGCGGCTGCAGCTGGAAATGCGCCTGCGCCGCGACAAGGCCAGCGCCATCCGGCTGGAGCGGCAGGTTCGCCAGCGAACCGCCGCGCTGTCGGCGACCAATGCCTCGCTTGCCCGCGAGGTGGAGGAGCGGGCACGCACCGAGGACAAGCTCCGGCGTACCCAGAACGAGCTGGTGCAATCGGCCAAGCTTGCAGCGCTTGGCCAGATGTCGGCCACGCTTTCGCATGAGTACAACCAGCCGCTGGCTGCCATCCGCACCTATTCGGACAATGCCAAGCTGTTTCTTGACCGGCAAAAGCCGGAGGAAGCAGGCGAAGCCTTGTCGCGCATCGCAGGGCTGGTTGACCGCATGTCGGAATTGTCGCGCACGCTTCTTGGCTTTGCCCGCAAGCCCGGCACCGACATCATGGCGGTCAATCTCGATGCGGTGGTGAGTGAAGCCCTGTTGCTGGCCGGTCCAAGAGCCAAGAAGGCCGGGGTGCGCATTGATCACCAGCCGTCCGGTATTGAGGTGATGGCGGCAGGCGGGCGGATCCGGCTGACGCAGGTGGTGGTCAACCTCGTCAACAATGCCGTTGATGCGCTGACCGGTGTTGGCAGCGCGACGCCCGTGCGCGATCCGGTGGTGGTGATCCGGGTGGCCGGGACAGGCAAGGAAGCGGTGCTGACGGTGGAAGACAACGGACCGGGCATTGCCGAAGCCGACCGCGAGCGCATCTTCGAGCCGTTCTTTTCCACCAAGGGTGTGGGCGAGGGCATCGGCATCGGGCTGTCCATCGTCTATACGATCCTGAAGGACATGAACGGAACCATCCGTGCCGGGCAGGGGGCGCTAGGCGGGGCGCTGTTCGAAGTGCGGCTCAGGACACCCGGCAAGGCAGAAGGCAAGGTATGAACCAGCCAAAGGTCATTCTGATCGATGATGATGATGATCTACGCCCGGCCCTGGTGCAGGGCTTGCAGCTTGACGGGTTCGACGTGGCGGCCTTTGCCTCGGCTGGTGAAGCGCTTGACCACATCACCCGCGACCTGAACGGGGTGGTCATCTCCGACATTCGCATGCCGGGTATGGACGGCATGGCGCTGCTCAAACGGGTGATGGAGATTGATCCGGCGCTGCCCGTTGTGCTGATCACCGGCCATGGCGATGTGGCCATGGCGGTGGCTGCCATGCGCGAGGGCGCCTATGACTTCATCGAGAAGCCGTTTCCGGTGCAGGTGTTGTTTTCGGTGGTCAGGCGAGGGCTCGAAAAGCGCCGGCTTGTGCTGGAAAATCGCACGCTTCGCGAGGCGCTTGCTTCATCGACTGATCTTGAAGCCCGGCTTGTCGGGCGCAACCCGGCCATCCGCCGCCTGCGCGAGGAGATCGTGGCGTTGGCCGACACCGATGCGGATGTGCTGGTGCTGGGCGAGACGGGATCCGGCAAGGAAGTGGTGGCGCGCGCGCTGCATGATTTCGGCAGCCGGTCCAAGGGCAATTTCGTGGCGATCAACTGCGGTGCACTTCCGGCCGACATGATCGAAAGTGAATTGTTCGGGCATGAGGCAGGCGCTTTCACCGGGGCGCAGAAGCAGCGCATCGGCAAGCTGGAGCATGCACAGGGCGGAACGGTGTTTCTCGACGAGATCGAGTCCATGCCGCTCGACCTTCAGGTCAAGCTGCTGCGCGCCATCGAGCAGCGCTCCATCGAGAGGCTCGGCTCCAACAAGGCCATCCCGCTGGATGTGCGCTTCATCGCCGCCACGAAATCCGACCTGGAAAAGGAGGGCAAGACCGGACAGTTCCGGGCCGACCTCTATTACCGGCTCTCGGTTGTCACGCTGCGCATTCCGCCGCTGAAGGCGCGCAAGGAAGACATTCCGCTGCTCTTTGTCCACATGGCACGCGAGGCTCGTGCGCGCTACCGGCGCGACATGCCGGAATTTTCGCCGGAACTTGAAACGGAGCTGACGGCCCATGACTGGCCGGGAAATGTGCGCGAATTGCGCAATGTTGCCGACCGCTTCGTGCTCGGTCTCTGGCGGGCACCTGAACGCGAAGGAGGCGTAACCACTTCTGCCGATGCAGGAAGCGGAGACCTTTCGGAACGGCTGAGCCGCTTCGAGAAGGCCGTCATCGAGGTTGAACTCAAGCGCCATGGCGGGCGCATGAAAGAGACCTACGAGGCGCTCGGCCTGTCGCGCAAGGGCCTCTATGACAAGATCCGGCGGCTGGGGATCGATGCTGCTACGCCGGATGGTGATGGGTAGCTGGCGACACATCCGGTCGCCCGGCAAGGGTAGCCAATGACCCCAAAGATCCAACAGCCGCTGCCTTCGCGCTGGGGAGAGAAATCTTAACACATTGTTATCTTTTTCCTTTTGCCTGTCTTCAAAGGTGATGAGGAGAACTGGCACACACCTTGCTAAGGTGTTTGCGGGCGCGGGCCATCCGTCCGTCCGTCCGGGAGGAAGATGACATCGAGGAACCCGCGCTTCTGTGCGGGGCCGCCGTTTGCCTCCCGGCTTGTTGTCACATCGCGGGCTGTTGCCCGCATCTGGAGGAAAACACATGAAGAAGCTTCTCGGCGCCGTTTCGGCACTCGCCATCTCATTTGCTGCCGGTTCTGCCCTTGCCGATGACAAGGGCTGCGATGGCAGCGAAATGGTCATCAAGTTCAGCCATGTCGTCGCCGGCACGGGCCACCCGAAGGGCGATGCCGCCAATGCGCTGGCTGCCCGCATCAACAAGGAGATGGATGGCAAGGCTTGCATGGAAGTCTTCCCGAACTCCACGCTGTTCGACGACGACAAGGTGATGGAAGCCCTGCTGCTGGGTGACGTGCAGCTTGCAGCACCGTCGCTGGCCAAGTTTGAGGCCTACACGCTGAAGTATCGCCTGTTCGACCTGCCCTTCCTGTTCTCCTCGCTTGATGCCGTCGAGAAGTTCTTCAATTCGGATGCCGGCAAGGGCCTGCTGACGGCTACTGAAGAGCAGGGCTACACCGGTCTTGCCTACTGGTCTTCGGGCCTCAAGCAGTTCTCCGCCAAGAAGGCGCTGGTTGCACCGAGCGATGCCAACGGCCTGAAATTCCGCGTGCAGACCTCCGACGTGGCGGTTGCCATGATCGAGGCCATGGGCGGTTCGGCCCAGAAGCTCGCCTTCAAGGAAGTCTATGGCGCGCTGCAGACCGGTGTTGTCGATGGTCAGGAAAACTCCTGGTCCAACATCTACACCCAGAAGTTCTTCGAAGTGCAGGATGGCGTGACCGAGACCAACCACCAGCTTCTGGCCTATGGCCTTGTGACTTCCACGGAATGGCTGAAGGGCCTCGATGCCGATTTCCGTGACCAGTTCATGAAGATCGTGACCGAAGTGACCGCCGAAGCCAATGCCGGCGTTGCCAAGGTCGAGAACGAAAACCGTGAGAACATCAAGAAGGCTGGCGGCGTGGTTCGTGAGCTGACTGCCGAGCAGCGCCAGGCCTGGGTCGATGCGATGAAGCCGGTCTGGGCGAAGTTCCAGGGCGATATCGGCCAGGAACTGATCGACGCGGCAGTTGCCTCCAACAACTGAGTTGAAGACGAAAGCGCAGGGGGCGCAATGACGCGCCCCCTGACTGCTCCTGATCTCTAAGGGGCATTTGGAGGGGAGACACCGAGATGGAACTCTTGTGGCCCATGGTGCTGCTGGCAGCCATGGTTGGATTGCTTTTTGCTGCCGAGCGGCGCTGGCCGGACGGTGTCACGCGCCTGGAAGAAAACATCATCGCCATCCTGATGGCCACGATTACGCTGGTTTCCTTCTTCCAGGTGATTGCCCGCTACGGATTCAATTCCGGCTGGAGCGGCGCGCTTGAATTCACCCGCATCCTGTTTGCCTGGCTGATCCTGTTCGGCATGGGCTATGGTGTCAAAAACGGCATGCACCTTGGCGTGGACGCCTTCATCCGCCTGCTCCCGAAGCCGGCCTTTCGCATGGTTGCGCTTTTTGGTGCGGCAGCAACGCTGGTCTACGGGCTGCTCCTGCTGCATGCAGGATGGCTTGCCTGGCTCGGCGTTGACGTGACGGGCAACTGGCGGCAGTCAGGCGCCATGGGCTACTGGGCCTTCATGTATGACCGGGGAACCGGCCTTGATGATTTGCGCTGGCCGGAGATCATCCAATCCACCTTCGGCACCCAGGAACGCGTCCAGCGCTGGATCGCCTACATCATGCTGCCCATCGGCCTTGGCCTCCTGATTTTCCGTTCCGCCCAAGCTCTCGTCCAGATCTGGAAGGGTGAGCGCGATCTCATCATTGCCGGTCATGAGGCAGAAGATCTCGTTGCCGAGAACAAAGACGTGTTGAAGGACTGAGACCCATGGAAACCCTGATCCTCTTCATTCTCGTCATCGGCCTTCTCTTCCTCGGCGTACCCGTCGCGGTGTCGCTCGGCCTGTCTTCCATCCTCATCATTGCGCTCTTTTCCGCCGACTCCATGTCGTCGGTGGCGCTGCAGCTCTTCACCGCCTCACAGAACTATACCCTCCTCGCCATTCCCTTCTTCGTGCTGGCCTCGGCCTTCATGTCGACGGGTGGCGTTGCCAAGCGCATCATCCGCTTTGCCATTGCCTCGGTCGGCCATTTCCGCGGCGGCCTCGCCATGGCCTCGGTGCTGGCCTGCATGCTGTTTGCCGCGCTGTCGGGATCATCGCCCGCCACCGTTGTTGCCATCGGCACCATCGCCATCGCCGGCATGCGGCAGGTGGGCTATTCAAAGGAGTTTGCCGCCGGCCTCATCGCCAATGCCGGCACGCTCGGCATCCTCATCCCGCCGTCCATCGTCATGGTGGTCTATGCGGCGGCAACGGATGTCTCGGTCGGGCGCATGTTCCTGGCCGGTGTCATTCCGGGTCTGGTCGCGGGCTTCATGCTGATGGTCGCCATCTATGTCGTGGCGCGCGTCAAGGGACTGCCGTCCGAACCGTGGAGAGGGTTTGGCGAGATCATCGCAGGCGGCAAGGAAGCAGGCTTCGGCCTGTTCCTGATCGTCATCATCATCGGCGGCATCTATGGCGGCGTGTTCACGCCGACCGAAGCTGCGGCCGTGGCTGCGGTCTATTCCTTCTTCATCGCGGTCTTCATCTACCGCGACATGGGTCCGCTGAAGGACACCGCCTGGGTGGAGGAACGCGACAGCAAGCTGGCACGGACCGGCTTCAAGGGCTTGGTCTATGCGCTGTCCTTCCTGTTCGTCTGGATGGTGTTGTCGTTCTTTGTCTTCTCGGAGAACGAGACTGTCACCGGCGGCGACCGCCTCCTCTGGGGAAGCATCATCGCGCTCGTCCTGATGATCACCTACATCATCTGGCGTGGTGGTTCATCCAGCCCGGTTGCCGTTGCTTCGGCACTTGGCGCAAGCCTGCCGATCTGGGGCCGCAACCTTTCGCTGATGGGCCGCAAGTTCTTTGCAGGCTGCCTGCATGGCGAAACCCGCAAGGTGATGGTGGATGCGGCAAAGACCACGCTGATGCTGATGTTCATCATCGTCAACGCGCTGTTGTTTGCCCATGTGCTGACGTCAGAGCGCATTCCTGATGCCATCACCGAGCTGATGGTGGGCTACGGCTTCACCTGGTTCACCTTCCTGATCGCGGTCAACATCCTGCTTCTGCTCGGCGGCCAGTTCATGGAACCGTCCGGCCTGCTGCTGATCGTGGCACCGGTCGTCTTCCCGATCGCCATGGAACTGGGCGTCGATCCGGTGCACCTCGGCATCATCATGGTCGTCAACATGGAAATTGGCATGATCACCCCGCCGATCGGGCTGAACCTGTTCGTGACATCGGGCATTACCGGCATGAGTCTGGTGCAGGTGGTAAAGGCAGCGCTTCCTTTCGTGGGCGTGCTGTTCATCTTCCTGATCATGGTCACCTACATGCCGATCATGTCGACATGGCTACCCTATGCGCTGATGGGACCTGAAATCGTGACGCGCTAGGTGGGGCATCTTCGCGTTGCAACGGCCGGGGTGGCAACGCCCCGGCCGAATTCATTTGCGGGGCGGGACAGCCCTTTGCATGAGGCCGGCAATGACGGCATGGCGCTCTGCCTCGGGCAATTCCAGGATTGTTTTCAACAGGCCCGATGACAGCAGGTCAGCCATGCCGTGAGCCATGGACCATGTGGCCGCGACATCCGCCATGACCGAAGGATCGGCTTCGGGCGTTGCGCCACGCGCAGCCGAGACCATGGTGACCAGCTGCGTGAAGGCCGCGTCGGCGGCATTGCAAAGTCCGTCACTTTCAAAATCAGGCCTTTCTGAAGAAAACATCAGGCGGAAGACTGCGGCATTTTCAAGGGCGAAGGTGACATAGCCGACGCCGCCAGCGCCAAGGCGCGCCATCGGGTCTTGCCCGGCTGCATCCATGTGCTGGCCGAGACTTTCGACAAATCGCTCAAAGCCGCGTGACGCAAGCGCAGTCAGCAGGGCATTGGCGTCGCGGAAATGATGGGCAGGTGCGGCATGGCTGACACCGGCGCGCTTGGCGCAGCCGCGCAGCGTGAAGCCCTCGATGCCCTTTTCGGCAAGCTCGGCTTCGGCCGCATTGAGCAGCGCGGCACGCAGATCGCCGTGATGATAGGCGCCGGCCCGTTCATTTCCTGCCATCCGATCCTGCTCCCTTCCCTCGTCCTTCCGCTGACCTGACGGATCACGAATACGTCACCATCCTGACATTGTCAAAATTCAAACTTGACAGTGTCCAGATCGGCGCTATCGTATCTTTCCAACGTCAAGATAAAGAGGCCGCGATGACCCCGGACACCGTCTTTCCCCTTGCCAACATGGCGGCTCTTGCCGGATGGGTGGCCCTGCTTGCCAGCCCTTGGCAGCCGCGCATGGCACAAATCGTCTCGGGAACGGTCATCCCCTTGGGACTCGCGCTTCTCTACACCGCGATCGTGCTGGCTTTCTGGTCTTCCGGGGAAGGGGGCTTTGACACGCTCGCCAATGTTGCAGCGCTGTTCAAATCGCCGTGGCTGCTGCTGGCGGGCTGGGTGCACTATCTGGCCTTTGACCTGTTCGTCGGGGCATGGATCGCACGGCGGGCGCGGGACGAGCGCATCCCGTTCCTGCTGGTCATCCCTTGCCTTGCGCTGACCTTCCTGTTTGGCCCCGCGGGGTTCCTCGCCTTTTCCATCCTTCGTGCGAGCTTTGCCGCCGCGCGCCCGAAAACCGTCTAATCAACCCGTTCCGGAGCGTTGTCATGTCCATGACCGAGACTTCTGTAACCCGTCCCGCATCCTTGCCGGCAATGAGCCTCACAGGCCTCTTTTCCGCCCATCCGCTGTTCCTTGGTGCCAGTGTGGCGCTGCTTCTATCCATGGTGCCGGTGCTGGCGGCCATGGTGCTGGACGACCGGCAGTTCAACGGCGTCAACATCTGGGACAAGCCTTTCAAGTTCCAGGTGGCGCTGTCGGTCTACCTGCTGACGCTGGCCTTTTTCGAGCGCTTCGTGCCGTTTCAGACAAGGCAGGCGCGCTGGTATCGCTGGCACGGTCTGGCCGTTGTCGGTGCCGTCACGCTTGAAATGATCTGGATTGCAGGCGCTGCCGCCAATGGAATGGCCTCGCATTTTAATGTCACCGACCCCGTCTTGGCCTCGGTCTACGGCTTCATGGGCTTTCTTGCGGTCCTGTTGACCTCGGCCACGCTGGTGCAAGGCCTTGCGATCCGTGCCAATAGGGAAACCGGGCTCTCTCCGGTCCTTCATCACAGCATCTGGATCGGGCTCGTGATGACTTTCGTGCTTACGGTGCCGGTGGCGGGCACCATGTCGAGCCAGACCGGACATCTGGTCGGCGGCAACCTGTCGGATGCCGAAGGACTGGCGCTGATCGGCTGGGCGCGTGACGGCGGCGACCTTCGGGTCGCTCATTTCCTGGCCACCCATGCCATGCATGCGATCCCTGTCTTCGGCCTGATGCTGGCCTGGTTCGGCCGAAGCCGCGACAGGACAAGCGTGACGATGTTTGCGGCCCTGTTTGCGGCTTTGGTCGTCTTCACGCTTTTACAGGCCATGGCAGGCCGCCCGTTCCTCGGCTGGCTGGGCTGATGCCGTTAACCATTGGTTAATGATTGAGGATCATTCTGAAACACAGACGAACCGGCTCTCCTCCTCCCAAGCACGGTTCCGCCTCGGGGCGATCTAGAAAAACGGGTCGCCCTGTTTTTGTTTGACAGGGCCTGTTCCGATTTACGGGTGGCAACAGGGAACCCTTTCGGTCCATCATGCGTTGACGCTCGCATTTGACCGACAGGGGGCTGATTGACCAATTTTCTTGCAGACTATCAGGCTGTCATTGCCCTTCTCCTGCTGGCCGCCATGTTCGTGATGTTCATGAGGGAGATCTATCCGCCCGAGGTGACGGCGGCAGGATTTGCCAGTCTTTTCATTGTTTTGGGCTTTGTCACGCCTGATCAGGCGATGGCGGTGTTTTCCAATCCGGCGCCCATCACCATCGGTGCGATGTTCATCCTGTCGGGCGCGCTGGTGCGCACTGGCGTGCTCGATGCACTGGCACAAAAGGTGGTGGAGCGCGCCAAGGTGGCACCCCGGCTTTCGCTGGGCGGGTTCATGCTGGTCACGCTGGTGCTGTCGGCCTTCGTCAACAACACCCCGGTGGTGGTGGTGCTCATCCCGGTGGTCATCCGGCTGGCCTTTGCGCTGGAAATTGCCCCGACGCGCCTGCTCATCCCCTTGTCCTACGCCGCTGTCATGGGCGGGGCTTGCACGTTGATCGGCACCTCCACCAACCTGCTGGTCGATGGCGTGGCGCGGGAGAACGGACTTGCGCCGTTTTCGATTTTCGAAATCACGCCGGTCGGTATTGTCGCAGCCCTCGCCGGCCTGAGCACGCTTCTGCTGCTCGGGCGCTATCTGTTGCCGGACCGGGGTGCTGCAACTTCCGACATCCTGCTCGGAGAAACCGAGTATCTGTCTGAAGCCCATGTCACGGGTGACAGCCTCGACGGAAAAGCACTGGGCGAGATTGCGGCGTTCAAGGCACCGGGGCTGATTGTCACCGGTATCCAGCGCGGTGGCGATACTGTCCGCAAGGATATCGGCGCTTTCGAGTTGCGAAAGGGCGACCGGGTAATTTTCCGCGCACCAACCTCCGAACTGCTGACACTCAACGGGCATGAGGCGCTGACAGTGGGCATGCGCCAAACAATTCGCTCCAAGGCGGACGAAAGCGACCATATCGTGGTGGAAGCGGTGGTGACGCCGACCAAATGGGCAAGTGGACGCGCGCTCTCGTCACTGTCGCTTGGCCGCCGCTTCGGACTGCGTGTCTTGGGAGCGCATCGTCACAACCACATTGCCGGCCCGGAACTGGGCTCGGTTCAATTGCGCCCCGCTGACAAACTTCTCCTCAAGGGGCCGCCAGCGGCGCTCGACGAACTGGCGCGCGAGACCAACCTCGTCTCGGTCACGGAAGCCTCCAGCCGCGCCTATCGCCGGTCAAAGGCGCCGATCGCGCTCGGAGCCATGGCGCTGGTTGTCATCCTTGCCGCTTTCGGCATCATGCCGATCGAGCTTCTGGCGCTGATTGCCGTGGCCGCCATCCTGGTCTTGCGCTGCATAGATGCCGACGAGGCATGGGGCGCGCTCGACGGCTCCATCCTTGTCCTGATCTTTGCCATGCTGATAGTCGGGCGCGGCCTGCAAGGCAGCGGAGCTGTGGAAATGGTGGTCTCGGTCCTGTCACCACTGCTCATGCTGATGCCCGGTTTCCTGGCGCTGCTGGCGGTCTATCTTTTGGCTTCGCTATTGACGGAGATCGTCACCAACAATGCAGTTGCAGTGGTGCTGACGCCGATCGTCATCGGGCTGGCGGAGCCGCTCGGAATTGATGCGCGTGCGCTGGTGGTGGCTGTCATGTTCGGGGCAAGCGCTTCCTTTGCCACGCCGATTGGCTACCAGACCAACACGCTGGTCTATGGCGCGGGCGATTACCGCTTTTCGGATTTCCTCAAGATCGGCGTGCCGCTCAACATCATTGTCGGTATCGCGGCCACGACCGCAATCTGGTTCTTCTTTGTCTGATTGCTGTTTCAAGGCAGGGCAAAAGGCGATATCGCTCGCCACGGAACTCCTTGGAACGGAAGATCTGACATGAAAGACCTGGCCAACTGGAAAGGCTGCGAGCGGCCGCAGCGCGTGACGCTGGAAGGGCGCTATGTGCGCCTCGAGCCGTTGTCGGCGGACATGGATGGCGATGATCTTTACGAGGCAGCCACCAAGGGCAATGCCGATGAACGCCATCTCTATCTCGGCGTTCACGCTCCGCAGAGCCGTGAAGCCTTCGGCACATGGCTGGACTGGGCGGAGAACCATCCCGATGCGGTCTATTCCTCGGTCATCGACCTTGCGAGCGACAAGGCGGTGGGGCGCCAGAGCCTGATGCGCATTGATGCGGCCAATGGCGTGGTCGAGATCGGCGACATCCATTGGGGACCGGACATGGCCGGCACGCGGCTTTCAACGGAGGCTTTTTTCCTGCATGCGCGTCACGTGTTTGATGATCTGGGCTATCGGCGCTTCGAGTGGAAACTCAACAATGAGAATGCACCTTCTCACAAGGCAGCGCTGCGTTTCGGTTTTGCTTATGAAGGGCTTTTCCGCCAGCACATGGTGATCAAGGGGCTGAACCGCGACACCGCCTGGTATGCGATGATCGACAGCGACTGGCCGGCAATCCGCCGCAGCTTCGAGAACTGGCTTTCGCCGGAGAACTTCGATAGTCAGGGGCGGCAATTGAAGCGGCTGGAAGAGTTCCGTTCCGCCTGAGCATTCTGGAGCACCGGACCCATGGACCGCGAGACCCGCAATTCCGCCATCGCTGCCGCCCTGATCCTTGGCGGCTTCGGGCTGCTGTTCTACCTGATGCCGACCATCATGCTGGCGGTCGGTGACTGGTCGACGGCGGTTGCCGGTGGCATCGGCATTGCAGCCGTTGCCGGCTTCTTCCTGGTGTTCTGGCTTCGCGCCCGCCACCAGAACCGCAAGGGTCAGTGATCAGGCGCTGATCGCCGCCAGGAACAGCAGGCTTCCCAGCACGAAGACCAGAAGTGCGCCGAAAATCTCGATACCGTGATGGATGCGCGCGCCAAGTACGCCACCGCCGGCATAACGCACGGCCATGTTCTTGGCGGTGACCGCCATGACGGCCAGAGCCGAGACGGTGATCGCTGTGCCAAAGGCCATGGCGAAGACCGAAGCGATGCCGCCCCAGTAAAGCCCGTTCAGCAGCGCAAACGAGAGCACGATCAGCGCTCCCGAGCATGGGCGAAGGCCGACGGCCAGCACGGCACCAAGTCCGTCCGACCATTTCATCTGATCGCCGGCAAGCTTTGACGGATCGGGCATGTGGGCATGGCCGCAACTGTCGCAAACTTCGCCCGGCGCATGATCGTGAGAATGCGCGTGGGAATGGTCGTGATGGGCATGGTCGTGATGGGAATGACCGTGATCATGATGGTCATGGGTACAGGCCTCGCCATGGGCATGGTCGTGCGTGCAGCCCAGACCATGGACGTGATCCTCCTGATGGGCATGGCTGTGTCCATGCGCGCGGTGGGGATCAGCCACGGCGGCCGAAGAAAGCGAGGCGGCGATGACCGGCTTGCGGTTGTCAAACAGCAACGAGCCGAGCTTGCGCTTCAGCAGCCAAAGGCCGTAGAGCGCGATCAAGGCATAGCTCAGCACTTCCATGCTCCAGACAGCCTTGGTCTGGTTGATGCCGGTGCCGCGCAGGAAGAGGAAGATTGTTCCCACCACTACGATGGCCGTGATGCCCTGAAGGAAGGCGGAAATGAAGGAGAGCGCAACGCCGCGGCGCAGCGCCACTTCATTGGCCAGCATGTAGGACGAGATGACGGCCTTGCCATGGCCCGGCCCTGCGGCGTGGAACACGCCATAGGCAAAGGAAAGCGCCACCAGATACCAGGCGGCCTCGCCATCATCGCGCATCGCTTTCAGCGCGCCTGTCAGCGCCTTGTAGAAATCCTGCTGTTGCTGGTTGATCCAGGCCATCAGCGAAGGGAACAGGCCGCTGGAGGGCACCTGCTGCTCAGCAGCGCCGATGCCGAGCGAGCTTTGCGCCAGCGCCGGAAGCACAAGAACTGCCGTCATTAAGGAGGCGACTGCCAGTGCGCGGCGAGCGTGAAACTGCATGGTCAACCTTCCGCCTTGCAGGTGAGCGTCAGGCGCGTGGCGAAGATGCCGGTCAGATTGTTCATGTCGGTCGTCTCGTAAAAGGATTCTGTCAGGTTCTGCGAATTCTGCGCAAGAATTTCGTCCGGGTCGGGCCTGACAACCTCCCGGGCGCAAGCCGGCGGCAGGTTGTCCGACGCCATGTCCTCGTCCTTCACGTAGTCGATGGCGGTGTAGAAGGTCGGATCATAGACGGCTGCCGTCACCGTGCCCGTGAGCGCCAGCGGTTCCTTGACCTTCGATTCAAAGATCAGGATCAGCCGCTGGTCCTTGAAATCAGCAATCACGGCTTCCGGCGGCGTCATTTCCACATCCTTGCCGTCATGCTGGACAAGCTGGAAATAGTCATAATCGGCAATTGAGCCACGCACGGTCTCGCCGACCTTCTCCAGTTCGGCGGCGTCCAGCGCATTGTCCGCATTGGCATCGAATTCGAGCATCACGGTGGAGGAGAAGATGTCGTCAAACCGCCAGACATGCTGGAGCGCTGCGAGCTTGCCTTCGGCAATGTTCAATTCTAGTCGCGCTTCCGCCCAGATATGAGGATGGCTGCCGGCGGGCAGGGCATAACCACTGACCAAAGCCGCTGTCGCCATTATGCGCGCCGCGCGTTTGCCGAATCCCATGTCCCGTACCTGCGTTGATGAAGCTGCACCATCATAGCCAATCCGGGCGAAAATTCGACATGTGGCGATTGCGCTCAGGCGGCCTCGTTTTTTCGGAACCACTCGGCGAGGAAATCGACAAAGACGCGGACTTTTGCAGGCATGTAACGCCGGTGTGGATAGACGGCGAAAATGCCGCTGTCCTTGGGCATCCAGTCGTCGAGCACCGGGATGAGTCGGCCGTCGGCAATGTCGCGCGCCACCACGAAATCCGGGATAATGGCAAAGCCCAGGCCCGACAGGCAGGCAGCGCGGGCCACCTGCGGGCTGTTGACTTCCATCTGGCCGGCCACTGACACGGTGATCGTGTCTCCATTGGCCGAAACAAAGGGCCAGTTGGTCAGCCAGCGGCCGTTGGTGTCAGAGATGCAGGGCCTGCCGGTGAGGTCCTGCGGCTTCTCCGGCATTCCGTGGCGGGCGATGGTTTCCGGCGTTGCCACGAGACGAACCGCAAAGGGCGCAATCTTGCGGGCGATCAGCGAAGAACTGGCAAGGCGCGAGATGCGGATCGCCAGATCATAGCCCTCTTCCACCAGATCAACGAACCGGTCGTCCAGATGGATGTCGAGCACGATGTCCGGCCATGCCAGCGCAAAGTCGATCAGCGACTGGCCGATGGCGGCATCGGCGAAGGAGCGCGGCGCGGTGATCTTGATACGGCCTTTCACATCGCCGGCCGAATCGCGCACCGCTTCCTGCAGGGAATCGATCTCGCGGACAATCTCGCTGGCCCGCTTGTAATAGGCGTGGCCGGCTTCAGTCAGCGAGAATTGCCGCGTGGTGCGGTTGAGAAGGCGTGCACCCAGCTCGTCTTCCAACTCGCGCACATATTTCGACAGCAGCGCCTTGGACCGGCCGATCTTGCGCGCCGCAGCAGAGTATCCTTCCGCCTCGACCACATCGATGAAGGCGCGCATGCGGGTCAGTGTGTCCATTGTTTCTCTCACGACGACATTGCCTGATAATTGTTCATTCATTTCTCGTGATCAAGGCCTCAAAGTTTTTTTGTCTGGCGGACATTTCTTCATTGATTGTGAAGGCGAACATTCATATATCCCGCTTGCCCAATGTCGCCCGTGCCTGTGGGTGTCCGCCGATCCTCCGACAAGGTGGAGGTGAGGTAAGGTAACCGGAGCTAACCCCTCCGGTCGTTTCTCCGGACAACCGGACGAGCGAGGACATCTTGAAGCAACGACGGTGCGGGCCTTTCTGGTTCAGCCGGCTGTCCAAAAGCCGGGGTTCTGAAGAGGCACACCCTCATTGCCAACCGTGCGGACGGGGTTTCCCGACCAATCCAAGGCAGACAAAGCGAATGTTCCGGCCAACCGGGATGTTCACCGCCGCGGAACGACTTTGACCTGACACCGGTAATTCCACCGGCTGGCGTCGGGACGAGCGTCGCTCTGCTCTTTGTCAACCGCGCGAAACAATTTTCGCGTAGTTTATGCCGCGGCAGAGCCGCTCGGGAGTATTTTGATGGCCACTCAGCGCATTATTGATTTCCTTGACACCCGCCGTCCGGAAGGCCCTTGCCTGATCGTTGACCTGGACGTGGTGCGCGACAATTTCCTTGCCTTCCGCAAGGCGCTGCCCGACAGCCGTATCTTCTATGCCGTCAAGGCAAACCCGGCCCCCGAGATCCTGCGCCTGCTGGCGTCGGAAGGCTCGGCCTTCGATTGCGCCTCGGTGGCAGAAATCGAAATGGCGCTTGACGCCGGTGCCACGCCCGATCGCATCTCCTATGGCAACACCATCAAGAAGGAGCGCGACATTGCGCGCGCCTATGCCCATGGCATCGACCTCTATGCAGTGGACAGCGCCGAGGAAGTGGAAAAGGTCGCCCGTGCTGCGCCTGGCGCAAAAGTGTTCTGCCGCGTCCTGACCGATGGCGAAGGCGCTGAGTGGCCGCTGTCGCGCAAGTTCGGCTGCGTGCCGCAGATGGCTGTCGATGTGCTGGTCTATGCCCATCAGCTTGGCCTCGTCTCGCATGGCGTCTCGTTCCATGTCGGCTCGCAGCAGTGCGACCTCAATGCCTGGGACAAGGCTCTGGCCGATGCGCACCGCGTGTTCGCCTCGCTGGAAAAGCAGGGCATCCACCTGAAGCTCGTCAACATGGGCGGCGGTTTCCCGACCCGTTACCTGAAGGACGTTCCGACCGCCCAGGCCTATGGCCAGGCGATCTTCGGCTCGCTGCGCAAGCATTTCGGCAATCACCTGCCCGAAACCATCATCGAGCCGGGCCGCGGCATGGTCGGCAATGCCGGTGTCATCAAGGCGGAAGTCGTGCTGGTCTCGAAGAAGGCCGACACCGACGATGTGCGCTGGGTGTTCCTCGACATCGGCAAGTTCTCCGGCCTTGCCGAGACCATGGACGAGGCAATCCGCTACCCGATTGTCACCGCGCGTGACGGCGACGCCAAGGAGCCTTGCGTGCTTGCGGGTCCCACCTGCGACAGCGCTGACGTGCTCTACGAGAAGACGCCCTATCCGCTGCCGATCAGCCTGACGATCGGCGACGAGGTGCTGATCGAGGGCACGGGCGCCTACACCACCACCTATTCGGCGGTGGCGTTCAATGGCTTCGAGCCGCTGCGATCCTACGTGATCTGACGTCCGGTTTCCGGACGTCCCATCGGGCCTGACCCGCGCCTTTGCTGGCGCGGGAGGGAACGGGCAACCCCATGCCCCTTTCTTCCGGTTCAAGGATCATTGCCATGATCGCCTCCCTTGTGTCTTCCGCCTTGCCTGCCTTCGAGATCACCGCCGAAGATGACTTCCACATCGCCGCCCGCGAAGCTCTGCTTGACCGCGCCATGGGTGCGGCCCGCAAGCGCAAGTCGTCCGAAAAGCTGCGCCGTGGCCGCCTGCCGGCCGAGGGCCTGGCTTTTGTTGCCCGCGATGGCGATGGCCGCGTGGTGGGAACAGTCCGGCTGTGGAACGTGGCTGCTGGTGCAAGCGAAGCGCTGCTGCTTGGCCCGCTTGCCGTCGATCCGTCGGTCAAGTCGGTCGGCATCGGTTCGGCCCTGATGCGCCATGCCATTGCCGCGGCAACTTCCCTTGGCCATGGCGCCATCCTGCTGGTCGGTGATGCGCCCTATTATGCGCGCTTCGGCTTCTCGGCGGAAAAGACCGGTTCGCTTTCCATGCCCGGTCCTTATGAGCGTGAGCGCTTTCTGGCGCTTGAGCTGAAGGAAGGCGCTCTGGATGGCGCAACCGGCGTGCTCAAGGCATCCGGCCGCAAGGCGCAGCCTGCCGCCATGAGGATTGCTGCCTGACAGCCTGCGCCCGGGGCGAGGGGGGCCTAACCCCGAGTGCGCGGCAGCAGGGCAGCAATAAGGCCCGGACAGTTTCGGCTGTCCGGGCCTTTTGATTTTAAACAGTCGTCGGATCAGATGAGATCAGAGCAGCGAAGAGAGCTGCATGGCGACCGACATGTCGCCTTCCACCTTGATCTTGCCCTGCATGAAGGCGGCGGTCGGGTTCAGGTCACCGGCAATCATGTCTTCCAGGTCGGACTTCGACATCTTGATCGTGCAATCGGCCGGACCGTCGCTGGCGGAAACGGATTTGCCGTCGATGACGATCACGCCATCGGCGCCGCAGTCAAACTTGACCGAGCTGGAGAAGTCGGAAGCGGCAACCTGCGGTGCGAGCTTGGCGGCGATGGCGTCCATGGACATGGGCAGTTTTCCTCTCTGGAACGTTTGATGGAAGGAATCTAATGCAAATGACGTTTACGTCAAGGTTATAAAAGCCGGGAGCTTCCGGTTCATGCTGCCTGTCTTGCTAACCCAATGATTTGACCGTTTTGAGAAGGCAGGCCCAAAAGACGAAAACCGCTCAGGCATTGACGCGAAAGGCCAAGCGGCGTAGGGAGCGGGCTTGCTGTTTCAGGAGATTATCCTGAACGGGTGCCTTTGCATCCCCAAATACCAGAAAGCGGTTTCATGTCTCTTCCCGATTCCATCGCTGCGCCGCTGCGCGCTGCGCTCGAAGCCCGCGGCTTTGCCGCCCTAACTCCGGTCCAGGCCGCCATGCTGGACGAGGGCGCGCGCGATGCCGACCTTCTGGTCTCGGCGCAGACGGGGTC
>JBGSQC010000354.1:0-18151 GCA_041738295.1 Zhengella sp. | reverse complement strand
GATCAAGGCGAGCATGCTGGCTGCCCAGGGAGCGTGGCCCGATGCGGCGTCGAGATCAATGAGGGTTTCGCCATCGGCTGACAGCGCGCCGATGCGCTCATTTCCGCCGGCCTCATAGGTTGCAAGTTTCATGGCTGCTCTCCTCAATCCCTGAATATGGCGACAGGCCGGCACCAGCCGGCGCTGGCTGCCTTCACCTTGACGGGGAAGCAGGCGACCTCAAAACCGTTTGCCGGCAAGCTATCCAGATTGGCGAGCTTCTCGATGTGGCAATAACCATGCACCATGCCAGCGCGATGGCCTTCCCAGATCAACGAGGCATCGCCGGTTTCGGCCACCCGCTTGGCGGTGTAGATGAAAGGTGCGTCCCAGCTCCAGGCATCTGTGCCGCACACATGAACGCCGCGATCGGTCAGGTAGAGCGTTGCCTCGCGGCCCATGCCGCAGCCCGTCGCCACGTAATGCGGCTCCCCATAGGCGGCTCCGGCCGCCGTGTTGACCAGCACGATGTCGCCTGCCCGCAGCTCATGGCCAATACGGGTGAATTCGGCCTCCATGTCGGCAGCGGCCACCACATAGCCGTCCGGGAAATGGCGGAAATCGAGCTTAACGCCGCGGCCCCAGCACCACTCCAGCGGCACTTCATCAATGGTGATGGCGCGCTTCCCGCCATCCATGGTCGAATGGTAGTGATAGGGCGCGTCAATATGGGTGCCGTTATGGGTGGACAGCGTCACCTGTTCCACTGCCCAGCCCTCACCGCCCGGCAATTGCTCGCGCGTCACGCCGGGAAAGAAGGCCAGCATCTGGCCTGCCGTGTCGTTGTGGCCGAAATAGGCGATCTTCGGTCCGAGGCCGGGCGGATCGGCAAAGTCGGTGTTTTCCAGCGGATTGGAGAGATCAACGATCCTCATGGTTTCCTCCATGTTTTCCGGGCTGCCAGCCGGCCGCCGCGAGCAGTCCGGGCGCGATGGCCAGCGGCTCTTCTTCAAGATTTGTGGCAAGCGAATCATTCCAGCGGTTGAGAAAGCCATCGGCGGGTGGCAAGTGCGACATTCCTATCTCCCGAGAATGGCGGTGACGATGATCGGGAATTCGATCAGCAGCAGAAGCGTGATTGCCATGATGCCGGCAAAGGGCGCGGCACCGATGAAGACATCGCGCAATTCCACGCCGGTGCCTTTCAGGCTGGATGCGACGACGAAGACAGACATGCCGAGTGGCGGGGTCAGCAGGCCGATCTCGACAGCCATCACCGTGATGAGGCCGAAATGAACCGGATCAATGCCGAGACCCTGGGCAATCGGGAAGGCGAGCGGCACGGTGACCAGCATGATTGAGGCGCTGTCGAGGATGGTGCCAAGCACGATCAGCACCAGGGAGAACAGGAGAAGGAAGCCGAAGACGCCGAGCCCGGCGCTGGTGGCCCATTGGGTAATGGCGGCGGGAACGCCGGAGAACGACAGCATCCGGCCATAGATCGCCGCACCGATGATCAGGAAGCAGACTGCCGCTGTGATGTGGCCGGTCTGCACGGTAATGCGCCAGGCAGACGCTGCATCCATGCGGCGCATGGCAAAGGCCAGCAGGAGGGCTGAAAAGGCACCGACGGCGCCTGCTTCCGTCGGCGTGAAAAAGCCGAGATAGATGCCGCCCAGCACGATGCCGGCCAGAAAGAGAACCGGCAGCAGCAACCGCTTGCGCACCTTTTCCGCTCCTTCAGGGCCATCAGGATTGATGAGGCCCTTGCCGACCTTTTCCGGTGACCGCCAACCAACAAAGACAATCCATGCGGCAAAGCCCGCTGTCAGCAGCAGGCCGGGGCCGACGCCGCCCAGGAACAGTTCGCCGATGGAGCTGTCGGTCAGCACCGCAAACAGGATGAGCAGCAGGCTGGGCGGAATGAGCATGCCGAGAACTGACGACCCCGCGACGACGCCTGCGGCCAACCGCTTGTCATAGCCGGCGCGGATCATTTCAGGTACGGCGACCTTGGAGAACACCGCAGCCGAGGCGATCGAAATGCCGGTGATGGCGGCAAAGACGGCATTGGAAAAGACCGTTGCCACGCCAAGCCCCCCGGTAAAGCCGCGCATCAGGCGGGCAATCACGGCGAAGGTGTCGCGCCCAAGGCCAGTCTCGGCCACGGCAATGCCCATCAGCACGAAGAGCGGCACTACGCCGAATGCGTATTCGGCGATGGAATCGGTTGCCGCCAACGCAACAAAGGACAGGGCGAGCTTCAGCTTTCCGGTGATGGCCCAGACGCCGATCAGCGAAACGGAAGCGAGCGCAATGGCAACATGGACCCCGGCCCAAATCAGGCCGAGGATCGCCAGCAGGGAAAGGATGCCTATGAGAAGCGGATCCATCAGCCTGCCTTCGCCCCGCCACCGGCCTTCTGCGCGCGCGCCAGTGCTTCACCGGCCTTGATGGCAAAGGACACCGACAGCAGGACAGAGCCTGCGATGATGATGACAAGGAAAGGCCAGACCGGCAGCACGAAGTGGCCGACCGCGCCTTCGAACTCGTTGCGCTCCCAAGCCTTGATCAATCGCGGCCAGACCGTCCAGGCAAGAGCGACAGTGAGCACGGCACCAAGGATCTGCGCCAAGGCATCCATGACATGGCCAAGACGCGGCCTGCGGGCCAGGATGACTGACAGCAAACCATCTGACCGGATCATCTGGCCGCTGGCATGGGTGTGGGCGATTTGCAGGAAGACGATGCCGATGATCGAGAACTTGACCATTTCAGGAACGCCGGCAATCGGCCTGCCGATGAGGTTCCGGCCAGCGACATCGGCGACCACCAGCAGCATCAGGAAGATGATCCACGCAGTGGCCGCCACATTGGCGAGGGCAGCAATGCGGTCGAACAAGCCATAAGTCGTGAGCTTTTGATCTGAAGACATCAGCTTGGTGATCCGGTGATGACAGGACTGGAAGGAAGTCCGGCGGATGCCAGGGCACCCGCCGGAGCCAAGATCACGGCTTGGACCAGTCGCGGACGAGTGTCTCGCCGGCTGCGGCCTGCTTGTCCATGAAGGCTTTCAGCACAGCCGTTCCGGCAAGACCGGCTGCGTCCTGCGCCTTGGCCCATTCCATGGCGATGTTGGGAAGCGTGTCGGCCCAGCGCTTGCGCTCGGCTTCCGACATTTCGGATATTTCACCACCGGCAGCCTCAATGGCCTTGTAGGCCCCGGCGACACGCTCATCCAGCCCGGCGCGATAGGCCTTGGCATAGGCCGCAACTCCGGCGCGGATGGCCGCCTTCACCGCATCAGGCTGTGCGTCAAACCAGCTTTTCTTGGCCACCATGGCACCGGCATATTGCGCGCCGAAATTGACCTTGGTGACATATTTGGCCTGTTCGGCGAGCTTTGCGGGAGCCGCTGCCGTCGGGAACACCACGACACCGTCAATCACGCCTGTCTGAAGGTCATTGTAGTAGGTGGTGAGGTTGCCCGACACGCCTACCGCGCCGGTGTCTTTCAGCCAGTTGACGGCCGGACCGGGTGCGCCGATCTTCTTGCCCTTCAGGTCGTCGATGGATTTGACCGGGAACTTGGTCATCAGGAAATAATCCTCGAGACCGAAACCGCCGGACAAATATTCGAGATCCTTGTCGGCCCAGAGCTTGCGCATGTCGGGAATTTCCTCATGCATCTGCTCGATGGCGTCGAAGACCACATCCGTCTTGGGCGAGTGGAACGGCGTCACATAGGAGACGTTCTGCAAGGGCAGAAGCGAGGCTTCAAACAGCGAAGAGACGATGCCGATCTGGGCGAGGCCTTCTTCCATGGCTTCCAGTTCGCCGCCCACCTTGGCCAGAGTTCCACCATAGGCCTCGGTCCAATTGACAGAATGGCCGCTGCCCTCCAGAGCCTTGTTGACGGTGGGTATGAAGGCTTCCGGAATGAGCTTCACCCACAGGAAGACGGGCGGATGGCCAGCCACCGTGGTGATGTCGATCGTTTCTGCCTTGGCGGCAGGGGCGGTGAAAAAGCTGGCGGCGAGCAGGCTCGCGGCCAGGAATGTCCTGCGATACATGGCGGTCCTCCCATTGACCTTGTTGACCGGGTCTCCCAACCCGGCTGCCTTCGTGCCATAGGGGTCATACGAAGGACTTGGAAAACTATCTGTACGTATGTATTATTTGTCAAGAGGAGTGATCGGGCGAATGTCCCAAGCCGAAGCAACAGTGAGGGAAGACGGGCGCCTAGTCCGCGGCGAGGCCACGCGCGAACGCGTGCTGGACGCTGCCGAGCGCCTGTTTGCCGATCATGGGTACGATGCCGTTTCGATCCGCCAGATCGCCAAGGAAGCAGAAGTGACGCTGGGCGTCGTCGGCTTCCACTCCGGTTCGAAGGAAGAGCTGTTCTCCACCATTTTGCGAAGGCGGGTGGAGCTGCTCTCGGCTCGCCGGATGAGCGCCCTTGACGCGCTTCGCCATGGAGGACAGGCGATCACCATCCGCAGCCTGATGGCTGCCTATATCAATCCCTATATCGACTTTGCCTCGGCGGGTGATCCGCAATGGCTGGCCTATGCGCGGCTGATTGCCCATCTGGCCGGCGACAGCCGATGGTATCCCCATGTCAAGGATCTCTATGATCCTGTGGCACTCATCTTCCTTGGAGAAATCGAACGCCTCTACCCTGAAGCTGCCCGTGACCGCTTGGCTGCGGCTTTGGTCATGTCTGTTGCCGCCATGCTGTCGACCGTTGCCTCGACAGTCCGCATTGCGGCACTGGCAAGCGGCAACGATTTTCCCCCTGCCGACACGGGCGAGCGGCTGGCCAGCCACCGGGAAACGCTGATCGATTTCTGCACAGGCGGCATCGAGCGGGCAGCGCGCGGCTGACCTGTCCTGTGGTCAGAGTTCCCGTTGTCAGAAATCGGTCGGTGCGCCGCCTTCTTCCTTGCGGCGGGCGACAAAGGCATCAAGCTCTTCCAGGATCGCCGGATCCATCGGCGGCGGCGTGAAGGTGTCAACGATGTTTCGGTAGATGCGATGGGCGCGTTCCGTGGTCTGCACCGAACCATCAGCCTGCCAGGCCTCATAGTTGCGCCAATCGGAAGCGAAGGGCGAATAGAAGGCCGTTTCATAGCGCGCCTGCGTATGGCCGATGCCAAAGAAGTGGCCACCTGCACCGACCTCGCGGATCGCATCGACGGCGATGTCGTCCGGGGTGACGCCAAGGATCGATGTCTCGAAATAGCGCTCGATCATCTGAAGCATCTCGCAATCCATGACGAACTTTTCAGGGCTGGCAATCAGGCCGCCCTCCAGCCATCCAGCGGCATGGTAGACGACATTGCTGCCGGACTGGACTGCAGCCCAGAGGCTGTTGCAGGTTTCCCACATGGCCTGGGCATCGGGAACATTGGCGGTGCAGACGCCTGAGGAACGCAGCGGCAGACGATAGCGGCGCGCCATCTGGCCGGTCATCTGCGTGGCGCGGATATATTCCGGCGTTCCAAAAGCCGGGGCGCCGGTGCGCATGTCGACATTGGAGGTAAACGTGCCGAGCACCACAGGGGCGCCGGGCACCACATACTGGATGAGTGCGATGGCCGACAGGGCTTCGGCAATCGACAGGGCGACCGCACCGGCCATGGTGACCGGCGCCATGGCGCCGGCAAGGGTGAAGGGCGTGACGATGACCGGCTGGCCGCGCCTTGCCATGCGCAGCGCGCCGTCGATCATCGGAAAATCCTGGCGCAGCGGCGAGACCGAATTGATGTTGGTGAACATGCGCGGGGCGGCGTCAAATTCCTCATGGGTGAGGCCGCCGGCAATGCGCACCATTTCCATGGCATCCTCGACGCGCTCCTTGCCGAGACTGTAGGCGTGGCAGACCTTGTCGGTCAGCACCAGCTTTTCACGCAGCACGTCGAGATGACGAACGGAAGCGTGGATATCAACGGGCTCGACCGGGTAGCCGCCGCAAATGTGGATGCAATTGAAGGCTTGGCTCAGCATCAGGAATTCGCGACAGGCCTCGAAATCACCGGCCCGCTTGCCGCGCACCATGTCCCAGGAACTCGGAGGCGAGGAGACATTGACGAAAGCCATGCGCCCGTCGCCGATCCGCACGGCCTTTTTCGGATTGCGCGGCGTGATGGTGAAGGCAGATGGTGCCCGTGCCACCATTTCGGTCACAAAGGCCTCGTCCATGCGGACGTTCTGGCCTTCGACGCGGCAGCCGGCCTGCCGGAAAATTTCCAGAGCCTCGTCATTGAGGAACTCAATGCCGATTTCCGACAGGATGCGCATGGCCCCTTGATGAATGGCTTCGATGCCGTCCTCGTCCAGCGGCTCGGTCGGCCGGTCATTGTTGACCGGGACGGTCCAGGGCATCTGGTCAAGCCGGAAACCGGTTACCCGGCGCGCATTGCCGCCACGGCCTCCGCCGCGCTTGCGACGCTCCCCCGACAAATCCTCGGTCGGTGCAGAAGAAGGCAGTTCATCGGTGTTCATGCCAGGGGCCCTTTCGGCGGTCATTCGGGGCGGAAGCTAATGCGGCGAAGGGTGCGGCGACAAGACGACTGTTGACAACAGGGTCCTTGGCGAAAAAGACGAAACCTAGCTGCCGGTGACCTTGAGCGACCGCACATAATCGGCGGCTTCATGGGCGTGCACCACAGCATTGCGGATGTGTCCGTCAAACCCGTTGGCAAGATCACGGATGAGGCGCTTGGAGCGGATCAACAGATAGACATCGCCGGCGTAAATGGCTGCCCTCTGATAACCGAAAATGGTCATGGGCGGCGCGAACCGTCCGCGCCCGTCAAACAGGTACATCCGGAAAGCCGGGTAAAGCTCGTCAACGGTCCGCGCGATGTAGGCGATCTGGGCTTCGCGGGCGCGCGCGCCAAGGCCCTGCCAGACACCCTTTCCCTCGGCAAAAACATCGAGCGTCTGCATCGGCATGCACAGCTCGATGTCTGTTTCGGAAGCGCGCGAGATGCGCAATCGGCGCAAGGTCTGGGCCTGAAGGCGGCGGCGCTCTTGTTCGGAAGCCTTTGCCTGGAAGTTGATGATTTCCGGCGTCCGCATGAGATCGGGCAACTGGGCCGGCACATAGCGGATCTTCTGCCCGTTCGCCTCGCTGTGCCAGCGCTCCATCGCGGTTCGGCTCTGCTCGTCCAGTGCGGCTTCCGTTTCCACAGCATCCAGCGCCTGGGTGACCGAACCGGTATCCTCGCTCAGTCCGAGCAGCCAGTCGGTTGAAATCTGGTATTTGCTTGCGAGCGCCAGAAGCGTTTCGGCACGCGGCAGGCGCGGAGACGGGCCCGTCATCAACTGGGACAGCGCCGAGCGGTCGATGCCAAGGCCCTCGGCAAAGGCCGACTTGGTCAGGCCGGATTGGGTTTGCAACTGCATCAACCGGCTGCGGAAGAGCGCAGCCACATCCCGTTTGCCCATGGGAACTCCCTCACATTCTGTTGACTTCAGTAAACACACTTTATTGAAATCATCAAACGGACAGTGAAGTGAAGATCACTGACACGTTGTCCCTACAGACGAATGGATGCACAACTGATCCTCGTTCGAACCGGCACATCCGGGCGGGCGAGGCGGGAACCTGTCACAGCAAAGGGCGTGATGGACCGGGAAGCGACGCGGCGGCAAAGGCATCGGCCTGCGCAGTGGTGTCCGCCCTGAACCTTTTGCGCGTGCGCATGGCCACGCCTCGTTCCGCAGGGTGCCGTGTGACCGGTGCTTGCCTGGCTGACAGAGGAGAACCTATTTTGCCGCGACTTGAGTGGCCTACCCTGACGCTGATTGCAGCCTGTTACGGATTATGGATTGCCGCTGCCTTCTTGCTCTGGCCCCTCTATCCCTTGGCAGCGTTGATAACAATGGCTCTCATGGCTGCCCTGCATTCCTCCCTCGTCCACGAATGCCTGCACGGCCACCCGACACGGAACAAGGCAGTCAATGAGGCGCTGGTCTCCATCCCCCTTTCGCTGGTCTATCCCTATCGCCGCTACAAGGCGACGCATCTGGCCCACCATCACGACGAGCGGCTGACAGACCCGTTCGAAGACCCCGAGAGCTATTACAAGGCCCGCTGGCTCCATGAAAAGATGCCGCGCTGGTTCCAGCGGCTGCTGGTTGTCAACAACACATTCCTTGGCCGAATCATCCTTGGTCCTGTGCTGGGCGGCGGCGGGTTTCTTGCATCCGAGGCTCGATTGGTCGTGCAGGGCAATGAACGCGCGCGCCTTGCCTGGGGGCTGCACCTGATTGCGCTTGTCCCGCTGCTCTCCGCACTGTGGCTGGCCGGAATCCCTATCTGGCTTTATGTCGTCGCAGTCGCCTGGCCATCGCTGTCGATCATTTCCATCCGGACCTTTGCCGAGCACCGATGGCATGAAACGCCGGAGGGGCGGACCATCATCGTCGAGCGTTCGCCGCTTTCCTTCCTTTTCCTCAACAACAATTTGCACATCGTGCATCACCGCCTGCCGCAGGCACCATGGTATGAACTGCCGCGCCTTTACCGCGAGCGCCGGGACGAATGGCATGCCATCAATGGCGGCTATGTCTTTGCCAATTATCTCGAGCTGCTGCGCCTTTATGGCCTGATGCCCAAGGAACCGGTCGTGCATCCGGTGTTGCAGCGCATCGAACCGGGGGCCAATGACAGTGGCCTGCCCACTGATCCGGACATGGCAAGGCAGCAGATCGCATGAGCGGCAAGGCGGCACTGCCGATGTATGACTGGCCGGAGGAGCGCGAGGCTGTTGACAGTTTCTACGGCCGCCTGCGCGCCGAAGTGCAGGAGCTTCCTGCTTTCCTCACCCGGCCGGAAGATGGCGCAGCGCTGGGAGCGTTGTGGCTTGATCCGGATCTCGTCTTTTCGCAGACCTGCTGGGGACCGCTGAAAGCCGGACTTCTGGACCATCTTCACGTCCTGGCACAGCCTTCCTATGACGATGTGCCCGGCGGGTCCGGCGCGTTCTACCGGTCAGCCATCGTGATGCGGACAGGCAATGCCTGCCCGGCGCCTTCCGGGAAACAGGACGGCGCGGTTTTCGCTGTTGCCATTGACGACCGCCTCCGCCCGGCGATCAACGCGCGCGAATCCCTGTCAGGTTCCATCGCCCTTGCCGAAGACCTTCGGGATTCCGGACTGGTGGATCGTGCTCGAATGACCGGAGGCCACCGGGCGTCGATCCGGGCGGTCGCCATTGGCGAGGCAGACTTTGCCGCCATTGACTGCCGAAGCTGGGCCATGGCCCTTGCCCATGAACCGGCAGCCCGTAAACTGGTGGTCACCGGCTGGACAGCTGCACGTCCCGGCCTGCCTTATGTCACCAGCCGCCAGACACCTCAGGCGCTTAGAGAGAAACTTGTCTCGGCCCTTTTGAGGCTCGGGGCATTGCCGGCGGCTGGTGCTGACTGATCGGGTATTGGCGGGAAACCGCCTCAAGGGAACAAGCGGCCCCAGGCCGGAAGAAATGGAGAATGAGGGATGACGAAAACCTATCGGGCCGTGGTGATCGGCGGCGGCGTCGTCGGCTGTTCGGTGCTCTATCATCTTGCGCGCGCCGGCTGGACCGACGTGGTGCTGATCGAGCGCTCCGAGCTGACATCCGGCTCGTCCTGGCATGCAGCCGGCGGCTTCCATACGCTCAACGGCGATCCGAACGTCGCCAAGCTGCAGGCCTATACCGTCTCGCTCTACAAGGAGATCGAGGAGCTTTCCGGCCAATCCTGCGGCCTGCACCTGACCGGCGGCGTGATGTTGGCCGACACGCCCGAGCGCATGGACTTCCTGCGCCTTGCCCATGCCAAGGGCCGCTACCTCGGCATG
Source organism: Zhengella sp. (assembly GCA_041738295.1). Taxonomy (GTDB): domain Bacteria; phylum Pseudomonadota; class Alphaproteobacteria; order Rhizobiales; family Rhizobiaceae; genus Zhengella. Next base: position 8,319 of record JBGSQC010000354.1, on the reverse strand, counting down.
GACACCGAACTGATCACGCCGTCTGAAGCCAAGGCCATGTTCCCGCTGATGGACGAGAAGCATTTTGTCGGCGCCATGTGGGACCCGGTGGAAGGCCATCTCGATCCGTCCGGCACGACCCATGCCTATGCCAAGGCCGCCCGCAAGCTCGGCGCGGAGATCCAGCTGCGCAACCCGGTGACCGACCTGACGCAGGATCCGGACGGAACCTGGAACGTGGTGACGCAAAACGGCACGGTGCGTGCCGAACACGTGGTCAATTGCGGCGGTCTGTGGGCGCGCGAGGTTGGCCGCATGGTCGGCCTCGAACTGCCGCTGTTGGCCATGGAACACATGTATCTACTGACCGAGGACATGCCGGAGGTCGTTGAATACAACAAGTCGACCGGGCGCGAGCTGATCGGCGTCATCGACTTCAAGGGCGAGATCTACACCCGCCAGGAGCGCAACGGCATTCTGCTCGGCACCTATGAGAAGGCCTGCAAGCCGTGGAGCGAGAAGGTCACGCCGTGGGACTTCGGCCACGAACTGCTCGCTCCCGACATTGACCGCATCGCGCCGTCGCTGGAAGTGGGATTCCGGCATTTCCCGGCGCTGGAAAAGGCCGGCATCAAGCAGATCATCAATGGCCCCTTCACCTTTGCGCCGGATGGCAATCCGCTCGTCGGTCCGGTGCCGGGCCTGACCAAGTTCTGGTGCGCCTGCGCGGTGATGGCCGGCTTCAGCCAGGGCGGCGGCGTCGGCCTTGCCCTGTCGAACTGGATGGTGGACGGCGATCCGGGCGCCGACATCTGGGGCATGGATGTTGCCCGCTACGGCGAATGGGCGACGCTTCGCTACACCAATGCCAAGGTGCGCGAGAACTATTCGCGCCGCTTCTCCATCCGCTTCCCCAATGAAGAGCTGCCCGCTGCCCGCCCGCACGAGACGACCCCGCTTTATGACGTGATGGTGCGCGACAACCATGCGGTGATGGGTGACAGCTGGGGCGTGGAAACGCCGCTGTGGTTCGCGCCTTCGGCAGACGAAGCCAAGGATGTGCTGTCCTTCCACCGCTCCAACGATTTCGCCCCCATTGGCCGCGAAGTGAAGGCAACGCGCGAAAGCGTCGGCGTGACCGAGATTGCCAACTTCGCCAAATACGAGGTGACCGGAGTCGGCGCGGAAGCCTTCCTTGACCGGCTGATGACCAACACCATGCCGAAAGCCGGCCGCATCGTGCTGACGCCGATGCTCAACGAGCGCGGCAAGATCATCGGCGACTTCACCATCGCCAAGGCAGCCAATGACCGCTTCCTGATCTGGGGATCGATTGCAGCGCAGAAATACCACATGCGCTGGTTCGAAAAGCATCTGCCGAAGGACGGTTCGGTTTCCATCCGCCGCTACGGCATGAACCTTGTCGGCCTGTCGCTGGCCGGGCCGAATGCGCGGCGAGTGCTGGAAAAGCTGACCGACAGCGATGTGTCCAATGGCGGGTTCCGCTTCATGGATTACCGCGAAATGGACATCAACAGCGCGCCCTGCATGGTCAACCGCATCACCTATACCGGAGATCTGGGCTACGAGATCTGGATGGCACCGGCCTGGCAGCGCAAGGTCTATGAGGGCATCAAGGAAGCGGGCGCGGAATTCGGCATTGTCGATTTCGGCATGCGGGCGCTGCTCTCGATGCGTCTGGAAAAGAACTTCCCGACCTGGTTCCGCGAGTTGCGCCCGATCTACGGACCCTATGAGGGCGGCATGGAGCGCTTCATCAAGCTCAACAAGCCGGACTTCATCGGCAAGGATGCTGCCACGAAGGAACGGGCAGAAGGGCCGAGGCTGCGCCGCGTCTCTTTCATTGTCGATGCCGAAGATGCAGACGTGATGGGCGACGAGCCGATCTGGGCGAAAACCACCACGGATTTCGGCACGGTGGAACAGCCTCACGGTTTCGGTGCGCCGCGCTTTGATGCCTCAGGCAAACAGACGCCGCGCGATCCGGACACCGGTATCGAACGCGATGGCTGGCGCGTGGTGGGCTGGGTGACGTCTGGCGGTTTTGGTCACCATGTCGGCCATTCGATGGCGCAAGGCTATGTTCCGGCCGCTCTGGCTGGCGATGAAAGCGCGGGCATGTTCGAGATCGAGATCCTCGGACGCCGCCGCTACGCGCGAATCAATGTGGAACCGCCGTTCGACCCGTCGGGCGAACGCATGCGCATGTAGTCGCTCGCAAGGCCTAGCGCGGACGCCTTCTGCGCACCGGCATCTCGAAATGGTCTCGCAGGATGGCCACGAGATGCCGGAAGGCGCTGCGATGGCGGTTGCGCATGTTGACGCTGCCGAAGACCGTTTGCGTGATCTCGGCGGCGTCCTCGACAAGACCGAACCGGCCCGTGGCGACAAGTTCCTGCGCATGCTGCTGCCGGACATAGGCCGAGCCGCCAAGCGAACCCAGCATTGCCGTCATGGCGGCGCTCTGTCCAACCGACAGCGACACCGAGGTGAGCCCCGGATGCAGGGCTACGTGGGTCTGGGCAAAGGCGGGCGAATAATTGGCCAGGATATAGGCCTCTGGCCGGACTTCCGAGAGGCGCACGGCATCGCTCGACACCATCTGGTAGGCGATTTCGCCCACCGTCTCAAAATGCAGATCCGGGTGGGAGCGCGGTGAAAACAGGATGCCGAGGTCGGCGGCTCCCGTGATGAGATCTGAGCACATCTGCACCGAATAATCGGCCTCGAAGAAGAAGGCCGTGTCGCGCAGCGTTTCCCGGAACCGGGCGATCAAAACCGGAAACCGGTCATCAACCATATCATGGTGGATGCAGATGCGCATGGTGGCAGCACTGGTGCCGAAGAGGCGCATGGCATGCAACGCTTCTGCCCAACCATGGCGAAGCGAGCGTGCATGCGGCTCGAAGCGGAGACCTTCCGTCGTCAGTTCCGTGCCGGAGCGCGACCGGTTGAAGAGGCGGACGCCGACGGATTTTTCCAGCGCGGCAACCCGCCCCGACACGGCAGACTGGGTGATGCCGAGCCGTTCGGCGGTGCGGTTGAAGCTGCGCGTCTCGCACAGGTCGAGGAAGGTTTCGAGAAGTTCAATCTGCATGATGTGTCGTTGTGCCTGCCACTCAATTCCCTGATCGGAAGCTCCGATCAATATCGAGTGATAGGGGGAATTGAAGACGATGAAAAGGACGTCAATACTCCGGCGGCAAAAAGGGAGGCGGCGCGCAATGAGCGGTATTCCATCAACAGCACGCGTGGTGATCATCGGCGGTGGCGTGGTGGGCGTTTCGGCGCTCTATCACCTTGCCAAGGCCGGGTGGACCGACTGCGTGCTGCTGGAGAAGAATGAGCTGACAGCCGGCTCGACCTGGCATTCGGCGGGCAATGTGCCAACCTTCTCGACCTCGTGGTCGATCATGAACATGCAGCGCTATTCCACCGAGCTTTATTCGCGCCTTGGTGCCGAGGTGGACTATCCGATGAACTACCACGTCACCGGATCGGTCCGGCTGGCGCATTCCAAGGAGCGGATGCAGGAATTTGCCCGCGCCAAGGGCATGGGCCGCTACCAGGGCATGGACATTGACGTGCTGGCCCCTTCCGAGATCAAGGGAAAGTATCCGTTCATCGAACTGCATGACCTTGAAGGCGCGCTTTATGACCCGGCAGACGGCGACATCGATCCGGCACAGCTGACCCAGGCGCTGGCCAAGGGCGCTCGCGCCATGGGCGCGACCATTCTGCGCTTCACGCCGGCAACCGGTGTCAGCCGCCAGAATGGCGAGTGGATCGTTCACACCGAAAAGGGCGACATCACCTGCGAGATCGTCGTCAATGCGGCAGGTTATTATGCCCAGCGCGTGGCTGAGTGGTTCAAGCCTTTCGGCGGCCGCACGCTGCCGATGATGGTGATGAGCCACCAGTACCTGCTGTCCGAACCGATTGCCGAGATCGATGCCTGGACCCGCGAGTCCGGCCACAAGCTGCCGCTGCTGCGCGATGTCGACACCTCCTACTATCTCCGCCAGGAGAAAGCAGGCTTCAACCTCGGCCCCTATGAGCGCAATTGCCGGGCGCACTGGGCCTCGCCCGATGATCCGCTGCCGGAAGATTTCTCCTTCCAGCTTTTCCCTGATGACATGGAGCGGCTGGAGTTCCAGATCGAGGATGCGATGGCGCGCGTGCCGTTGCTGGCATCAGCTGGCATTTCGAAAGTGATCAACGGTCCGATCCCGTATGCGCCGGACGGCAACCCGCTGATAGGGCCGATGCCCGGCGTGCCCAATGCCTTCGAGGCTTGCGTCTTCACCTTCGGAATCGCGCAAGGCGGCGGGGCCGGCAAGGTGCTGGCGGAGTGGGTGACTGAGGGTTGCACCGAGTGGGACATGTGGTCCTGCGACCCGCGCCGGTTCACCGGCTTCACCGATCATGCCTATTGCGTGGACAAGGGCATGGAGGTCTATGGCCACGAATATGCGATGCATTTCCCTTGGCACCGCTGGCCTGCCGGGCCCGATCGCAAGCTCTCGCCTGCCCATGATCGGGTGAAGGCTGAAGGGGCGCAGTTCGGCGCCTATAATGGCTGGGAGCGCGCCAACTGGTTTGCCGCGCCGGGCGACGATCTGTCGGAAGAAACGACCCAGACCTGGAACCGCGCCGGGCCCTGGGAAAGGCGCATCCGCGAGGAATGCGAGGCGGTGCGCGATGCCGCAGGGCTTCTCGACCTGCCGGGCTTCTCGCGTTACCGCCTTCAGGGACCGGGTGCGGCCGAGTTCCTGCGCGGTCTGTGCACCGGGGCGATCCCCAAGGTAGGGCGCATCGGGCTGTTGTATTTCGCTGACCATCGCGGCCGGATCGTCACAGAAATGTCGGCCATGCGGCTGGCCGATGATTTCTTCTTTCTGATCACTGCCGGGGTGGCCGAATGGCACGACCTTGAATGGCTTGAGCGTCACAAGCCCGCCGATGCTGCCTTCACGCTTTCCAACGTGACCAATGAGTTCGGCTGCCAGATCCTCTCCGGTCCGAAATCGCGCGAAATCCTCGCCAGCCTCACCGATGCCGACCTCAGCCAGCCATGGCTCAACCACCAGTCGGCCCAGCTCAGCGGTATCTGGGTGCAGCTGGTGCGCGTTTCCTTTGCCGGCGAGCTTGGCTGGGAAGTGCATTCGAAGACTGCTGACACGGCTGCGGTCTACGACATGCTCCTTGATGCCGGAAGGCCATTCGGACTGAAGCCCTTTGGCATGTGGGCACTGAACTCGCTGCGGCTGGAAAAAGGCTATCGCGCCTGGAAGGGCGACCTTTCAACAGATTATTCCCTGCTGGAAGGCGGGCTGGAACGCTTCATCCGTTTCGACAAGCCGCAGGATTTTCCGGGCAAGGCTGCCCTTCTGGCCGAGCAAAAACGGGGAGTGAAGAAGCGCTTCGTGACGCTGATTGTCGATGCCGGGGAGTGCGATGCGCCATACATGTCCACGCTGTGGCATGAGGGGAAGATCGTCGGCGAAACGACTTCGGGCGGCTGGGGCTATCGCGTGGGTGCCTCGATTGCGCTTGGCATGCTGCGCGCCGATCTCGCGACGCCTGGAACCGAAATCGAGGTCGAAATCTATGGTGAGCGGATGCGCGCCGTGGTGCAGGAAGACCGGCCGCTGTGGGACCCGGAGAACACGAGGATTCGCGCATGAGCGTCAATGCTCGCCTCCTTGCACCATCGACAAGACATGAAGGACCAACGCCGTGACGAAACTGCCTGAAAAAGCGAGATGCGTGATCATCGGCGGCGGTGTTGTAGGCTGTTCGGTCGCCTATCATCTGGCCAAGCTCGGATGGACCGACGTGGTGCTGCTGGAGCGCAAGCAGCTGACGAGCGGCACCACGTGGCATGCTGCAGGTCTGATCGGCCAGCTGCGCGCCTCGGGAAACATGACGCGGCTGGCGAAATACACAGCCGATCTCTATCGCGGACTTGAGGAAGAAACCGGGCTGTCGACCGGCATGAAGACGGTCGGCTCTGTCTCGGTGGCGCTGACGGACGCCCGCAAGGAAGAGCTGTTCCGCAATGCCTCCATGGCGCGCGCTTTTGGCGTGCCGGTAGCCGAGCTTTCGCCCTCGGAGGTGAAGGACAAATATCCGCACCTCAATCTTGATGGCGTGAAGGCCGGTGTCTGGCTGCCGACGGACGGACAGGGTGATCCGGCCAACATCACCATGGCGCTGGCCAAGGGTGCCCGCAAGCGCGGTGCCACCATCATGGAAGGCGTGAAGGTGACCGGGATCAAGGTCGCCAATCGCCGCGCCACCTCCGTTTCCTGGTCCATCGGTGACGAGAAAGGCGAGATCACCGCCGAGCACGTGGTCAATTGCGCCGGCATGTGGGGCCATGAGGTTGGCCGCATGGCTGGTGTCAATGTGCCGCTGCATGCCTGCGAGCATTTCTACATCGTCACCGAGCCGATCCCCGGCCTGACCCAGATGCCGGTGCTGCGCGTGCCGGACGAATGCGCCTACTACAAGGAAGATGCCGGCAAATATTTGCTGGGGGCTTTCGAGCCGAATGCCAAGCCTTGGGGTATGAAGGGTATTTCGGAGGATTTCTGCTTCGATCAGATGCCCGAGGATTTCGACCATTTCGAGCCGATCCTGGAGCGCGCCGTTCACCGGCTGCCCCTGCTGGCGACGGCCGGTATCCACACCTTCTTCAACGGGCCAGAGAGCTTCACCCCGGACAATGCCTACAATCTTGGCCAATCGCTCGAAGTCGACAATTTCTGGGTTGCTGCCGGGTTCAATTCCATCGGCATTCAGTCGGCGGGCGGCGCGGGAATGGCGCTGGCGCAATGGATGGACAGCGGCGAAAAGCCGTTCGACCTCAGCGATGTCGATGTGGCGCGCAACCAGCCCTTCCAGGGCAACCGTCACTACCTCTTCGAACGCTCCAAGGAAACGCTCGGCCTGCTTTATGCCGACCACTATCCCTATCGCCAGAAGGCGACCGCGCGCGGGGTGCGGCGTTCGCCCTTCCATGCGCATCTGGCAGAGGAAGGCGCCGTCTTCGGCGAGATCGGCGGATGGGAGCGGGCCAACTGGTACGCCCTGCCCGGACAAAAGCGCGACTACGAGTATGGCTGGGGCCGGCAGAACTGGTTCGACAATGCGGCTGCCGAACACCGCGCCATTCGCACCGCGGTCGGCATGTACGACATGTCCTCCTTCGGCAAGATCCGCGTCGAGGGTCGCGATGCCGAGCGCTTCCTCAACCATGTCTGCGGAGCCGATATGGCGGTGCCCGCCGGCCGGATCGTCTACACCCAGTTCCTGAACTCGACCGGCGGCATCGAGGCCGACGTCACGGTCACGCGGCTATCCGAGACGGCCTATCTGGTGGTCACGCCGGCGGTCTCCCGTCCGCGTGACCAGGCCTGGATGCGCCGCCATGCCGACGCGTTCAATGTGGTGATCACCGATGTGACGGCGGGTGAAGGGGTGCTGGCCGTCATGGGTCCGCGCGCCCGCGAACTGATGGTGCGCATGTCGCCCAATGACTTCTCGAACGCCACCAATCCCTTTGGCACCATGCAGGACATCGAGATCGGCATGGGACTAGCCCGTGCGCACCGCGTGTCCTATGTCGGCGAACTGGGCTGGGAGATCTATGTCTCGGCCGAGATGTGCGGCCATGTGTTCGAGACCATCCGGGAGGCCGGGCAGGATCTCGGGCTTAAACTCTGCGGCATGCACATGATGGATTCCTGCCGCATCGAGAAGGGCTTCCGCCATTTCGGCCATGACATCACCTGCGAGGATCATGTGCTCGAAGCCGGTCTCGGTTTCGCGGTCAAGACCGCCAAGCCGGACTTCATCGGACGCGATGCCGTGCTTCGCAAGAAGGAAGCCGGACTGGAGCGGCGGATGGTGCAGTTCCGCCTGCTCGATCCTCAAGCCATGGTCTATCACAACGAGCCGATTGTCCGGGACGGAAGGATCATCGGCCAGCTCACATCCGGGGCCTATGGCCATCACCTCGGCGCACCGATCGGCATGGGCTATGTGCCGTGCAAGGGAGAGAGCCCGGCCGAGATGCTTGCATCCACCTACGAGATCGAGATTGCCGGGCGCCGCGTCACGGCGGAAGCCTCGCTGACCCCGCTCTACGACCCGAAATCCGAACGCATGCGGGCATGATGCCCGGAGCTGGCGCAATGATGTCGCGCCTTCCGGCTCCTGCCTGCCACACCAAACATCACTCTTGCCGAGGTTCATACTGACATGACGGAAATCGAGACAGAATGCGCACCGCGGCGAGCCGCCCGTGCCGGC
>JBGSQC010000343.1:0-20546 GCA_041738295.1 Zhengella sp. | reverse complement strand
GATCTCGCCGCCGGCGGCAAGGCGGCGGCAGAAGACGAGGCGGTCGCCGCGCTTGTGTCATCGGGTGACCGCGAAGCGCTTGTCGCCCATGTCCGGGCCACCATGGCGGCCACCGGAATTTCGCCCTCGGCGGGCCGTGCGCCTTCGGAAATTGCCGCGCGCCTCCTGGAAAAGGCGGAGCTTGCCTCCACACGGCTGGCGCCGGGCGCCATGGCGGCGCTCGAAGCCTTTCTCGCCATCGAGGTGCCGTTGTCACAGGCCGAGGCCGCGCTTCAGGCCTTTGCGGCAAAGGCCGGCCTTTCTATTGGCCGCGCGCTGGAAACCTTTTCCGGCCGCATTGCCGCCATCACCCATCTGGGGCTGGATGCGGACGCCATCCGCTACGACGCCGCCTTCGGCCGCCCGCTCGATTATTACACCGGCCTTGTCTACGAGATCACGGTCGATGGCGCACCGAAGCCCCTTGCCGGTGGCGGGCGCTATGACCGGCTGCTGACGCTGCTTGGCGCGGAAGCGCCCATTCCGGGTGTCGGCTTCTCGCTCTGGCTCGACCGCGCCGAAGCCGCAGGCCTGCGAGGTGCAGCATGACCATCACCATCGCACTGCCCTCCAAGGGACGGCTCAAGGAACAGTCGATCGAGGTTTTTGCCAAGGCGGGCTTCACCATTGTCCAGCCGGACGATGCCCGCCAGTACCGCGCCAGCGTGGCCGGGCGCGATGACATCGAGATCGCCTTCCTGTCGGCTTCCGAGATTGCCCGCGAATTGGGTGCCGGTACCGTGGACATGGGCGTCACCGGCGAGGACCTGGTGCGCGAGAGCCTGCCCGCCTGGGACGAAAAGGTGGAGATTTCGGCCCGCCTCGGCTTTGGCCATGCCGATGTCATCGTTGCTGTGCCGGAAGTTTGGTTCGATGTCGAAACCATGGCGGATCTGGACGATGTTGCCGCCGAGTTCCGCATGGGCCATGGCCGCCGCCTGCGCATCGCCACCAAATATTGGCGCCTCACGCAGGAGTTCTTCTCCCGCGCCCACGGCATCCAGGTCTACCGCATCGTCGAAAGCCTTGGCGCCACCGAAGGCGCGCCTGCTGCCGGGTCCGCCGACGTGATTGTCGACATCACTTCCACCGGCTCGACGCTGCGCGCCAACCATCTGAAAATCCTGAAGGATGGCGTGATCCTGCGGTCGCAGGCCTGCCTCGTCTCGCGTCTCGGCGTGATGGAGCGTTCTGATCAGGCGGAGGCACGCGACGTGATCGCGCGCATCAATGCGAGCCTTGGCTGAGGGCCATGAAAAAAGCCCGGACCGCGAGGCCCGGGCTCTTCGTTCACAACAGTGCGGTGTCTGGTTCAGCCGCGCTTGGCGTCGACCGAGATCGAACCGGCGCCGGTGATGGTGAGGAACAGGAAGCCGCCCGCCATGGCGAGGTTTTTCATGAAGGAGATGAACTGCATCTGGTCGGCCGGCTGGAAGTGGAACACGAAGCCGGTGAACACGCAGAAGGCGGCAAGCGCCCAGGCGGTCTGGCGGGTCATGAAGCCGACGAGGATCATCAGGCCGGCGACCAGTTCAAAGATGGCGGCGAGCCAGGCGAGGAGCGTGGCAGCCGGCAGACCGACCGAGGCGATGTAGCCGGCCGTGCCTTCAATGCCGCCGGCAAGCTTGCCGAAACCGGCCATGATGAAGATGAAGGCCATGAGAATGCGGCCGGCGAGCAGGATGACGGAGTTGGACATGGAATTTCCCTCAGGCGTTATGGTTGATGGGCGCACCATAACGGCGGTATTGTTCAGCGATAGAGAGATATGTGACTACAATTCGTTCCCTATATGTGAACGAACAAGGCCTTGAAATGGGCTCAGTTGCTCCCGGTCATGGTGTCGGCGCGCACCACGCGGTCAAAGGTTTCGGCGTCCACATGGCCGGACGCCAGCGCGGCCTCGCGGAGCGTGACGCCGCGCTTGTGGGCATCCTTGGCAATGGCGGCGGCCTTGTCATAGCCGATCTCGGGGGCAAGCGCCGTGACCAGCATCAGCGAGCGCTCCACCAGTTCGCCGATGCGCGCTTCATTGGCGGTTATCCCGTCCACGCAATGGTCGGCAAAGGATATCATGGCATCGGCCAGCAATCCGGCGGATTGAAGCACGGCGTCGGCGATCACCGGCTTGAACACGTTGAGTTCGAAATGGCCCTGCGATGCGGCAAAATTGACGGTGGTCTGGTTGCCCATCACGCGCGCCGCCACCATGGTCAGCGCCTCGGCCTGCGTCGGGTTCACCTTGCCCGGCATGATGGAGGAGCCTGGCTCGTTCTCGGGCAGCGACAGTTCGCCAAGCCCGGAGCGCGGACCGGAACCGAGCAGGCGGATGTCATTGGCGATCTTGAACAGGTCGCCGGCCAGTGCCGCCAGCGCGCCGTGGAAATGGGCGAGCGCCCCGTGGCTGGTGAGTGCCTCGAAGCGGTTCTCTGCCGGGCGGAAGGCAAGGCCGGTCAGTGCGGAGAGCTCGGTGGCAACGCTCTCGGCGAAACCGGCAGGCGCATTGAGGCCGGTGCCGACCGCCGTTCCGCCCTGCGCCAGCGCCATAAGGTCGACCGAGGCGGACACGATGCGGCTTCGACCGAGCGACAGCGCTGCCGCATAGCCGGAAAACTCCTGGCCGAGCGTTAGCGGTGTTGCATCCTGCAAATGCGTGCGCCCGATCTTGACGATGGAGGCAAAGGCCTTTGCCTTCTGGTCAAGGGCTGCGTGCAGATGGTCAAGGGCGGGCAGCAGCCGGTCGCGCGTTTGAAGGGCAGCGGCCACATGCATGGCTGTGGGGAACGTGTCGTTCGACGACTGGCTCATGTTCACATGGTCGTTCGGATGCACCGGCTGCTTGGACCCGAGAATGCCGCCGGCCAGCTGGATCGCGCGGTTGGCGATCACCTCGTTGGCGTTCATGTTGGTCTGCGTGCCGGAGCCGGTCTGGTAGACCACAAGCGGGAAATGCGTGTCGAGCTGGCCTGCCGCCACTTCGCCGGCTGCATGGTCGATCAGCGCGCCAAGGGCGGGATCAAGCACGCCGAGTGCCACATTGGTGCGCGACGCTGCCTGCTTCACCAGCCCCAGCGCATGGATGAGCGGCAGAGGCATGAGCGTTGTGCCGATGCGGAAGTTCTGGAGGCTGCGCTGCGTTTGGGCGCCCCAATAGCGTTCAGCCGGAACCTCGATGGGCCCGAACGTGTCGGTCTCGCTGCGCGTGGTCATGGCATGTCTCCGGATCTCGTTGCCCTCAATATGGGTCAGGGAGGCGAAGACGCCAAATCTACGGACCGGCTGTCAGTCCGCGAGATTGCCAATGACCTTGGTCACCAGCGAGGCAAAGCGATCGCGGTCCGACGAATAAAGCCCTTGGCCAGCCTGGGCGTTCACCTTGTCCAAGGCAGCCTGCGCCGGAACACGCAGCGCCAGCGCCTTTGGCGTCAGATGGATGCGGCGCGAGCGCTTGTCGGCCTTGTCGGCTTCGCGCGTGATCAGCCCGTCGCGCTCCATGCGGTTCAGCGTATTGGCAATGGTTGCCTGCTCGACGCCGAGCAAATCCACGATCTGGCGCTGGGCCAGCCCGTCGCTGTCCCAGAGGGCTTGCAGCACCGGCAATTGACCGGGCGCAATCCCGAGCGGCTTCATCGCCTCGGCCATCCGCTTGGCAAAAAGCCGTGCAAGATGGCCTGAAAGTAGGCTGAGTGGGGTATCGGCGGGGAACTGCATGGGTCCGCTCCTTCAATAGCGCGCTATTGAGAATAGAGAGGGTTCTTCGCAATTGCAAAAAGAAAAACCGGCCTGCTTTGGCAGGCCGGTTGATGGAAGGGAAAAGGACTGGTTCAGGTGCCGCGGCGGCCAAACCCGCCGCGTCGTGCCGGATCCAGCGGGAAGCCTTGGGCTGGAGCAGCAGGAGCGCGACCGCGACTGTCATGCGGCGACGCTGCTGCCGGTGCGGCGCGCGACTGTTCGGCCTTCATGCGGGCAATCTTGGCATCCAGATCGCCGATATCATAGCCCGAAGAAGCACTGAAAGTGGGAGAAGTGTCGCCGCCGCTGCCGCCGGGCACGCCCCAGCGGTTGGCGCCACGTGTTCCGCCGAGCATGCCGAGTTCAACGACCATCCAGACCGGGCCGATAAAGGGGATGAAGCTTGTGAAGAACCAGAATCCGGACTTGTCGCGGTCATGGTAGCGCTGAATGCTTGTGGCGAGATTGATCCAGATGGCCACCACGAAGGTGAGCACAAGGATGACAATTGCCGCAAGGCTCATGTCCTCTGAGCCTCCGGCCATGAGACCCGTTAGCAGCATGCCAATTGTCAGGACACCAATGTTGATGATCTGGCCGAGCCACCATGTGCCGCGGCCGATGCGGCCGGAAAAGCTGAAAAATCTGTCCATCGCGCCGTTCCCCTTATTTGCGCTGTTTGCAGGGATCATGCCGGAAACGGGTAGTGAGGCGCTTAATGGACGATGGGTTGCAACCGATTGTTGAAACTGCGGTAAACCGGCGGTAAACCGGCCCGAATTGGTGTTTCAAAAGAAAAAGGGCGACCCGCGAAGGCCGCCCTTGTCCGTATTCATTGAGTGGATGGACTCAGAAGTCCATGCCGCCCATGCCGCCGCCCGGCATGGCCGGACCGGAGTCCTTCTTGGGGATCTCGGCGATCATGGCTTCGGTCGTTACCAGCAGGCCGGCAACCGAGGCTGCGTCCTGAAGCGCGGTGCGAACCACCTTGACCGGATCGACGATGCCCATGGCGATCATGTCGCCATATTCGCCGGTCTGGGCGTTGTAGCCGAAGGTCGTCGAGGGGTTCTCGAGGATCTTGCCCACAACGATGGAGGCTTCGTCACCGGCATTGGTGACGATCTGGCGGCACGGCGACTGCAGGGCGCGGCGAACGATGTTGACACCGGCTTCCTGGTCGGCATTGGCACCCTTGATCGACAGCGAATGGGAGGCACGCAGCAGGGCAACGCCACCACCGGCAACAATGCCTTCTTCCACGGCCGCACGGGTCGCGTTGAGGGCGTCATCGACGCGGTCCTTCTTTTCCTTGACTTCCACTTCGGTCGCACCGCCGACGCGGATGACGGCAACGCCGCCGGCGAGCTTGGCAAGGCGTTCCTGAAGCTTCTCGCGGTCGTAGTCGGACGAGGTTTCCTCGATCTGGCTCTTGATCTGGGCCACGCGGCCTTCGATCTCGGCCTTCTTGCCGGCGCCATCAACGATGGTGGTGTTTTCCTTGGTGATCGACACCTTCTTGGCGCGGCCAAGCATGGCAAGCGTGACGTTCTCAAGCTTGATGCCGATGTCCTCGGAAATCACCTGGCCACCGGTCAGGATGGCGATGTCTTCCAGCATGGCCTTGCGGCGGTCACCGAAGCCCGGAGCCTTGACGGCAGCGATCTTCAGGCCGCCACGCAGCTTGTTGACGACGAGCGTTGCAAGGGCTTCGCCCTCGACGTCTTCGGCAATGATGACCAGCGGCTTGGACGACTGGACGACGGCTTCGAGCACAGGCAGCATGGCCTGGAGGTTCGACAGCTTCTTCTCGTGCAGCAGGATGTAGGCGTCTTCCAGGTCCGCAACCATCTTTTCGGGATTGGTCACGAAATAGGGCGACAGGTAGCCGCGGTCGAACTGCATGCCTTCCACGACTTCCAGCTCGGTCTCGGCGGTCTTGGCTTCCTCGACGGTGATGACACCCTCGTTGCCGACCTTCTGCATCGCATTGGCGATCATCTGGCCGATTTCCGTCTCGCCATTGGCAGAGATGGTGCCGACCTGGGCCACTTCGTCAGAGGTGTTGATCTTCTTGGCAGACGACACCAGCTTGGCGGCGACGTCGGCAACAGCGAGATCAATGCCGCGCTTCAGGTCCATCGGGTTCATGCCGGCGGCAACGGCCTTGGCACCTTCCTTGACGATGGCCTGGGCCAGCACGGTGGCGGTGGTGGTGCCGTCACCGGCAATGTCATTGGTCTTGGAGGCCACTTCGCGCACCATCTGGGCGCCCATGTTCTCGAACTTGTCTTCCAGTTCGATCTCCTTGGCCACCGACACACCGTCCTTGGTGATGCGCGGTGCGCCGAACGCCTTGTCGATCACGACGTTGCGGCCCTTGGGGCCGAGCGTGACCTTGACGGCATCAGCGAGAATGTCCACGCCGCGCAGCATCTTTTCGCGTGCTTCGCGGCCGAATTTCACTTCCTTGGCTGCCATGTTCTTTATCTCCTCGGGCTTTGTTCAAGCCTGTCATTCAATTGGGATGGATGGGAAAACCCGGCTTGATCAGCCGACGACGCCCATGATGTCGGCTTCCTTCATGATCAGAAGGTCTTCGCCGTTCAGCTTCACTTCCGTGCCGGACCACTTGCCGAACAGCACGCGGTCGCCGGCCTTCACCGACATCGCGATCAGCTCGCCGCTGTCCTTGCGTGCGCCTTCGCCAACGGCGACAACAACGCCTTCCGACGGCTTTTCCTTGGCGGTATCGGGAATGATGATGCCGCCAGCGGTCTTCTCTTCGGACTCAACCCGGCGCACGACAACGCGATCGTGGAGCGGGCGGAATTTCATCTCGGCCATGTTTGTAACCCTTGATGGACTGGTTGAATGGAATGGGGCCCCTGTGGGGCGGTTAGCACTCATCAAAAGAGAGTGCTAATGGCGCTGAGATAGTCGGGCAATCACCCGGTGTCAAGGAATCCCTGTCCGGAAATTTTCTCTGGTTAATCGAATGGAGATGACAGCTGCGTGTCGAAGCACCGCATTCAAACGAAATCGCCCCGCATTTCTGCGGGGCGTTTGGTGTTTGGTTGCGTATGTGGCTGAGGCTTAGCCGACGACGCGCAGGTTGGAGAGCTCTTCGCCGATCGCCTTGAAGACATCAAGCAGGTCGCCGCCCTTGGAATTGTAGAACAGCTTCTGGTAGTTGCCGTTGCCGTCCTTGCGGAAGCGCGATTCCGAGGCGCAGGCCTTCAAGCCGCGGGCCGCATTCCTGTCATTGCCGCTGTCATCTTCTTCATTGTAGGCGAGATCAAGCGCAACGGTGAAGATGGTGAGCCCTTCGGCCTTGGCCTTGGTGCAGACATCGGCCATCTGCTCGTTCAGCGCTTCCGAATAGTTGCTGGACGAATAGTCATACTGGCCGATATCGTTGCTGGTCCCCATGAACATGCGGGTGGTGGACGTTCCATTGTAACCACGTCCGGTATAGCCATAGGCGCCATATTCCGACTGCAGACCTGCATAGGAACTGTCGTTGTTGATGTCCGAATAGGTATTCGCACCATCTGTGAGCACGATCAGGACCTTGTCGTTGCCGTTGTCGCTGTCGGGGCGGCCTTCGGTGAATGGTGCACCGTGGGAAACCGCACGCCAGCCCCAGGCAATGCCTTCCGGCACGTTGGTCATGCCGGTTGGCGACATCGCGTCAATGGCCTCGTTGATCGCGGTCAAGCCGGCCGCCTTCGTCACGTCCTTCAGCGGCGTGATCGGCGTAGTCGTGCAATGCTCATGCATCTTGCTTCCCAAGCCTGGTTCACTTGTATTCAGCGGAGCATAGTTCGCGTAATACTTGGCCATGTTCTTCGAACGTGCCACCGAGTTATAGCTGCCCGGGCTGCCGGTATAGGTATCCGTCCACCATCTGTTGTAGTAGCCAGACCAAGTGTCGGGTTCATCGGGCGCAAACATAGGTACGAACAGCGTTGCCGGATTGTTGGTTGCAGCTGCCGCGTCGTTGTTGTTGTAGGGATAAGGACGCGCTTCCACGCAACCCTTCCATGAGGTCAAGGGTCCCAGAATGGGCGTTTCGGTGGTGACCGTCTGGTTTTCGTAGTAACCCGGCACCTCCACCTCGCGCCATCCCCATACCCTGCAATTGCCATTGTTCCGATAACGGGTGCAGACCCACTGCCATTCTTCTCTGCCTGGAACGTACACTGTTTGCGTGGACGTGTGCGTCTGCGTACCTGTCTGCTTCTTGATGTCGTTGAACAGCGTGAAGCGGGTCAGCTTTTGACCCTCTTCGGGGCCCCAGCCGGTGCCCGACTTGTACCAGATGCCGGCAACATTCGTTGCACCCTTGTTGGCATGGGTGCCCGTCAGGGTGGATAGCGTCGTCCAGTCGAAATTCTCATGATGGACCGGCGAAAGGCCGTCAGTGTCCATCCACGAAGCACTTGCATTGTCAGCGCCGACATTCACCGATGCCGAGAACGGCACGACCGAGAACTGCACGGGCTTGTCGATCTGCTTGATCAGCTTGGCTTCATCGGCCAATGCCTGGACAAGATATTTCGATGCTTCCTTGAGAAGTGTGATGCGCTTTTTGGAAGAGCCGGTGCCAGTGTTGTCCATCGAACCCGAATTGTCGAGCACGAGGGCGATCTCGGAAGTGTTCTTCAGCTTGACCTTGACGACTGTGTCCATCTCGACCTTGGTGATCGACTGGTCAACCAGCGTGGCGGCCATTCCCATGAACAGCGGCTTGTAGGTCATCTCGGCGACCAGCTTGATGTTGCCATTGCCTTCAGGCGTATCGGGCATGTACATCTTGAAAACGGTGTTGGCAGGGTCGACCGGGCCGAGGTTGGCCTCGAAGAACGCCTTTCCATAGGCGAGCAGCGCCGCATCATCGGCACCTTCCGTCACGCGGCGGCCAACGGCGATGCCGGCAGCTTCCAGGGCGTTGGTGGCGTTGGACTTGTGATTGGTCAACTGCGTATAGTCGACACCAAGACCCACAGCACTCATGATGGGGATCAGGGCAATTGCAGCCGTGATCGCATAATTGCCTGTCGTATCCCTGAGAAACTTCTTGAACATCGCACACCTCTGGTCCGCTTTTTTGGGGCATGCCTGTCCATGCCCTTTCAGCGAATATGACAGGGATGTTTTGAGATGATGCTTACGTGGGGGTAAGGAATTTAGCGGTGCCGGAAAGGGTTAGTTAACCGTGCTCAGGCGCTCAGGAACCGGCTGTCAGCATTGTCCCGCAAAAGGCGTGGGGCTGAAAACCGGGGGCCGCTCATCTGCTCGATGCCAAGATCGATCAGGCTGACCGTATCCTCGTCGGTGCGAATGCCGGTGGCGATCAGCTGCACGCCCGCCAGTTCGGCCGCCTCGGCAAGCTCGGCCCCGGTCAGGTCATTGTCCCGCAGCTTCTCGCGGTCCAGCAGGCGGTCTGCCGTCAGCTTGATGGCCGTCACGCTGCGGTTGGCAAGCTTGGCCATGGCCAGATTGTTGCCGCGCCAGCCTTCGCAGGCAAAACGCACGCCCTGTGTCTGCAGCCGGTCCAGCGCATCCCGGTACTGGTCGCTGGCGCCGTTGAGAATATGGACCGGCAGGGAGAGCAAAAGCGACTGACCGAGTGCCGGCTGGGCGGCAAACAGGCGGCACGTCTCGTCAACGCCGTTGCCGTCGCGCAGCAATTCCTTGGAAACCGCCACATGCAAGGGTGTTGCCGCTCCATGGGCCCCGAACTGCCGCCGGCTGAGCCGCGCGGCTTGCCGCACCATTTCCATTTCAAAACGCAATGCCAGGCCGTTGCGGCCTTCTCCGGCATAGCGGCGCAGGAAGGAAGGTGCTGCCTCGCCACCGCCAAGGACGGCATGAACATCAAAGGCTGCGGCTTGCGAGCTGGCGACAGCGACAATGGGTTCGAGCGCCAGTGTCAGCCTGCCTTCCGCAATATCGGCTTCCAAAACCTGCAACGCCGAGCGGGTGACGGCTGGCGACTGCACGCCCTTGGCATCGCCGGCAGTCTGCAAGGTGTCAGCGCTGGTTGGCTGCCGGCTCTGCGAAGGAATGTCCGCGGCCTGTTCAAGGCGTTCGATCACGCGGTTGGAAAGCTGGTTGACGGAGCTTCGCGCCGATGCTGCAAGGTCGGTGACCGTTGCCACCTGTGCCTGCGCCTGGACGGAGAAATCCGACAGCGCCTTTTCCACCGAGCGCATGAAGGCAGCATGATCGCGCACCAGCTGGCGCACGCGAAGAACGCTGTAGAGGCACATGCCAAGGGCTGCCAGCGAGATGAAAAGGGAAAGGCCGAGACCCGCCGTGGCGAGCCCTTCGGGCATGGCTGCCTGCACCGGATGCGCCACCAAAATGGCGCCCGCAAGCAATCCCATTGCACCAAACATCTTTCGCATTCCGGGCATCCGCCTTGCCGACCTCGGGCGTTAACAGTGTGTAAGCCATGATTTGTGCCATTGCTGAGCGACGCTGTTAAGCGAAAGCTGGTGACAGGGTGAATGCATTGGGTTAATGCCAAAGCCGGTTTCAATCATGGCATCGCGCGCCGCATCGCTGCCGGTGCGGGCCTTTCGCCAGCCGGCACTGTACAAGAGGCGACTGCCCGCAATGACCAGCCTTCCCACTGTCATCACCCGCCTTGAAGATGTATCCGGCCCCTACAAGGTGCTGCTTTGCGATGTCTGGGGTGTTTTGCACAACGGTGTCCGCTCCTTCCGCCCGGCCTGCGATGCGCTGGCACGGGCGCGCGAAAGCGGCAAGGCGGTGGTGCTTGTCACCAATGCGCCGCGCCCGGCAGCCGATGTTGCAAGGCAGTTGCAGGGCTTGGGTGTGCCCGACGATACCTATGACCGTCTCGTGACATCCGGGGATGCGACCCGCCGCCTGATCGCGGAAGGCGCGCGGCGGATCTTTCATGTCGGGCCGGACCGTGACCTGTCCATCTATGACGGGCTGGACGTGGAACTGGTGGAGGAGTTCGAGGCGCAGACAGTGGTTTGCACCGGCCTCTTCGACGATGACACCGAGACGCCCGATGATTACCAGGAAATGCTGCGCCGCCTGCGCTCGCGCAACCTGCCTTTCATCTGCGCCAATCCCGACATCGTGGTGGAAAAGGGCGACCGGCTCATCTGGTGTTCAGGCGCGCTCGCCCGCGACTATGGCCAGATGGGCGGACGCACGCTGATTTCCGGCAAGCCGCATGCGCCCATCTACCAGCTTGCCCTGGTCCAGGCTGGCGAAGTGCTGGGCACGCCGGTCAACGTGCGCGATGTGCTGGCCATTGGCGATGGCATGCTGACCGACATCAAGGGTGCCGTCGATTTCGGCATTGACGCCCTTTATGTGTCGGGCGGCATCCACTACCGCGACTATGGTGACACCGCGGCCCAGCCTGATCCCGAGCGGCTGGCGGCGTTCCTTGCCCGTCACGGCATGCATCCCTCCGCCATCATCCCGCATCTGGCCTGATCCATGACGTCCTATGCCTTCCAGCGCTGCAATGGATCAAGGCCCTTGCCAGCGCATTTGCGCGGCGGTGTTGTGGCCATCGGCAATTTCGACGGCGTTCATCGCGGCCATCTGTCGGTTCTGGAACGGGCGCTGGCTTTGGCGCATTCGGCTGGCGTTCCGGCCCTCGTGCTGACCTTCGAGCCGCATCCGCGAACCGTCTTCAATCCCGATCAGCCGGTCTTCCGCATCACGCCGGCACCCGTGCGTGCGCGCCTGCTGGAAGCGCTCGGCTTCGATGGCGTTGTCGAACAAACCTTTGACCGCGACTTTGCTTCGCTGGAGCCTCACGCCTTCATCCATGGCGTGCTGGCCGAAAAGCTTGGCATCAGCCATGCGGTCACCGGCTTTGATTTCCATTTCGGTCGCAAGCGCGCGGGCGGTCCGGCCTATCTGATGGAAGCAGGAAAGCGCGAGGGGTTCGGCGTGACCCTGGTCGACGCCTTCCGCGACGAAGGGGCCGAGGTTGTCTCCTCGAGCCGCATCCGTGACCTGCTGGCCGATGGCGACGTGGCGCAGGCTGCTGGCCTGTTGGGCTACCGCTACACGGTCAGCGCTCCGGTAATCGGCGGCCAGAAGCTTGGCCGCACCATCGGCTATCCGACCGCCAACATGGCACTGCCTGCCGAAAACGCGCTCGCCCACGGCATCTATGCGGTGCGCCTGCGCCGTGCGGACGGCAGCTTGCATGAAGGAGTGGCGAGCTTTGGCCGCCGCCCCACGGTCACCAGCAATGGCGAGCCGCTGCTGGAAACCTTCGTGTTCGATTTTTCCGGCGATCTTTATGGCGAGGACTGCGCCGTTACCCTCTTCGGGCGCCTGCGCGGCGAAGAAAAATTTGATGGTCTGGACCCGCTGATCGCCCAGATGAACCGCGACAGCGAGGAAGCGCGTGCCCTGCTAGCCGGTGTGCAGCCGCTGTCGCCGCTTGATGCTTCACTTTGTTTTACGCTCTGAGCGATGAAGCGGATCCTCATCACCGGGGCGACCTCCGGCATCGGCCTGGCGCTTGCCAACCGGATGTCGGGCAGGGGAGAACTTCTCCTGACCGGGCGGCGATCCGAAGACGAGGCACGAATGGTCGTGCCCGCAGGTTCCGCCTACGCCGTCATGGATCAATCCGATCCGGATGTGGCGCTTGCCAGCCTTGAAGCCAGTCTCAATCGGCTCGGCTGGGATGGTCTCGACATTGCCATCCTGAACGCGGGAACCGGAACCGCAGGCGATCCGGCAGGCGAGACGGCGTCAACCATCCGTGCCACTCTCGACGCAAATCTTGTCACGCCGATGCTGATGGCCCAAGCGCTTTATCCGCGTCTGGCCACCCGGTCCGGCAAGCTGGTGCTGGTTGGTTCGGTGGCGCACAAGGGCGCTTCGCGCTTTGCCTCCTATGCCGCCTCAAAGGCGGGCTTGCACGGGCTTGGCCGGGCGCTTGCCGCAGAATGGCAGGGCAGGGTCGGCGTGCAGGTCATCCATCCGGGCGCCACGGCCACGGCCATGCATGAGCGCGCGGGCTTTGATCCGGGCCGGGCAGGGCGTTGGTTCCTGAAACCCGACGCCGTTGCCGCGATGATCGCTTCCATTATAGAAAGCAAGCGTCCAGCCACTTCTGCCGGGCATCTGCGTCTCCTCGTCTCTCCGAAGCTTTGGAGGAGCCGCTGATGCGCGCGCTTGTCACCGGCGGATCAAGCGGGCTCGGCGCAGCCATGGTGCGCCACCTCCTGCAAGCCGGAGCAGATGTGATCTGCCTTGACCGCAGCGCGCCCGATCCACGGCCAAACCTCATTCATGTTGCCTGCGATCTTGCCGACCGCGCCGCAGTGGATCGGGTGATCCCGGCGCTGCTGGCAGCCGGGCCCTATGAACTCGCCATCTTCAATGCCGGTATCTCGGCCACCGGCAAGTTCGAGGATATCCCGGCAGCGCACTACCGCCGCCTGATGACGATCAATGCCGAAACACCCATGGTGCTCGCCTCCGCGCTGGTCAGGGCAGGGGCCGTGCGGCGCATTGCCCTTGTGTCGTCGCTGTCGCATTTCACTGGCTATCCGGGCGCTGCCGCCTATGCCGCCTCCAAGGATGCGCTGGCGGTCTGGGCAAAAAGCGTGCGCAAGCCCTTTGCCGCGCGCGGCGTCTCCGTCACGCTTGCCTGTCCCGGCCCCTTGCGCACCGCCCATGCTGCAGCCCATGCGCCGGAAGGCGCACAAGAAGAAAAGCGGATGGAGCCGGCAGTTGCCGCCGCCGATATCCTCAAGGCCGCGCTTTCCGGCAAACCGCTTGCCATACCCGGCACCGGCCCAAAGCTTTTTGCGCTTGCAGGTCGCCTTGCGCCGCGTTTCGTCACCAACCAGATGAAGCGCATCATTTACGAGCGGCTCAAGGGAAATGTCTGGTGATCAGGCAAGGAACCGCGGTTCAAGCGGGTGCATTTGCGCCGACAGGATCGTGATCTCTCCGGCTTGCGGATGGGCCGGGTTGATCAGCAGGTTGAAACAATGCGGCATGATGATGCTCGGCACCCGCAAGACGGGGCTTGGTGCCTGGCTGCAAAAGTCCTCGAACACTTTGCGTGAAACGTCAGCGCTCCCCCGCCACGATTCCGGAAGGTCGCCTTCAGTCACCATGCTGTTTTCAGGAATGTCGATCTCGAGAAGCTGGTAGGCTTCGGGCAGATCGGCCGGATCCATATGAACCAGGATTTCAAGCATCGCCAACGCCGGGTGATCGGCACAGTAGACGATCAGCCGGCCGAGCTTGTTCCAGCGGCCGTCCTTGTATTTGCCGCCAATTCCGGAAAGGTCGGCATGGTTGGAAATGCGCCATGCACGCATTGTTAGACAAACATGCCAAAGTCGATGGCATGAAGTTCACCTTCCACGACAAAGGCACCGGTTTCCGAAGCCAAAAGATCAAGCGGTACCGCTCCGTTAAGCGCCCGGCATGGTTTGCGAAGCCAGCGGTGGGCCTTGTCCCGGTTGCCGAAAACCCGGATCGCATGCGTGCTGATCCGCTCCAGCCTGACAACACGGTCCGATTCTACAGGGCTCAGCGGTGATCCCTGTTCCATCCGGCGTTCAAGCGTGCGGCGCGGGGCAACCAGCGCATAGATCTCCTCTATCGAGAAATCCTGCTTCAAACGGGTCAACCGCTCAAGCTCCACCCTGGGAGGAAAAGGTGCTGACTTCCTGTCCTGCCCCGGCATGAGGAACTTGCCAGACGACTCCATGCGCTTTGCCGCCATTTTGGCTGACCTCGAAGGTGCGCGCTCCTTCGCGGCATTCTTTGCTGTCTCGCTTCTGGTCACCATTATTCCGCTCTCCGCCAATTACCATCAAAATTCCGCTCTCCGCCAATTGCCATCAAATATATGCGCAATTGGCGCAAACGGCAAGGCAAGCCAAATGGCGCTTTATTCCGTCCCTTCTTGTTGATACAAGCCGCGCCATGAACGCGATCACGGCCCTCTTCACGAACCGAATTACCGGCCCGGCCTTCGCCGCCGCCTGAATTGGCGCGGGAAGGTCCGGGAATTCCGCCGTTTGGGGCAACCGCCCGCGGCCCATCCGTCATCCCGATATTCCTGCCCCTTTGCGGCAGCCAGACTGGCAAGACCCATGACCGAGAACGCTCAGAAGATCGACTATTCAAAGACGCTTTATCTGCCCGAAACTGCCTTCCCGATGCGCGCCGGCCTTCCTGAAAAGGAGCCGCTGATCCTCAAGCGCTGGCAGGAGATGGACCTCTACGGCAAGCTGCGGGCGGACGCCGCAGGCCGCCCGAAATATGTGCTGCATGACGGCCCGCCCTATGCCAACGGCAATTTGCACATCGGCCATGCGCTCAACAAGGTACTGAAGGACGTCATCACGCGCTCCTTCCAGATGCGCGGGCGCGACAGCAATTACGTGCCCGGTTGGGATTGCCATGGCCTGCCGATCGAATGGAAGATCGAGGAGCAGTATCGCGCCAAGGGCAAGAACAAGGACGAGATCGAGATCAACGAATTCCGCAAGGAATGCCGTGACTTCGCCACCCATTGGGTGGGCGTCCAGTCTGAGGAGTTCCAGCGCCTTGGCGTCACCGGTGACTTCGCCGATCCCTATCTGACGATGGCCTATGACGCGGAAGCCGTGATCGCCGGAGAGCTGATGAAGTTCGCCCGCTCCGGCCAGCTCTATCGCGGCTCCAAGCCGATCATGTGGTCGGTGGTCGAGCAGACGGCGCTCGCCGAGGCCGAAATCGAATATGAGATGGTCGAGAGCGACACGATCTGGGTGAAGTTTCCTGTGATAGCCTTGGCAGGGAATACTGCATCTCCTGCAGAAGATCGGATGTTTGGAGACCTTACCGACGCCTTCGTCGTCATCTGGACGACCACCCCATGGACGATCCCCGGCAATCGCGCCATCTCGTTTTCTTCGCGGGTGGAGTACGGTCTCTATGAAATGACGTCCGCCGTGAACGATTTCGGTCCGCGTCCGGGTGAGAAGCTGGTCTTCGCCGACAAGCTGGCGGAAGAAAGTTTTGCCAAGGCAAAGCTCGGCTTCAACCGGCTGCGGACGGTTTCATCGGACGAACTGGCCGCCATCACCTGCCGCCATCCGTTGCACGCCATGGGCTACGACTTTGCCGTCCCCATGCTCGATGGCGACCACGTCACCGATGATGCCGGCACCGGCTTTGTGCACACCGCGCCCGGCCATGGCCGCGACGACTTTGAAATCTGGATGCACCATTCCCGCGACCTCGAGGCGCGCGGCATCTCGGCGGCCATTCCGTTTACCGTGGATGACCACGGCTTCTACACCGATGACGTTCCCGGCTTTGGTCCCGGTGCCGAGGGCGGGCCTGCGCGCGTCATCGATGACAAGGGCAAGAAGGGCGACGCCAATGAGCGCGTCATGAAGGCGCTGATCACGGCCGGCAATCTTTTTGCGCGCGGCCGCCTGAAGCATGACTATCCGCATTCCTGGCGCTCCAAGAAGCCGATCATCTTCCGCAACACGCCGCAATGGTTCGTCCACATGGACAAGGATGGCGTCTGCGCCAAGGGCACGTTGCGCGACACCGCGTTGGCCGCCATCGACGAGACGCGCTTCGTGCCGGCGTCGGGCCAGAACCGCCTGCGCGCCATGATTGCCCAGCGCCCGGATTGGGTGCTGTCGCGCCAGCGCGCCTGGGGCGTTCCGATCTCGGTCTTCCGCAACGAGGAGACCGGGCAGGTCATCCCCGGCCCGGACTTTGGTCAGTCGGATGTTTTGTCCGAGCGCATCATGGACGCCTTCCGCGAGGAAGGCGCCGACGCCTGGTACAAACCCGGCGCCAAGGACCGTTTCCTTGACGGCTTGGTCAATGATCCCGAGAACTGGACCAAGATCGACGACATTCTTGATGTGTGGTTTGATTCCGGCTCCACCCATGCCTTCTGCCTGGAAAAGCGCCCGGACCTGAAATGGCCGGCCGACCTTTATCTGGAAGGTTCCGACCAGCATCGCGGCTGGTTCCATTCGTCCCTGCTGGAAAGCGCCGGCACGCGCGGCCGCGCGCCTTATGATGCCGTGCTGACCCATGGCTTCGTGATGGCCGAGGACGGCCGCAAGATGTCGAAGTCACTCGGCAATGTCGTCACGCCGCAGGAAGTCATCAAGGATTCCGGTGCCGACATCCTGCGCCTGTGGGTGGTGTCGTCGGACTACGAGGAGGATCTGCGCCTCGGCAAGACCATCCTGCAAACCAACATCGACGCCTACCGCAAGATGCGCAACACCATCCGCTGGATGCTGGGCACGCTCGCCCATGATGCCGGCGACGAGGTGGCGCTGGCCGACATGCCGGAGCTGGAGCGCCTGATGCTCCATCGCCTGGCCGAGCTGAACCGTGTCGTCCACGACGGCTACGACAGTTTCGACTTCAAGCGCATCGCCAAGACGCTGATCGATTTCATGGTGGTCGATCTTTCGGCCTTCTATTTCGACATCCGCAAGGACACGCTCTATTGCGATGCCCCGTCGAGCCTGCGCCGCAAGGCCTCGCTGCAGGTGGTGCGCGCCCTGTTTGACTGCCTTGTCAAATGGCTTGCCCCCATGCTGCCCTTCACCACGGAAGAGGCATGGACCGAGCGCAACCCGTCGGCTGTCTCCGTGCATCTGGAGCAGTTCCCGGACATCCCGGCCGAGTGGCTGGACGAGGCGCTGGCTGCCAAATGGCGCAAGGTGCGCACGGTTCGCCGTGCCATCACCGGCGCGCTGGAGCTGGAACGGGCCGCCAAGCGCATCGGATCGTCGCTGGAAGCCTCGCCCTTTGTCCATGTCACCGATCCGGATCTGGCCGCCGCCATTGCCGGCCTCGACATGGCCGAAATCTGCATCACGTCCGGCATCGCCATTTCCGACAAGGAAGCACCGGCAGGTGCTCTCACAATGGACGATGTGAAGGGCGTGGCCGTGGTTCCAGCGCTGGCCGAGGGTGCAAAATGCGCCCGGTCTTGGCGCGTGACCACCGATGTCGGGTCCGATCCGGACTATCCGGATGTCTCTGCGCGCGATGCTGCAGCCCTGCGCGAATTCAAGGCGCTCGGGCGGCTTTGACGGGGCAAGGCGGGCGGTTCCGGCTGCCCGCTAACCCTTTGTCGTGCGATGCGTTGCCCGCAAGCCGCACTTGCGGTAAATAAGCACATCATGGTGCCCGGTCATGATGTTGCCGGATTGTCGGTTCATCGCGCATGAACGACACTGGCGGCAGCTGACGGACAGCGGGCACAGGGGATTTGTTTTGCCGTTTCCGGCAAGGCGCAAAGGACGGGTCATCCATGTTTGGAACGCATCTTCTGAAGAACACCGGCGCGAAAACGGTTTCTGGCGTGCTTCTCCTCGGACTTCTGGCGGGTTGCCAAGGCTCGCCGACCTATGGCACGGGCGTTCGTTCTGACAAGCAGCTGATGGAAGACCTGACCGGCATCGTGTCGCTGGCTCCCAAGCGCGGGCCGAAGATCGACTACGAGCCGCGCCCCGAACTGGTGAAGCCGGCCGATGTGAACCAGCTTCCCGCACCGCAGGAAACCATCACAGCAACAGCCGCTGACACCGGCCAGTGGCCGGAATCGCCCGAGCAGCGCCGCCAGCGCATTCGCGACTATGCGACCGAGAACCGCGACAATCCGGATTTCAAGCCGATTGTCCGTTCGGGCCGCGAAGTCGATCCCAATGAGCCGATGGTCACCTCGCCGGCTGCTGCCGATCGTGGCGTGCATCAGCACGCCGCGCCGCGCGACGTTGCCTCCAATCGAAGCCAGCAGGCCGATTACCGCGCCCGCAAGCAGCAGAGCGAGCAAGGCTATGCCGATCGCCGCTCCTATCTATCCGAACCGCCGCTGGAATACCGCCAGCCTTCTGCCGCCGCGCCAGCGGATGATCTGGGCGAGGACGAGGCCAAGAAGGAAGCGCGGCTGAAGTCGCAATCGCGCAAGGCATCCGGCAACAAGAGCTGGCGCGATTACGTTCCTTGGCTCTGAGCCAAAGATCTATTCGCGCCTGGCCCTGAAGAAGGAGCGCAGCAAGGCTGCCGCTTCGCTTTCGCTGATGCCTGAATAGACTTCCGGTGCATGATGGCAGGTCGGCTGGGTGAAAAATCGCGCGCCGCTGGTCACCGCACCGCCCTTGGCATCTTCCGCGCCGAAATATACGCGCCGCAGCCGGGCAAAGGAAATGGCGCCCGTGCACATGGTGCAGGGCTCCAGCGTCACGTGAAGATCAGCGCCTGAAAGCCGTTCGACACTTAGTGTGGCGCAGGCCTCGCGGATCACCAGCATTTCGGCATGGGCGGTTGGATCGTTCAATTCGCGCGTCCGGTTGCCCGCCTTGGCGATGATTGCGCCGTCGAGCACGAGGACAGCTCCTACCGGCACTTCGCCGCGTGCCGCGGCCTTTCGCGCCTCGTCCAGCGCCAGTTCCATCGGACTGTCCGGGCTTCCGGGTTTCATCGCTTTTTTCTTTTCCCTCGCAAGCGCCTCATGCATTTGTTAGGTAGCCGCACAAACGGAAACAATCAAATGACCGACGACAAGAAAAACCGGCCCTTCGGCGACCGCAAACCCCGCTCCGGCCCGCGCGATGGCAAGCCCTTCGAGGGCGACAAGCGTGGTAAGCCCTTTGAGGGCGACAAGCGGGCAAAACCCTTCGACAAGGAAGGCAGGCCGCCGCGCAAGGATGGTCCGCGTTTTGCCAAGGATGCTCCCGTCGAGGAGGCTCCCGCTGGTGAGCGCATCGCCAAGTGGCTGGCACGTGCCGGGGTCTCGTCGCGCCGTGAGGCCGAGGGCCTGATTGCCGATGGCCGCATCGCGGTCAACGGCAAGGTGCTTTCAAGCCCGGCCTTCAATGTCATGCCGCATGACAAGGTATTGATCGACGGCAAGCCGATCCCGGAAATCGAGCGCACGCGCCTTTGGCTGTTCCACAAGCCTTCAGGTCTTGTCACTACAAACAGGGATCCCGAAGGCCGCAAGACGATCTTTGAAGCCCTGCCGGAAGGCATGCCGCGCGTCATCACCATCGGCCGCCTCGACATCAACACCGAAGGCCTGCTGCTGCTGACCAATGATGGCGGCCTTGCCCGCCTGTTGGAGCTGCCGTCCACTGGCTGGCTGCGCCGCTATCGCGTGCGCGTGCATGGCAAGGTGGAACAGGCGCAACTGGACGAATTGAAGAACGGCATTGCCGTCGACGGCGTTTTTTATGGCTCGATGGAAGCCGTGCTCGACCGCGAGCAGGGCGCCAATGCCTGGCTGACGATCTCGCTGCGCGAAGGCAAAAACCGGGAAGTGAAGAACGTCATGGGCGCTCTCGGCCTCGATGTGACGCGCCTCATTCGCATTTCTTATGGCCCCTTCCAGCTTTCCGACCTGCCCGAGGGCGGGGTGCAGGAACTGCGCGGCCGCTTGCTGCGCGACCAGTTGGGTGAACGCCTGATCGAGGAATCGGGCGCGGACTTTGATGCCCCCATCCTCAATGAGTTTACCAATTCGGTCGTCGTCAAGGATACGCAGCCGGAAGCAGAGCCCCGCGACCGCCGCGGCTGGAAGCCGGACGCCCAGGAACGCCGCGACGAGGCTCTCGGACGTCTCGACACGCGTCCGGTTCGCAGCGCGCCGCAGGAAGCAGCCGGTGGTCTCTACAAACGCGGTCGTGGTCCGCGTGACGATGCCCGTGGCGACAAGCCCTATGGTAAGCGCCCTCCTCGTGAAGGTGGAC
>JBGSQC010000337.1:0-3184 GCA_041738295.1 Zhengella sp. | reverse complement strand
GGTGGCCAGCACCTCGTCCATCCATTTCTTGTCGCGCGCCATGCGGTCGCCGGAGCGCTGGCTGTGGCGCAGCCGGTCCAGCACCAGCTCGCGCTCCTGGTCCGGGCAGAAAGCGAGATAGGCGCGGCCGGTTGCCGAGAGCACCATGTTGATCTGGAAGCCGACAGGCCCGAGTTCGATGTAGTGGAAATAGGAGCGCGGCGCGGTGGCCTCGATCACCTCCATGTGGGAAAGGCGAGGCACGGCGAGGATGGACGGCCAGCGGACCTTGCGGGTGAGCTTTTCGAGCAGGGGCGATGCCAGTTCGACAAAGCGCTTCTCTTCTGCCGTGCCGCCGACATTTTCCTGCACCATTTGGCTGGCGAGATAGGCATTGTCGACGATGCGCTGCCAGACCAGCCCGTCGGCTTCCAGTGTGGCGAGGATGCGCAGCAGCGTTGCCTTGGGCAGGCGCGTGGTGCGGTACAGGTCGTTCAGACCCATGCCGCCCGATTGCTGCAGCATGCGCAGCACCAGCAGGCCGCGCGACAGGGCGCGGATGGTCTTGACGCCGCCGGTTTTGGCGACCTTTTCCTCATCCGCCATGATGGTATCCCCTGTTCGCCAATGGAGGTTAAGCTAGGGCTTCAAGATGGCCGGATGCAACAGCGCGGGCCGGTCGGGTTTCAGAATTCCAGCGGCGCATTGTCGGTCACCTCCTTCATGACAAAGAAGGTGCGGGTCTGGCGAACGCCCGGCAGCGCTATCAGCCGCTCGCCATGCAGGCGGTTGAAGCCGGCCATGTCGCCCACGCGGATCTTCAGGAAATAGTCGAAATCACCGGCAACGAGATGGCAATCCAGCACGAAATCAAGCCCGGCCACCGCCTGTTCGAAGGCGGCGAAGCTTTCCGGCGTCGAGCGGTCGAGCACCACGCCGACCATGACCAGCGTGCCGCGCCCGACCATTTGCGGATCGACATGGGCCCGCACCGTTTTGATGAAGCCGTCCTCGAACAGGCGCTGGGTGCGCCGGTGGCAGGTGGCGGGGCTGACATGGACGCGTGTGGCCAGCTCGGCATTGGTCAGCCGCCCGTCCTGCTGCAGCAGCTTCAGGATCTTGCGGTCGATGCGGTCCAGCGTTCCGTCCATGAAAGGATCTTCCGATATTGCTTCCCTGAATAGACAATAACACCGGTTCATGCAGCTTCAATCCCTCTTTCGGGCAAAAGAGAAGTGATCTTTGAAAGCACCTTTCCCGGACCTGCTGCTATGGTCCGAACATCAATCCAGCCACGGAGCGCCTCCCATGAACCTAGCCAAGTTTCCCCGCTATCCGCTGACCTATGGCCCAACACCGGTCGAGTTCCTGCCGCGCCTCACCGCAGCGCTCGGCGGCAAGGTGGAAATCTGGGCCAAGCGCGACGATTGCAATTCCGGTCTCGCGATGGGCGGCAACAAGCTGCGCAAGCTCGAATACATCGTGCCGGATGCGATTGCGTCGGGTGCCGACACACTGGTTTCCATCGGTGGCGTGCAGTCCAACCACACGCGCATGGTGGCGGCCACCGCCGCCAAGATCGGCATGAAATGCGTGGTCATCCAGGAAAGCTGGGTGCCGCATGATGATGCCGTCTATGACCGTGTCGGCAACATCCTTATGACGCGTTTGATGGGGGCCGACAGCCGGCTGGTGGATGAGGGATTTGACATCGGCATCCGCCAGAGCTGGGAGGATGCGCTGCAATCGGTGCGTGACGCCGGTGGCACTCCCTATCCCATTCCGGCGGGTGCCTCGGTGCACAAATATGGCGGGCTCGGCTATGTCGGTTTTGCCGAAGAAGTGCGCGCGCAGGAGGCCGATCTCGGTTTCAAGTTCGACTATGTGATCGTCTGCGTGGTGACCGGCTCGACGCAGGCAGGCATGATCGTCGGCTTTGCCGCAGACGGGCGCGCCGACCGGGTGATCGGCATTGACGGCTCCGGCACGCCTGACCAGCTTCGCGTGCAGGTGCGCCAGATCGTCGACAACACGGCGGAACTGGTGGAACTGGGCCGAAAGGTGCGCGACGACGAGATCGTCATCCTGCCCGATTATGCCTATCCGGCCTATGGCGTGCCATCAAAGGAAACCAACGAGGCGATCCGCCTTGCCGCGCGCACCGAGGCGATGATCACCGACCCGGTCTATGAGGGCAAAAGCATGCAGGGCATGATCGACCTGGTGCACAAGGGCTATTTCCCGGAAGGCTCGAAGGTTCTCTACGCGCATCTGGGCGGCGCACCGGCGCTCAACGGCTATTCCTACACGTACCGCAATGGTTAAGGGCCGCAACGGCTGACAGGCTTGCAGAGAGACCGGCAGGGCGTTTCAAGGCCTGCCGGTTTTCCGCAAGGGAAACAAGGGCTTTTCCGATTTTGGCGGCGGCAATCTTGAATTGCCGTTTTGCTTTTCCCATCTCGATTGCAAGCAGCCGATGGTGGCTGTCCTTGTCATAGAGGAAAGGCTCCAATGACCAATTCCGCACTGATCCGTCCCGCATGGACGCCCGCCACGATCGGCATCATGGTTGTCGGTTTCATGCTCTTCTGGCCGCTCGGCCTGGCCATGCTCGCCTACATCATCTGGGGTGACCGGCTGGAAGGCTTCAAGCGCGACGTGAACCACGCGACCGACGGCGTTTTCGCCGGCTTCCGCAAGTCGGCCCGCCACGCTTCCTATGGCCGCACCGGCAATGTCGCCTTCGACGACTGGCGCGATGCCGAGCTGCAGCGCCTCGACGAAGAGCGCCGCAAGCTGGAAGAGATGCGCGCCGAGTTCGAGGATTATGCCCGCGAACTGCGCCGCGCCAAGGACCAGGAAGAGTTCGACCGCTTCATGCGCGACCGTGACGCTTCCAAGGCCTCCAAGGCCAAGCGCGGCAAGACCGTGCCGGAAGTGAAATCCGACGAGGCCTGATCCGTCAGGCCCTGACAAAAAGCTGGGCCGGGTTCCGGAAACGGGGCCCGGCCTTTGCTTGTCCCCAACAGCGCCGAATCATCTATCCTGGGTCCCCATGCTGCCAGCCTTCCTCACCCGCAAGCGTGCGGCCCCGCCGCGCCAAACCACCCGCGAGACCACCCATGAGGTGGCGGGCCGGGCCATGGCGCTGAGTGTGGTGGAAAACCCGCGCGCCAAGCGGCTGACGCTGCGCATTGCTGCCGGC
>JBGSQC010000332.1:0-20099 GCA_041738295.1 Zhengella sp. | reverse complement strand
TGGGGCCGCAGGCGCGCCCGAACGGACGGCAAGCCGGACGCGAACGGCAAGGGCGGCGTTGACAAGTGACCCGTCGCCGCGCTTGAAGCAGCAAGCCAGTCAAGGAACTGATGCGGTCAGGCGAGGGAAGATGCTGGATTTTCTGGGGATAGGTGCGCAGAAGGCGGGCACGGCCTGGCTTTTCTACCGGCTGCGCGAGCATCCGCAGGCTTGGTTTTCTCCCGGCGGCAAGGAAATCCATTATTTCGACGTGGTGCATCTGGGCACAGATCGGGTGCGGCGGCTGGCGGTGATCCGTCGCAATGCCCGCAAGGCCATGTGGGATTTTCGGCACGGCAATCCGTTTGCGGGCTCGGGTTTCCTGTTTTCGAAGCTGAGGGCGCTAGGCCGCGAGGATTTTGCCTTCACCGATGATTGGTACCGCGCGCTTTTTGCTGCAAAGCCGGCCGGCATGAAGGGCGGCGAGATCACGCCGGTCTATGCAGCCTTGTCCGACGAAGGCATCCGCCATGTTCATCGGCTGATGCCCGAAGTGCCGCTGATCCACATCCTGCGCGATCCGCTGGCCCGCGCCATCTCTTCGCTGCGCATGCAGCTGGAGGACAATCCGGGCCAAAGCGCTGAGGAGGCCATGGATGACCCGGTCTTCCAGGCCCGCTGCGATTATCGGGCCAATGTGACCCGCTGGGAGAAAGTGTTTGATCCGGCCCAGATCCTCTATTTGCCGTTTGGCGATATCAGGACCGAGCCTTTGAAGGCTTTACGGCAGGTCGAGGCCCATGTCGGGCTGACGCGCTTTGACGGCTATGATCTGAGCCCGCAGACCATCAATTCGTCGGCCGCCAACAATGCGGTGATCACGTCAGACGTGCGCTCCCGCCTTGAAGCGATGGTCGCCGGCCAGACAGATTTTGTGGCAGAGCGCTTCGGTGAGGAATTTGCCGCCAGGCTGAAATGACAGCCTGAACAATCGGGCAGACCTGATGCCACAGCCTGCCGGTGATGGCGACCAAAAATACGCTTGCGGTCAAGAGCGTGAACGTCTATTGCCAAAACCGCCGGACCAAGCATCCAAGGTGACTGCAAGGATCGGCTGCGCGATTGAAAACCTTGCCGGTTTCGCGTGAGGCCTCGTGGCGGAGTGGTTACGCAGAGGACTGCAAATCCTTGCACCCCGGTTCGATTCCGGGCGAGGCCTCCAGATCGCAGCAGAATGAATTTCTCGGTGGGCCGCCGCGGGTCAAGCGATGCCGTGTCCGGCCGGCAACCACGGGCAGGGCACATGACCACCGATTTCTCAGCACTCCGTCTCCACATGGTTGACAGCCAGCTGCGCACCACCGGCGTGACAGCCCTTGATGTGCTGGATGCCTTTCTCGAAGTGCCGCGCGAGGCTTTTGTTCCGGCGCGCCTGCGCGAACTTGCCTATCTCGACGAGGACCTCGAAGTGGCTCCGGGCCGCTATGTCATGGAGCCTTCGCCGCTGGCGCGGCTCATTCAACTCGCTTCCATCAAGCCGGGCGACGTGGTGCTCGATGCAGGCTGCGCCACCGGCTATTCCTCGGCAGTGCTCTCGCGCCTCGCCACTTCGGTGATTGCAGTTGAAAGCGACCAGGACCTGGCTGATTCGGCCAGCGCCGCGCTTCTTGATCTGGGCTTTGACAACGTCGTTGTCGTCTCCGGTCCGATTGCCGGTGGATATCCTTCAGAGGCGCCCTATGACGTGATCCTGGTCGGCGGGTCGGTGGACGAAGTGTCGCAGACACTGTTTGACCAGCTGCGTGACGGTGGTCGATTGGTCGTGGTCGAAGGAACCGGCAATGCCGGATCGGCCAAGCTCTACATCAAGGAAGGCGGGGTGGTTTCAGGCCGCAGCGTCTTCAATTCCGCAGTGCGTCCGCTCCCCGGATTTGCGAGGAAAACCGAATTTCAGTTTTGACATTCGCGGCCAAATAAGGTTGCGTATGCGCCATATTGCCGGGTGGGCAAATCTGGGCGGTGCTGGCAGAGAATTTCTGGTGGCGAAGGGAACCGCTTCATTGGTCTTGGCTTTGCCGGGACAAGAACAAGAGGTTTGTCGTGAAGCGTTTCAAGTCTGGACTGACGGCCGTATCGGTCTTTGCATCGGTCGCGGCCTTCGCCATTGTACCGGTTTCCGCTGATACGCTTTCGGCTGCTCTGGCCAAGGCCTATTCCAACAATTCCAGCCTGAATTCTGCACGCGCCGGTGTGCGGGTGAATGACGAGAACGTGGCAATTGCCAAATCCGGCTATCGTCCCGTCATCACTAACAACAACACGGTTTCCTACAGCTACAATGGACTGTCGGAACAGCGGGTCTCCAACGGTTCTTTCGGCATCACGCTGCAGCAGACGCTGTTTGACGGGTTCCAGACGCGCAACAATGTCGAAGCAGCCAAGATGGGCGTTTTCGCGTCGCGCGAGAACCTGAACAACACCGGCCAGAACATCCTGTATCAAACGGTCGAAGCCTACATGTCGGTCATCCGTGACCGTCAGATTGCGTCACTCCGCGAAAAGAACCTGCAGTTCCTGACCGAGCAGGTGCGCGCTGCCAAGTCCCGCTTCGATGTGGGCGAGGGCACCCGCACCGACGTGGCGCAGGCTGAAGCAGGAAAATCGGCTGCCGTGGCGCAGCTCTCGGCTGCCCGCGCGCGCATCCGCGCTTCCGAGGCTTTGTATCAGCAGCTGGTCGGCAATGCGCCGGGCAAGCTGGCACCGGCCAAGCCCGCGTCAAAGTCACTTCCGCCCTCCATCGAAGCAGCACTTGCACAGGCCGAGGCCAACCATCCGGCCATTCGCGCCAACAAGTATTTGGTGGATGCCGCCCAGTACAAGGTGAAGTCGAAGGAAGGTGCCTTCCTGCCGCGTGTTTCTGCGCAGGCCTCCGTTGCGCGCAATTACAACCATACCGTTGGAAAACAGGTAAGTCCGTTGTTGCCGACACATTCCTACAAGGATTATAACTCCGGCACCGTTTCAGCGACAGTCACCGTCCCGATCTACCAGGGTGGCCTGGCTTCAGCCAATGTGCGCCAGTCCAAGGAGCAGCTGGGCGAGGCTCAGATCAATGTGGATGTGGTGCGCGATCAGGTTCGCGCCAACATGACGTCCGCCTGGTACAATTACTTTGCCGCCAAGGAGAGCTTGGCGGCCAATGGCGAACTGGTCAATGCCGCCCGCCTTGCGCTGAACGGCGTGATCGAGGAGCGCAATGTGGGCCAGCGCACCACGCTGGACGTGCTGAACGCCCAGGCCGATGTCATCAATGCCCAGCTTCAGCAGATCGAGGCGGAATTCGGCCTTGTGACCGCGAGCTACCAGATCCTGTCTGCGACCGGCAACCTGACCATCCAGAAACTTGGCTTGCAAGTGGCCGAATACAAGCCGGAAGAGCACTACGAAGCCGTCAAGGACAAGTGGTTCGGCCTGCGCACGCCAGACGGGCGCTGATCCTTTTGAGCCTTGAAATCCGGGCCGCCTCAGGGCGGCCTTTTCATATCTGCCTTCGCCTCTTCAAAGTTGTGAGCAATCCGTTTTGGTGCCAAGCGGGGGATTCATTTCGCCGGATGGCTGCGATAGGGTTGACCAAGGTGATTCTGACGGCAGGCGTCTCACAAGACCTGCCATGACATATCGGCGGACAGACCATGGGACAGCCACACAGCGTATCGAAAGAACCCTCCATGGAGGAGATTCTGGCCTCGATCCGCAAGATCATCGAGGAAACCGATCAGCCACGCAGCGCAGCTCCGGAAGGGGCCATGGAAAGCGCGCGTCCTGTCTCTCCGATGGAAGAAGCAACTGCCCCGGTTCAGCCGGAGCCCCAGCCTGCCAAAGTTGCGCATCAGGAGCCTGAAGTCGAAGCCTTCCGCAAGGCCATTCAGGAGGATGCACCCCCTGCGCCTGCTGCCTCGTCCAGCTCCGAACCGCGCCCCTTTACCCTGGCTGATGTCCAGCGCCGCCTTGAAGGCAACCAGCCGAAGGCAGCCGAGCCGGTATTTGCCCGGCTTGATCCGGTCCTCTCAGATGAGGATGACGTGGATGGCGAGGACGATGTTGTCCTGCTTGATGAGCCTTTGGAGCCAGCACGCAATGCCGGGCCTCTCGATGCTGTGTTCGAGCAGGTTGCTGCCGCTGTTTCCGCGACACCCTCCCATCAGCGCCCGGCCATCATTTCAGAATCGACCGGCCGTCAGGTCGCCGGCGCTTTTGACGAGTTGAAGGGTGCCTTCCTCGCATCCCGCCAGAAGAGCTTTGACGAAATGGCGCAGGAAATGATGCAGCCGATGCTCAAGGACTGGCTCGACAACAATCTGCCTGTTCTGGTCGAGCGGCTGGTCCGCGAGGAAATCGAGCGCATCGCGCGCGGCTGATTGTCTCCGCAGGTTTTTATAGCTGATCTATGGAACCCCGCCCCCTGTGGCGGGGTTCTGCTTTCTGGGCGGGCATCCCGACGGTCCGGGCTTCCGTTCCGGTTGACTTGCCGGTACCGTTCGGATTTACCAACCGCAGACAAATTCCCCACGAGCGGACGAAATCCATGCTTGAAAAAACCTATGATGCCGCAGGCATTGAGCCGAAGATCGCCAAGCGCTGGGACGAGGCCGATGCCTTTGCCGCAGGCGCGGGTGCCAAGCCCGGCGCAGACAGTTTCTGCATCGTCATCCCGCCGCCCAATGTCACCGGTTCGTTGCACATGGGCCACGCGCTCAACAACACGCTGCAGGACATTCTGGTGCGCTTCGAGCGCATGCGTGGCAAGGATGTGCTCTGGCAGCCGGGCATGGACCATGCAGGCATTGCCACGCAGATGGTGGTAGAGCGACAGCTTGCCGAGCGCAAGGAGCCGCACCGCCGCGAGATGGGCCGCGACGCCTTTGTCGAGCGCATCTGGCAGTGGAAAGACGAATCCGGTGGCATGATCTTCAACCAGTTGAAGCGCCTCGGTGCGTCCTGCGACTGGTCGCGCGAGCGCTTCACCATGGACGAGGGCCTGTCCAAGGCAGTGCTCGAAGTCTTTGTTACGCTCTACAATGAAGGCCTGATCTACAAGGACAAGCGCCTTGTGAACTGGGACCCGAAGCTGCTGACCGCCATTTCCGACCTTGAGGTCGAGCAGGTGGAGATCAAGGGCAATCTCTGGCACTTCCGCTATCCGCTGGAAGAGGGGCTCACCTACGAGCATCCCTACAATCTCGACGAAGAAGGCAACCGCACGCACTGGAAGCCTTCCGACGGCGAACCTGCAGGCTACGAGACGCGCGACTATCTGGTGGTTGCCACCACGCGGCCTGAAACCATGCTGGGCGATACCGGCGTGGCCGTTCACCCCGATGATCCGCGCTACAAGAAGCTGATCGGCAAGCATGTCATCCTGCCGCTGGTCGGCCGCCGCATCCCGATTGTCGGCGACGAGTATCCGGACCCGGAAGCCGGAACCGGCGCGGTGAAGATGACGCCCGCCCATGACTTCAATGACTTCGATGTCGGCAAGCGCCATGACCTGCCGGCCATCAACATCATGACGGTCGATGGCCACATCACGCTGAAGGACAATGAGGATTTCCTCGCGGGGCTGGCGCTGGAAGGCAAGCTGCTGGAAGTGCTGGAAGAGATCGACGGCATGGAGCGCTTTGCCGCCCGCAAGGCCATCGTGACCAAGATGGAGGAGTTAGGCCTCCTCGCGCTGATCGAGCCGCACACCCACATGGTGCCGCATGGCGACCGTGGCGGCGTGCCGATCGAGCCTTATCTCACCGACCAGTGGTATGTGAACGCTGCCGAACTCGCCAAGCCCGCCATCGCCTCGGTGCGCGAAGGCCGCACCAATTTCGTGCCGAAAAACTGGGAGAAAACCTATTTCGACTGGATGGAGAACATCCAGCCCTGGTGTATTTCCCGCCAGCTCTGGTGGGGTCACCAGATCCCGGCCTGGTATGGCCCGGACGGCCAGGTCTTTGTCGCCAAGGATGAGGAAGAGGCGCTGGAAGCGGCTATCCAGCACTACATCGCCCATGAGGGCCCATGGAAGGCCTGGGTCGAGGAGAAGCTGGAGAACTTCAAGCCCGGCGAAATCCTCGAGCGCGACGAAGACGTGCTCGACACCTGGTTCTCTTCCGCGCTCTGGCCGTTCTCGACGCTCGGCTGGCCAGACAAGACGCCGGAACTGAAGAACTACTACCAGACCGACGTGCTGGTGACCGGCTTCGACATCATCTTCTTCTGGGTTGCCCGCATGATGATGATGGGACTGCACTTCATGAAGGAAGAGCCGTTCCACACCGTCTATGTCCACGCGCTCGTGCGCGACAAGAACGGTGCCAAGATGTCGAAGTCCAAGGGCAACGTCATCGATCCGCTGGAACTGATCGACGAATATGGCGCCGACGCGCTGCGTTTTACGCTGGCCATCATGGCGGCACAGGGCCGTGACGTGAAGCTCGATCCGGCCCGTATCGCCGGCTACCGCAATTTTGGCACCAAGCTTTGGAACGCCACGCGCTTTGCCGAGATGAACGGCGTGTCGCGCGACCCGGCCTTCCGTCCGGCGGATGCGAAACTCGCGGTCAACCGCTGGATCCTGTCGGAGCTGACGCTGGCGCGCAATTCCATCACCGAGGCGCTGGAGGCGTACCGCTTCAACGAGGCGGCAGGCGCAGCCTATCGCTTTGTCTGGAACCAGGTCTGCGATTGGTATCTGGAATTGCTGAAGCCAGTCTTCATGGGAGAAGATGAGGCCGCCAAGGCCGAGGCGCGTGCCTGCACCGCCTTCGTGCTGGAAGAAACCTACAAGCTGCTGCATCCCTTCATGCCCTTCATGACCGAAGAGCTTTGGGACATGACGGCGAGCCGTGACGGCCTGCTCTGCCATGCCGCCTGGCCGGAAGCCGGATTCCAGGATGAGGACGCTGCCGCCGACATCAACTGGCTGATTGATCTCGTCAGCGGCGTGCGCTCGGTTCGTTCGGAAATGAACGTACCGGCAGGTGCCATGGCACCGCTGGTCGTGACCGGTGCCAATGATCTCACTCGGGAGCGTCTTGCCCGCCATGATGCCGCCATCCGCAGGCTCGCCCGTGTCGATGCCCTGACACTGGCAGACGAAACGCCGAAGGGATCGGCCCAGCTGGTGCTCGGCGAAGCCACGGTTTGCATCCCGCTCGGCGACTTGATTGACCTGAAGGCGGAAGCCCTGCGGCTGGAGAAGGCCCACGCCAAGGCAGCCGACGAAGTGGCCAAGATTTCCTCCAAGCTCGGCAATGAGAAATTCGTCGCCAACGCCAAACCGGAAGTGGTGGAAGCCGAACGCGAGAAACTGGCAGAAGCGCAGGAAGTGGCTTCACGGCTGGCGATCGCTCTGGAGCGTGTTCGCTCCGCCGGATAACGAGGCTAAACAGGAGAAAGAAGCGGAATGCTCAAGGAGCTGGCATCGGGATGGCTGCCATGGGCTGTGCTTTCGGCGGTTTTTGCAGCTCTGACTGCCATTTTCGCCAAGATCGGTATTGAGGGGATCGGTTCCGATTTTGCCACATGGATCCGAACTGCCGTCATATTGGTGGTACTCGCTGCCATTCTGACGCTGACCGGGGGCTGGGAAAAACCGGGGGACGTTTCTGCGCGGTCCTGGTTGTTTCTCGTCCTTTCCGGTCTGGCAACCGGTGCCTCGTGGATTTGCTATTTTCGTGCTCTCAAGATCGGTGACGCAGCGCGTGTTGCTCCCGTGGACAAGCTCAGTGTGCTGCTTGTAGCCGTCTTTGGTGTGGTTTTTCTGGGCGAGCGGCTGACTGCGCTCAACTGGATCGGGGCAAGCCTGATTGGTTTGGGGATCATACTCATCACCCTGCGATAGCAAGTGCTTTGGCAAGAATTCCGATAGGCGATTGAAAAAGGCCGAGAGCGATCCCGGCCTTTTCCTTTTCCGTCAATTCAGCGTCCGGCCTATGCCTTGGCAGCCTTGCCGTTTCCATTGACCGAGCCGTTGCCCTTGCGCAGGTCGGGATGCAGCGTCTTACCCAGGATGTGCTCGGCCTGGCCGATCACATGGTGCGAAGCGCCGACAATCAGCGGATCGGGTGCATGTACCAGATGCGTGTCCTTGTTGGGGTAGGGCAGGCTGTTGAGGAAATGGCGCATGCAGTTCAGCCGCGCGCGCTTCTTGTCGTTGGACTTGACGATGGTCCAGGGCGCGTCCGCCGTGTCGGTGTAGAAGAACATCGCTTCCTTGGCTTCGGTATAATCATCCCACTTGTTGAGCGAAGCCTTGTCCACCGGAGACAGCTTCCACTGCTTCAGCGGGTCATGCTCGCGCGACTTGAAGCGGGCCAGCTGCTCTTCCTGCGTCACCGAGAACCAGTACTTGTAGAGCCGGACGCCCGAACGGGTGAGCATCTTCTCGAACTCCGGGGCTTCGCGCATGAATTCCAAATACTCGGCAGCCGAGCAGAACCCCATCACGCGTTCCACACCGGCGCGGTTGTACCAGGAGCGGTCAAACAGCACCATTTCGCCGCCAGCGGGCAGGTGGGCGATGTAGCGCTGGAAAAACCATTGTGTGCGCTCGCGCTCTGTCGGCTTGGAAAGGGCAACGACGGTGGCCGTGCGCGGGTTCATGTGCTCCATGAACCGCTTGATGGTGCCGCCCTTGCCGGCGGCATCGCGCCCCTCGAACAGCATCACGACCTTCTGGCCGGTTTCCTCGATCCAGCGCTGGGCTTTCAGCAATTCCACCTGAAGCTGGGCCTTTTCCTTCTCATAGGCGTCCCGCTTCATCATGGTCTTGTAAGGATAGACACCCTGTTCGAAAAGCTTGCCAATCGCAGCCGGATCATGGCGCAACTCAGCAATGGTCTGCTTTTGCGGAGCGGTGGCAGCGGGCTCCAACAAAATGCTCGGCTCAACGATTGCCTCAACGGGCTTGGCCTCTGCCTCAGCGGCGGCAACGGGCTTGGCTTCGGCCTCCGCGGCGGCAACGGGCTTGGATGGTGGTGTTGTCATCGGCGATCTCCTTTTTGCGTCAACGCGAAATCATGCGCTCCCTGCGTGACAAAGCCTTGATACGTGTCAAATTGACGCTTCATGATCTCGATTTGCTGTTCGGACCAGGATTTTGAGGCTTGCATTGGCGCCTTGGCACCATCACATAGGCGCCTTGTGCGGTGTCGCGGCGATTATGCTGTCCGCACTGCGCAGCAACCGGAACAGGACGGGTGACTTCCATGCATCTTGAAAGCTGGCTCTGGCCGGGTTTTCTGGCGTTCGTTGCGCTGATCCTCGCCTTCGATCTCTTTGTCGTCCACCGCAAGGCTGAAGTGATGTCGACGCGCAATGCGCTCATCACGCTGGCGGGCTATTTTTCCCTCGCCATGGCTTTTGCAGCTGGTGTCTTCTGGTTCGGCGGGGCAGATCGCGGAGCTGAGTTCCTTACCGCCTATCTGGTGGAACAGGCGCTTTCGCTCGACAACATCTTCGTCATCGCGCTCATTTTCACCCATTTCGCCGTTCCCGCCGAAGCCCAGCACCGCGTCCTCTTCTACGGCATCATCGGCGCCATCATCATGCGCTTGTCGCTGATCGTGCCCGGCGTGCATCTGGTCGACCAGTTCAAGATCATCGGCTACGCGCTGGGCGCCGTCCTCATCTGGTCCGGCATCAAGATGATGCGTCACGATGGTCAGGCCATCAATCCGGGCGACAGCCGGGTGGTCAAATGGCTCATGAAGACCGGCCGATGCACGGATAGCTATCGCGGCAACCGCTTTCTCGTGAAGGAAAACGGCCTGTGGTGGATGACGCCGCTCTTTGTGGTTCTGGTCACTGTGGAAGTTACGGATCTGGTCTTCGCCATTGATTCCATTCCTGCGGTGCTGGCGATTTCAGACAATCCCTTCATCGTTTTCTCATCAAACGTCTTTGCCATTCTCGGGCTTCGCGTAATGTTCTTCGTGCTTGCCGGAATGATGCGCGATTTCGAGTATCTGCAAACGGGCCTGTCGCTCGTGCTTGTCTTCATCGGGGTCAAGATGCTGATGGCTGGCGTTTTCCATATCCCGTCGCCAGTGGCGCTCGGCGTCACCGGAGTGCTCATATTTGGCTCTGTCGTCGCCTCCATTGTGGCGAAGGCGGAGAACCCGCCCGCCAAGCCCTGACTGCGGCCTGAAACTTGCCAGCGGATCGCTTTGTTGCTGTTTGGCAACAGATTGGAAACTTGCTTGATGTAGCCTGCGAAGCGTGTTCCGGCTGCCCAAGTCCCGCCACAAAACCGGCGCACCCCGATGCCATCAAGACAGGCAGGAAATCTGCACGCTCCCGGAAGGGGCGACAAAGGCCCCTACAGGGCAGACGAGTTCGAACCGTGAAGAAAAGCATTCTCAAGCACCCGGTAGCCTCCATCACTTCGGCGATGGCGCTGCTGCTTTGCCTGAATGTCCTTCCGGCTGCTGCCTTCGATGCCAGCCGCTTGAGCAACAGTTCCGATCCCTGGTCTGCCTTCCGCTTTGGCTATGATGCCTATCGTTCCGGCGACAAGAAAGAGGCTGTCGAGGCCTATCGCTATGCCGCCGAAAAGGGCCATTCCGGGGCCCAGTGGAAGCTGGCTCGCATGTATGCCGATGGCGATGGTGTCACCCGCGACGATTATCAGGCGTTCCGGATTTTCCAGCAGATCGTCTCTGTCGGGGCCGCTCCCGGCAGCGCTGATGAGAGCTATGTGTCGGATGCGCTGGTGGCGTTGGCCGGATATGTGCGCAAGGGCATTACCGGTTCGCCGGTTGCGCCCAATGCGGGCGTTGCCCGCGACCTCTATTTTCAGGCTGCTTCGCTGTTCGGCAATCCTGAAGCGCAGTACCAGATGGCCCGCATGATGCTGAAGGGCGAGGGCGGAAATCCCGACCTGAAGAATGCCGCACGCTGGCTTCGCCTGTCTGCCAAGAAGGGCAACTACAAGGCCCAGGCAACGCTGGGCGACCTGCTGTTCCAGAAGGGCAAGACCGTGCGCGGGCTGGCCATGATGACCGCGGCCCTTGAACAAGCCAAGCCGTCCGACCGGGCCTGGATCCAGTCCATGCAGGAACAGGCTTTCGGCCTTGCCGGCGAGAGCGACCGCCGCACAGCCATCGTCATGGCCGACTCCATCCTGAAGAATGGTCTCGACTGATCCTTTTTCGGATCGGCCTGTTGGCTTTTACTGGGTGGCCTTGCCGCTCCAGCACGCCGGCTCGCACATGTCCATGGATTTTGCCGAAGTCATTAGGTTCGCCGTCAGCGAGCCAAGTGACGTGTTGTCCGGAAGCCTTGCTTCAGGGCAGTCGCCCACCTTCACCCAAGCCGTGTTGTTGAGCACCATGGAACAGCGGGCCATGTAGGATTGTCCGCTGACGGTGAGGCAAATCTCGTCTGCCAGCTTGTAGTCGGCGCCCTTGGCCCGGCAGGAACACTCCGCCCCGGCAGCAACACCGGGCAGGATCACCATGGCAGCAAGGCAGGTGGCGATCATTGGTCTCATGGGCTTCAGCATACCACCAGCCGCAAAAACCGGCAAATGGCCGTTCACACGTCAAGATCAATGACAACCGGCACATGGTCAGACGGCTTTTCCCAGCCGCGCACATGCTTCTCAACTGCTGCTGAGCGAAGCCTGAGTGCGGCTTCCGGCGACAGCATCAGATGATCGATGCGGATACCATTGTTCTTCTGCCATGCGCCAGCCTGGTAATCCCAGAAGGAATAAATACCCGGATCGTCATTGACCGCCCTGATCGCATCGGTGAACCCAAGGTTCTCCAGCCGCCGGAAGGCCGACCGGCTTTCGGGCTGGAACAGGGCGTCGCCCGTCCACAATTCGGGCCGCGCGGCATCCTTGGGTTCGGGAATCACATTGTAATCGCCAGCCAGCACGAAAGGCTCTTCCAGCGCCAGCCGAGCCTCAGCATGGGCGATCAACCGTTCCATCCACGCCAGCTTGTAGGGAAACTTGACCGGATCTTCGATTGGATTGCCATTGGGCAAATAGAGCGAAGCCACCCTCACGATACCGCCGCTCGGCACCGACCAGACACCTTCGATGAAGCGCGCTTGCTCGTCTTCTGCATTGCCAGGCAGCCCGCGCAGAATTTCGTCGGGCGCGCTCCTGGAAATCAGGGCAACGCCGTTGAAGCCTTTCTGGCCATGGGTTTCCACATGCCAGCCGACCGCTTCAAGCTCCTGCCGCGGGAAGGTCTCATCCACCGACTTGATCTCCTGAAGGCAGGCGATGTCGGGCTGCGATTCGGCAAGCCAGGCCAGCAGGTTTTCCAGCCGGGCCTTGACGCCATTGATGTTCCAGGTCGCGATTTTCATGATTTCTGATTTAGACTTTCGTGCCAGACAGACATAGTGATTGGCGTACCCTCGCGTAATGTTGACCATCAGCCCCAGGAGGGGGCTTGGTCAACCAATTTGGGAAGAGGGGTCCACAACAATGTCAACGGTTCATCCCGTAGACGAGCGTTTGCCTGCACCGAAGCTGTTTACGCTCGGATTGCAGCACGTGCTTGTCATGTATGCCGGCGCGGTCGCCGTGCCACTCATCATCGGTCGTGCCCTGAAGCTCGATCCCGAACAGGTCGCGTTCCTGATTTCGGCGGACCTCTTTGTCTGCGGTCTCGTCACGCTCATCCAGTCCATGGGTGCCACCCAGTGGTTTGGCATCAAGCTGCCGGTCATGATGGGCGTCACCTTTGCCGCCGTCGGCCCCATGGTCGCCATGGCCAATGCCAACCCCGGTGTTGATGGCGCCCGAATGATCTTCGGTGCCATCATCGGGGCCGGTCTCATCTCCATCCTGATGGCGCCCATCATGTCGCGCCTGCTGCGGTTCTTTCCGCCGGTTGTCAC
Organism: Zhengella sp.; assembly: GCA_041738295.1. Lineage (GTDB taxonomy): Bacteria > Pseudomonadota > Alphaproteobacteria > Rhizobiales > Rhizobiaceae > Zhengella. The sequence goes on along the minus strand of JBGSQC010000332.1, from coordinate 7,205 downwards.
AGGCACCATCATCCTCGTCATCGGCGTTACGCTGATGCGCATCGGCATCAACTGGATTTTCGGCAATCCTTTCGGCCCGACTGCGCCGAAGATCGTTGATCCTGCCGCTGCCGAATGGCTGAAGCAGATTTCCGAACTTGCCAAGGCAACCGGCTCGACGCTGCCGCCCATGCCTGAAAAGATCGGCATTGCCTCCAGCATTCCCAATCCGGCCTATGCGCCGCTCGGCAACATCGGCATCTCTGCACTCGTGCTGGTGTCAATTCTCGCCATTGCAAAGTTCGGCAAAGGCTTTGTGTCCAACATTTCGGTGCTGCTCGGCATCATCATTGGCGGCGTGGTGGCAACAGCTCTCGGCAAGATGACGTTTGCCAAGGTTGCCACTGCCGGCTGGTTTGCGCCGATCCTGCCGTTCTCCTTCGGCATGCCGATCTTCGATCCGATCCTCATTGTCACCATGACGCTGGTCATGATCGTCGTCATGATCGAGTCCACCGGCATGTTCCTCGCGCTTGGCGACATGACCGGCAAGAAGGTCACGCAGCCCATGCTGTCGTCCGGCCTGCGCGCTGATGGTCTCGGCACGCTGATTGGCGGTATCTTCAACACCTTCCCCTACACCTCGTTCTCGCAGAACGTCGGCCTGGTCGGCGTCACCGGCATCAAGAGCCGTTTCGTCTGCGTGGCAGGTGGCATCATCCTGATTGCGCTCGGCCTCATCCCCAAGATGGGTGCACTGGTGGAATCACTGCCGACCTTCGTGCTTGGCGGTGCCGGTATCGTGATGTTCGGCATGGTCGCCGCCACCGGCGTGCGCATCCTGGCTGGCGTCGACTTCAAGACGAACCGCAACAACCTCTTCGTTGTGGCAGTTTCGCTCGGCTTCGGCATGATCCCGCTCATCGCGCCGGACTTCAAGATGTGGATGCCGCACTCGCTTCATCCGCTGATCGAATCGGGCATCCTGCTGGCCTCGGCAGCGGCCGTTCTCCTCAATGCCTTCTTCAACGGCGCAACCTTCGATGAAGCCGGTGCCCGCGAAGCAGCCTTGGCGGCTGACAGCGGCCACTGATCTTTGATCAGACCAAAACCGGAAAGGCCGCGGTGGTGACACTGCGGCCTTTTCCATTTGCTTTCAGCAGGTTCAGGTCAAAATCAGAATCAGATTGAGAAACTGGTTCCGCAGCCGCAGCTGGCAACGGCGTTGGGATTGTCGATCCGAAAGGCCTGGCCCATCAGCTCGTCGACGAAGTCGATCCGCGATCCGCCCATGTAGACCAGCGACAGGTCGTCGATCAGCACTTTCGCGCCATTCTTTTCAAACACGCGGTCTTCCGGTGACTGCTCGCCCGTCAGATCAATCTGGTAGGAAAAGCCGGAGAATCCGCCCCCTTCCACCGCGATCCGGAGCCCGATCTTTTCCGGCTCCCCGGCAAGCACCTTGAGGATGCGCGCGGCGGCAGACTCAGTGATCTCAACACCCTTCATCACGCTTGCGGCTTCATGGCCCATGGCTACACCTTGCTTTCATGTTCATCCAATAGGTAAGTAGCCCGAAGCGGTGCGTCAACAGCGGCATGTCTGGCCACCCGTTCACGATTACGGCACGAATGGCAGGGGCAGCCATGGATTTCGGCGACATCGGGTTTGGCTACCGGCCGCGCGCGCCTTGGGCCTGCGACCCTGCACAAACGCGAGGGCGCCTGGTCAAAGAGCCGGAAAGCCCGACGCGCACGCCCTTCCAGCGTGATCGCGACCGCATCATCCATTCCACTGCCTTTAGGCGCCTGAAGCACAAGACGCAGGTCTTCGTCGCCCATGAAGGGGATCACTACCGCACGCGGCTGACGCACACCATCGAGGTGGCACAGATTGCCCGCGCGCTTGCCCGCTCCCTGCGCGCCGACGAGGATCTGGCCGAGGCCGTGGCGCTGGTCCATGATTTCGGGCACACGCCCTTCGGCCACACCGGGGAGGACACTCTGGATGCCAGGATGGCTGCCTTTGGCGGCTTTGACCACAATGCGCAATCGCTGAGGATCGTCACCCGGCTTGAACACCGCTACGCCGAATTTGACGGGCTGAACCTGTCCTGGGAAACGCTGGAAGGCCTCGTCAAACACAATGGTCCGCTGACAGACAAGGATGGCAAGCCGCTGAAAGAGGCGGTGCCTGGCGACATTCTCAATTTCGACCGGCTGTTCCCGCTGGAACTCTGGCGCCATGCTTCCATTGAGGCGCAATGTGCGGCCATTGCCGATGACATTGCCTACAACACCCATGACATTGATGATGGAACCCGTGCCGGCCTGTTCTCGCTTGAAGAGCTTGAAGCCGAAGTACCTTTCGTGGCCGGCATCCTGCAATCGGTGCGCTCCAGATATCCGGCCCTCGATGAGGTGCGAACCGGGCATGAATTCATGCGCCGGCAGATCACCGCCATGGTCGAGGATGTGATCGGTTCCGCGCAGACGCGCATTGCCACACTCAAGCCCCGGTTGCTCGCCGATATCCATGATGCCGGAATTGCCATCGTTGCTTTTTCACCGTCCATGCAGGACGCTGACCGCCAGCTGAAGCGCTTCCTGTTTGCCCGCATGTACCGTCACCCGGATGTGGTTTCCGTACGCAAGGAGGCAGACCTCGTGCTGGCCAGCTTGTTTGATGCCTGTTTGGCCGATCCCCGCATCATGGGGCAGCAGAGGGCGTTGCAATCGCAGGGCTGCGATGAGCGGGCCCGCGCGCGCATCGTCTGCGATTACCTTGCCGGCATGACCGACACCTACGCCATCAAGGAATATGAGCGCCTGTTTGACCGAAAGGTCGTTATGGGCTAGGCGAGACGCAAAGCGGGCATAGCCCCGCCAAGCACGATACCGGACCCAGTTCATGAACATTTTCGCCGTTTTCACCGCGCGGATTCTCGCAGCCGTTGAGACCATTGGCCTTGTCACCGCAGATGGTGGCAAGCCGGACCTCTCGCGCATGGCCGTTGAGCCGCCGCGTGATCCCTCCCATGGCGACATCGCCTGCAACGCTGCCATGGTGATGGCCAAGCAGGTGGGCCGCAATCCGCGCGATCTGGCGGTTTCCATTGCCGATGCCCTGTCGGGCGATGCCGATGTGGCGAAGGTCGATGTCGCCGGTCCGGGCTTCATCAACATGCGCCTGTCGGATGCCTTCTGGCAGCGCCATCTCAAGGGCATTCTGGCAGACGGTCCTGCCTATGGCCGCTCCACGCTGGGCGGCGGGCGCAAAGTCAATGTCGAATATGTCTCGGCCAACCCGACCGGCCCCATGCATGTTGGCCATTGCCGTGGCGCGGTGGTGGGCGATGCGCTTGCCAACCTGATGGCCTTTGCGGGCTATGACGTGACCAAGGAGTACTACATCAACGATGCCGGCGTGCAGATTGATGTTCTGGCCCGCTCGGTGCTGCTGCGCTACCGCGAGGCGCTGGGCGAGGAGATCGGCGAAATCCCGTCGGGCCTTTATCCGGGCGACTATCTCCAGCCGGTCGGCCAGGCCCTGAAGGCGGCCCATGGCGACGCGCTGCTCTCCATGCCGGAAGAAGACGCGCTGGTGATTGCCAAGGATCTGGCGATCTCCATGATGATGGACATGATCAAGGCCGACCTGAAGGCGCTGAACGTCCACCACGATGTCTTCTTCTCCGAGCGCACGCTGCACGAGAACAATGGCCGCGCCATCCTCTCGGCGATGAACGACCTGACGATGAAGGGCTTTGTCTATCGCGGCAAGCTTCCTCCGCCCAAGGGCGAACCGAATGAGGATTGGGAAGAGCGCGAGCAGACCCTGTTCCGCTCGACCACGGTAGGAGACGACATTGACCGCCCGCTGATGAAGTCAGATGGAGCCTTCACCTATTTCGCTGCTGACGTCGCCTACATGCTCGACAAGTTCCGTCGCGGCTTCGAGGAACTGGTGTTCATACTCGGTGCGGACCATGGCGGCTATGTCAAGCGCATGGAGGCGCTGGCGCGCGCCATCTCCGAAGGCAAGCTCGACCTGACCATCCTGCTCTGCCAGCTCGTCAAGCTCTACCGCAATGGCGAGCCGGTGCGCATGTCCAAGCGGGCAGGGGACTTTGTGACGCTGCGCGATGTGGTGGATGAAGTGGGCCGCGATCCGGTGCGCTTCATGATGCTCTACCGCAAGGCCGACGCGCCGCTGGACTTCGACTTTGCCAAGGTCACCGAGCAGTCCAAGGACAATCCGGTCTTCTATGTGCAGTATGCCTCGGCACGCTGCCATTCGGTCTTCCGTCAGGCTGCAGAACAGCTGGGCGCCGGGATTGCCGCGCCTGAGGCTTTGTCTGCCCATCTGGAGTTGCTGACCGACGAAGGCGAGATCGCACTGGTCCGCAAGCTTGCCGAATGGCCGCGCCTGGTGGAAGCAGCCGCCGCTGCCAAGGAGCCGCACCGCGTAGCCTTTTATCTCTATGATCTGGCCAGTTCGCTGCACGGGCACTGGAACAAGGGCACCGAAAACACGGACTTACGCTTTGTTAAGCATAACAATCCACAATTGACGCAAGCCAGGCTGGGTCTGGTGCAGGCGGTGCTCCATGTCTTGACATTGGGCCTCGGCCTTGTCGGTGCGGATGCTCCCGAGGAGATGCGCTGACCTGACCGGACCGTTTGACACCTTTTGCCCACATTGCGCTGGTATATGGCCAGTTTTCGCGCGCCACAGAGGCGTCCGGATGAGTTAAGAGTGCGGGACAGAAGATGGCAGACGGCAACAGCTACAAGCTTGATGATGATCTGAATATCGCGGACACCGATCCCATGGCGGAATTGACCCGCATCATGAGTTTCGGCACTCCGTCTGCGCGCGAAGTGGCGGCGGCGGAGCCCGAGGAAGGGTTCACGCTTGATCTGGAGCACGAGCTTCTGGGTGATGACTTCGCCCTTGAAGCGCCCCGTGAGCTGCTGGCACTTCCGGGCGCTCAAAACGACGTGGCAAGCCTGCCTGCGCCGTCCGGCTTCTCGATCGCACAATCTGCTCCGGCGGCGACCTCCCGCACAGCGCTGCTCGACGATCTGGATCTGGACCTGGATGAGGCGCTGGGTTCGGCTTTTTCCGGGGAAGAACCGGAAGCAAGCCTGGCTGAAGACGATTTCACGGCACGGCAGCCGCAGGGCGAGGCCGATACCGCCGAAGATCTCTTCGCCGATGCCTTCCAGAATGCTGATTTTGATCAGGGTGTTGATTTCATCGCTGAGGAACCGGCGTCGGCCGCAGTCGCCTATCAGGTGGACGCGCCGGAGGCCGACGATCTGCTGGACAGCTTTGCTGATCCCTTTGCCGGGCAGGAGGGCGAGGCCCTTTTTGCCGAAGCAGGCGAGCTCGATACCGCTGATGCCAGCGAAGCCGAAGAAGCTGGCTGGCAAGCCTTCCGGGCCCATGAACAGGAAATTGCCGCCGCCAAGCCTTATGATCAATGGGCTGGTGAACCCGATCCGGTGCTGGCCGCCATGGAAGAAATCGCCCGTTCGCCGGAATTTTCTGCAAATGTCAGGGTTGCTGGTGACGTGCTGGATCAACCTTCTGATTTTGCCGAAGCGCCGGTCGCGCTTGATACTGGCTTTGACGGAGCACAGGACAGCGCCGCAGCCACGTCTGCGGCCTACCGCTTCGAAGATGGCGGCATAGAGGATGAACTCGCGGCGATGCTCGAAGGCCGGGCAGCTGTACCCGAAATGCCAAGCGCAGAACCTGCTGCCTGGACAGAAGACGCCCATGACGTGACAGCAGTTGCACAGCAGGCCGAAGCTGTCAGCGCTGATTTCGATCTGGGTGATTTCGACGAGGACGCCTTCCTCGAACAGGAGTTTGCCGGGGATGACCTCGGTCTGGGCGAAGAAGTGGTGGAAGAACTGGCTCGCTTCGAGCCAGCTGACTTACCTGCTGAAAACGATGCAGACGCCGGGCTTGAGTTTGATCCCGAACTGCTGGCCGGAATAGAGGCTGCAGCCGATGACTGGAACGCGCCGGCATCGCAGGAACCGCTCTTTGCAGACGATGCCGCCTGGCAGGAACTGGATGAGGCCAATCCGGTGGCTGCGGAAAACCCGGCCCTTTATCATCATCAGGAAGAAATGGCAGTGCACCAAGACAATGCAGCGGCCAGGGATGAGCCGGAACAGCTCGGCATGATGGCTACAGGAGCCGCTGCTGTGGCTGCTGCCGGAACCATGGCAGCGGTCAAGGCCGGCGGCCTGACGTCGGGCTTCCTGTCGCGCTTCTCGCGTCCGGATGCCAAAGGCATGGCTGCCGACGTCCCCGAAATCGAAACGTCGGAGATTGTCGAAAATTCTGTCGAGCCGGCAGGCGAACTGGAACTGCCTGATCTCGTTATGGAGGCGGACGAACCCGTCCGGGCATCGACTCCGGCCTATGACGATCTTTACGGTCAGGGATACCAGTCGCAGAAAGCTGCCGTTCCGGTGGCCCAAGCTTCACTGGGCGACCCGCTGACTGCGGAGTTCGACACGCTTTTCGCCAACGAAATGGCTGCTACCGGCTATCGGGATGACGATGCTCCCGCCCCGGCAGGGAGCCCGCAATACCAGGAGCCCGCCTATCAGGAAGCGCAGTATGACAGCGCGCCCGTGGCCATGGATGAGGCCGTTCTGCACGGCGGCTATGATCGCGATCTCGATCGTGACCTTGCTGCAGGGTTCGAAGAGGATCAACCCGCCAGTGAGCGCCCCCGAAACAAGCGCGGCCTGTTCGTGGCAGCCGTTGTGGCCGGCGTCGCGCTTCTTGGCGGCATTGGCGCATTCGCCTTGAATTTCACCGGTGGCGAAACCGCCGATGACGGCTCTGCCGTGATCCGCGCCGACAAGACCCCGGTCAAGGTGAAGCCCGCGGAAAAGGAAGCTGCCGAGGCTCCGACAGCCGGCAAGGTTTATGATCAGGTTGCCGGAAAGCCGGTGGCCGAGAAGCCGTCGCAAACGTCGCTCGTCACCACGGAAGCCAAACCGGTTGATGTCAACGCGCAGGGTGCCCGCGTGATCACTCCGGGCCCGACCGATGATGCATCCGGCGTGAAATCGGAGGATCGCATCGATCCGGCCAGCGCTTCCGAACCCGAGCAGGCGCCCGAGATCGCAGCTGTCCGGCCGAAGCGCGTCAAGACCTTCGTTGTCCGGCCTGACGGCACGTTGGTGGCCGCC
>JBGSQC010000323.1:0-5988 GCA_041738295.1 Zhengella sp. | reverse complement strand
TTGGCCGCATGGACGCAAACCGCAAGCGGTTCGGCGCAGGCCGCCTCGCCAAGCGTGACCTTGTCGGCCACCGGCACGCATTGTCTGGCGCCCACCACCATGGCTTCGCGGAAGCCGCCCTGTTCATGGGGAAAGCGCATGGCCGAGCCAAGGAACCGCATGGTGAGGCAGTGCTGGTAGCGTCCCATCCGGCAATATTTGCAGGCGCCGCACGGGTGACTGGGGTTGACGGCGACGCGGTCCCCCGGCTTCAGCATGGAAACACCTTCGCCGACCAGATCCACGGTCCCGGCGATCTCGTGGCCAAGGATGATCGGTTCCTTCACCCGGATCGGCCCGAACCCGCCATCATGGTAATAGTGAAGGTCCGAGCCGCAAATGCCGCCTGCCCCCATGCGGACGCGCACTTCGCCCGGCCCGGGTTCGCCAACGGAGGCAGTTTCGACGCGGATGTCGTGTTGACCATGAAGCCTGCAGACGCGGATATGCATCGGTTCTTGTCCTAGTCGAGGAGAACGGAGGGAAGCCAGGTCGCGAATGCCGGCACGTAGGACACCAGAAACAGGACCAGGATGTTGGTGATCAGGAAGGGAATGATCGCCTTGACCACCGGCGTCAGCGGCAGGCGGGCAATGTTGGCGCAGATGAACAGGCAGACACCGACCGGAGGCGTCGTCAGGCCGATCATCAGGTTGAGCACGGCGAAGGTGGCGAAATGGAGCGGATCAATGCCGACACCCTGCGCCAGCGCCAAGAGCGGAACGAAAAGGATGATCAGCGCTGCAATCGTCTCCATGAACATGCCGACGACCAGCAGCAGCAGGTTGATCAGCAGGATCACCAGATATTTGTTGTCGGTGATCGACAGCACGGTCGCCGCGATGGTCTGCGGGATGCGTTCGGAAACGAGGATCCAGCCGAAGACATTGGCAAAGCCGACAAGTGCCAGAATGGCAGCCGACGACACCGCGCTGTCGATGACGATGCGCGGCACGGCCTTCAGCGGCAGTTCGCGATAGATCACGATGCCGACGAAGAGGGCATAGATGCTGGCAACCACGGCGGTTTCTGTGGGCGTGGCAAGACCGGTCATCAAGCCGCCGACGATCAGCACCGTCATGGCAATGGCCCAGAAAGCGCCGAAGAAGGAGCGCACCAGTTCGCCGGTGCCCTGCCAGGGCTGGCGCGGGAAATCCCTGCGCACCGCAATGATGTAGGTGGTCACCATCATGGCAAGGCCCATCATGATGCCGGGAATGGCACCGGCGAGGAACATCTTGCCCACCGAAATACCCGAAAGCGCGCCGACAATGATCATCGGCACCGAGGGCGGGATGATCGGCCCGACCGTGGACGATGCCGCCGTGACGGCCGCTGAAAAGTCCGCCGGATAGCCGGCCTTCTTCATGCCGGGGATCATCATGCCGCCAATCGAGGCCGCGTCAGCCACCGCGGTGCCGGAAATGCCGCCAAACAGCATGGATGCTGCCACATTGGTGAGGCCGAGGCCACCGCGCGCCCAGCCGACCAGCGCATTGGCAAAGCGGATGATGCGCTCGGTGATGCCGCCGGAGTTCATCAGGTTACCGGCCAGGATGAAGCCGGGAATGCAAAGCAGCACGAAGACATCCATGCCGGCATACATTTTCTGCGGCATGACGACGAGAGGAATGCCGGCCGACACCAGATAGGCCGCCGATGCCAGTCCAAGCGTCACCGCGACGGGAATGCCGAGCGCCAGTCCGCCGATGAAGACGGACATCAGGATGAGGAGGCTCATGGCTGGGTCTCTTCCATACGGTTGAGCGGCAGGCCGTCGCTGGCGCCGGTGAGGATGGAAAAGGCGCGCAAGGCCGAAAAGACCATCAGCGAGACGATCATGACCAGTACGCTGGCGTGGATGAAATCCATGCGCCAGAGCAGGGCAGGAGAGGTCTGCATGGCACCGATGGAGGTGTATTTCCAGGCCGGGCCGACAAGCGCTGCGCAAAGCAGCGCCGTGGCAGCAGCACCGAGGAAACGCAGGCGCTTCGGCCACTCGCCGGGAAGCGCTTCGGAGATGATGTCGACATTGACGAGGTCGCCGGATCGGAAGGAAAGCCCGACGCCGAAGGCGGCCAGGTAGAGCAGGGCGAAGCGCGTCAGCTCTTCCGTCCAGACCGGCGAATTGTTCAGTACGGTGCGGCCCAGCACCTGAAGGATGACAGCACCCATCAGGACGAGGAAGGACAGCCCGGTCAGGATCCGGCTTGCCCGTGTGATGATGTCAACCAGTCGCGTCATGGCAGGCGGCTCCGTCTTGCGGAAAAAGGACGCCGGGCGGTTGTCGCCCGGCGTCCATGGTTCAGGTCACTTGCTGAAGAGCTGCTCGACGATCGGCTTGATCTCGGCGTTCACATTGGCAAGCACTGCATCCTTGGCCTTGGCCTGGAAGGCGGCGCCGTCCACCTCGACAAAGGTCATGCCCTTGGATTCCAGATGCGCGCGGTCATCGGCCAGCGACTTGTTGAACAGCTCGCGCTCATAGGCCTGGGCGATCGAGGCTGCTTCCATCACGGCCTTCTTGTCGGCTTCCGACATCTTCTTCCAGGTGGCTTCGGAAATCGTCAGGTAGATCCAGGAGCGCACATGGTCGGTCAAGTTCACGAACTTCTGCACTTCGTTGAAATTGGCCGAGCGGATGAGCGCCAGCGGGTTTTCCTGGGCTTCAATGGTGCCGTTCTGCAGCGAGGTGAAGACTTCCGAGAAGGCCATCGGGCCCGGATTGGCACCAAGCGCCTTCCAGACATCCACGAACAGCGGCACGTTGGGAACGCGCATCTTCAGGCCCTTCAGATCGTCGGGCGACTTGATCTCGCGGTTAGAGGTCAGCTCGCGCGGGCCGCGGGCAAAAAAGGCGATCGGGCGGATCTGGGCCTTCTCGACGATCTGCGCCTTGATCTTTTCACCGATCTCGCCACCGGCAACCTCGTCCATGTGCTCAATCGACTTGTAGGCATAGGGAACGGCGAGCAGGGCTGCCATCGGGGCCCAGTTCTGCAAGCTTTCGCCGGTGATCGTCATGTCGACTGTGCCAAGCTGCATGCCGTTGATCAGGTCAACTTCCTTGCCGAGCGATTCGTTCGGGAACACCTGGACTTCGATGCGGCCATCGGTGAGGCGCTTCACCTCGTCGCCAAACTTCACCGAGGCGAGGTGCCAGGGGTTCTGTTCATTGGCCAGATGGCCGAGCTTGAGCGTCAGGTCGGCTGCGAGCGCCGAGCCTGCCATCAGGCTTGCGGCCAACGCGCCGAGCAGGGTTTTTCCAAGTGTCTTCATCATCAGGGTCCTCCGTTGTGATGAGATGGGCGACCGGCTGTCAGGGCCGGTCTTCGAAGAATTGCGGCTTGCCCTGTGCAATGGCGGGCAGGTCGTTCAGGATTTCGCGCAGATGCGCGCGCATGGCAGCCGAGGCGGCAGCCGAATCGCCAGCGGCGATGGCTTCGACAATAGCTTCGTGCTGAGCTACCAGCTTGGGCGTGGGGAAGCGCAACATGGAAAGATGGCGCACGCGGTCCATCTGCGATTTCAGGCCTTCGACCATTTTCCAGACGCGCGCCTTGCCGGCGCATTCGGCCAGCAGGGCATGGAAGTGATCATCGAGCTCCATGAAACGGGCGTGATCATCAAGCGCACCCTTCTGCAGGGCGATCTCGTTTCGCAGCCGCGCCACGATCGCCGCATCGGCCTGCACCGCGAGGTGACCGGCAATGTCGGCTTCGATTGCTTCGCGGACAAAGCGTGCATCCATCACGGCGGCAGTGGCGATCTTGCGCACGAAGGTTCCGCGCTGCGGGCGGATCTCCAGCAAGCCTTCCTCGGCAAGCTTGATGAAGGCCTCACGCACCGGCTGGCGGCTGACAGAATACTCCGCCGCGATTTCGGATTCCGAAATGCGGACGCCCGGTTCGATCTCGCTGCGGATGATGCGCTCGTGCAGCAGGCGGAAGAGCTGCGGCCCCACCGTCACGCTGAAATCGAGATTGGTCCGTGCAATGGCGTACGGCTGCATCGCGAAACTCCTCCTAGACAAGACAGCTACACCATACTTCCATACTAGTCAACAATCTTAAGACCTGCTAGACAGGGAACCAGTGGTTGATCATGAATGCTGCAGCGCGGCTTCTGTATGGAGGGTATTGAAATGCGTCAGACCTGGCGTTGGTTCGGTCCGAAGGATCTGGTGTCGGTGGACGACATGCTGCAGGCCGGAGTCCAGGGCGTCGTGACCGCGCTTCATCATGTGCCGACCGGCGAGGTCTGGACGGCCCAGGAAATCACCCGGCGGCAGAAGGAAGTCGGCACGAGGCGCGACGGCTCGCCATCGGGGCTGAAGTGGGAAGTGGTCGAAAGCCTGCCCGTGTCCGAAAGCATCAAGAAACAGAAGGGCGACTGGCGCGATCACATTGCCGCCTACAAGAAAAGCCTTGCCAACCTGAAATCAGCCGGCATCGAGACCATTTGCTACAATTTCATGCCGGTGCTGGATTGGACCCGCACAGACCTGACCTACCGAGTGGCGACAGGTGCCACCTGCATGCGCTTTGACTATACTGTCTTTGCCGCCTTCGACATCTTCATCCTGAAGCGTCCGGGCGCCGCAGAGGATTATCCGGGCGACCTCGTCGAATCGGCCCGCAGCCACTTTGCCGGGATGGACGAGGCGGCGCGCGATGCGCTTGCCCGCAATGTCGTCTTCGGCCTGCCGGGTGCCGCCGAGCGTTTCAGCCTGGAGGATGTGCGCCGGCACCTTGCCGAGTATGACGCCATCTCCAAGGACCGCCTGCGCCAGAACTTCATCGACTTCCTGACCGAGGTGGTGCCGGTGGCCGAGGATCTGGGCATGCGGCTCTGCTGCCACCCGGATGATCCGCCGTTTGACCTGCTCGGCCTGCCGCGCGTCATGTCAACAGAAGAGGATTACCGGACGCTGACGAGCGCGGTTGAGTCGCCCGCCAACGGCATCACGCTGTGCACCGGATCGCTTGGTGCGCGGCCCGACAATGACCTTCCCGGCATGATGGAGCGCATGGGCGACAAGGTGCATTTCCTGCATCTGCGCAACGTGACACGCGAGACCGGCAACATCCGCGGCTCCTTCTATGAGGCCGAACATCTGGGCGGCGACACCGACATGGTGGCCGTCATTGGCGCGGTGCTGCGCGAGGAAGAGCGCAGGCGGGCGTCCGGCCGCGCCGACTGGTCGATCCCCATGCGGCCCGACCACGGACAGGACATTCTGGATGACCAGAACCGCAAGGCGCAGCCGGGCTACCCGGCCATCGGACGCCTCAAGGGACTGGCGGAACTGCGCGGCATCATGACCGCCCTGGCTCATCCCGCCTTGCGTGCCATCGCGCCGGGAGGAAAGGCGTAAGGGGTTCGGGACCACGCCAGCTCCTCGCCGCCAATCTTTGAAAAAGGACATAATTTGACCGATTGATAAAAAAATAAAACGTGCTAGCTTTTCTGGAAAGGTTCAAAAAAGGGGAACCAGATGGCTGCACCAATCGCAAAGGGGGGGATAGCCGCAGGCCGGCTTTCACCTGCCGACTATTCCTGCAATTTCTCCGATCTGCATCCGCCCATGGACATGCATGAGGCGCGTGTCGAGGCTGACCGCTGCTATTTCTGTCATGATGCGCCCTGCATGAATGCCTGCCCGACGGAGATCGATATCCCGCTGTTCATCCGGCAGATATCGACCGGCAATCCGCAAGGCGCGGCCAAGACCATCTTCGAGCAGAACATCCTGGGCGGTATGTGCGCCCGCGTCTGCCCAACCGAAACGCTGTGCGAACAGGCCTGCGTGCGCGAAACCGCCGAGGGCGATCCGGTCAAGATCGGCGAGCTCCAGCGCTTTGCCACCGACACCGCCATGGCCGCCGGCAAGCAGTTCTTCGCCCGCGCCGCCTCCACCGGCAGGAAGGTCGCCGTGGTCGGTGCCGG
>JBGSQC010000265.1:0-12896 GCA_041738295.1 Zhengella sp. | reverse complement strand
GACCCTGCTTGCGGTCAGCTGCGTAGCTGCGCGCAATGTCGGCGGCGCGCGTCGCATGGGCCACGCCTTGCAGCGCCACGTCGATGCGCGCATGGTTCATCATCGTGAACATGGCTTTCAGCCCGTCGCCGGGCTCACCGACGAGATCGGCCACTGCGCCGTCAAACACCATCTGGCAGGTGGGCGAGGCATGGAGGCCCATCTTTTCCTCGATGCGGGCGACCGTGACCGCGTTGCGGCTGCCGTCTTTCAACGTGTCGAGAACGACGAACAGGCTGAGGCCCTTGGTGCCGGAGTTCATGTCGCCGGTGCGCGCCAGCACCAGATGCAGCACACCGTCGCTCATGTCCTGATCGCCGCCGGAAATGAAGATTTTTTCGCCGGTGATGCGCCAGACGCCGTTCTCTTGAACCGCGCGGGTTCGCGCCGCGCCAAGGTCGGAGCCAGCGCCCGGCTCGGTGAGGCACATGGTGGACAGAAATTCGCCCGACGCCAGATGCGGGATGTAACGCGCCTTCTGGGCGTCCGTGCCGAAATGCAGGAGCGTGGACACCGCGCCCGGCACCAGCGCGCAGACCATTTGCAGCGACTGGCAGGCGCCGGAGAAGATCTCATGCGTCGCGCCCAGCACCGGGGCCGGCATGCCCTGTCCGCCAAATTCTTCCGGTGCGGTCAGGCCCATCCAGCCTTGTCCGGCATAGGTGCGATAGAGATCACGAAACCCGTCCGGCATGCGCACACGCCCGTCGATCAATCGCGCGCCCTGGCTGTCGCCATGTTCATCGAGTGGCGCAATCTCGGCCTCGGCGAAGGCCGCGAAATGGCCGATCACCTCGGCAGCCAGATCGCTGTCCCAATGGGCCAAGCGGGAGGCACCGGCGACATGCTCCAGCGTGAAGAGAATGTCGTCGACAGGCGCGGCAAAGGGCTTCATCGGGGCCTCTCCGGGATCACAACAGGCCGAGCAGGCGCGCGGCATTGTCCTTCATGATGAGCGGGCGCACATCATCCTTGATGTCGATCTTGTCGAAATCGGCCAGCCAGCGCTCCGGTGAGATCATCGGCCAATCCGAGCCGAACAGCATTTTCTTCTTCAAAAGCGTGTTGGCGTAGCGCACGAGGATCGGCGGGAAATATTTCGGACCCCAGCCCGACATGTCGATGTAGACATTTGGCTTGTGGGTGGCCACCGACAGCGCCTCTTCCTGCCAGGGGAAGGAAGGATGCGCCATCACGATCGGCATGTCGGGGAAATCGACGGCCACATCGTCGAGATACATGGGGTTCGAGTATTTCAGCCGCATGCCGTTGCCGCCGCGCATGCCGGAGCCAACGCCGGTCTGGCCGGTATGAAACAGCGCGATGCAGTTTTCTTCCGCAATCGCCTCGTAGAGATCATAGGCCACTTCGCGGTCGTTCGGGTAGAAGCCCTGAAGCGTCGGGTGGAACTTGAAACCCTTGATGCCGAAATCGCGGATCAGGCGGCGGGCTTCGCGCGCGCCGATCTTGCCCTTGTGCGGATCAATCGAGGCAAAGGGAATGAGGATGTCGGAGTTTTCGGCGGCGAGAGCGGCCACTTCCTCGTTCTTGTAGCGCCGGTAGCCGGTGTTTCGCTCGGAATCGACCGGGAAGATCACCGCCGCAATGTTCTGCGCGCGATAATGCGCTGCGGTTTCCGGCACCGTTGGCGGATGCTCCCAAGGGGCGCCGAAATATTTCGCCATGCTGGTCTGCAGATCATCATAGCCGTCATCGGCGTGGCAGCCGCACGGCTCCTCGGCGTGGGTGTGGAAATCGATGGCACGAACCTTGGTGATGTCAACCATGGGGCACTCTCCTGAAGCCGCAGGTCTTGCGCGGCAGGTGGTCAAAGGATCAGCGGAAAACCGGATTGCGCTTTTCGAGGAATGCCTTGAGGCCCTCTTCGGCATCGGGGCTGGTCTGCGTAACGGCCGCGCAGAGGCTTTCGGCGAAGAGGCCATCGGCCTTTGACATGTCCTCGATGCGGGCCAGCGCCTGGATCATGATGTAGTTGGACAGCGCGGCATTGGAAGCGATCTTGCCGGCCAGATCCATGGCGAGAGCCAGTGCCTCGCCCTCGCCCACCGCATAATGGGTGAGGCCCAGCATGAAGCCTTCCTGCGCGTTGAACTTGCGGCCGGTCAGCATCATTTCCGTCATGCGGTCAGCGCCGAGGATACGCCCGATGCGCACCGATGCGCCGCCCCCGACATAGATGCCGCGGCGGCCTTCCGGCAGTTGGAAGATGGTGGACGGCTCGGCAATGCGCACATGGGTGGAGGCTGCCAGTTCAAGGCCGCCGCCGATGACCGCGCCGAACATGGCCGAAACAACCGGCAATCCGCCGAACTGGATTTTCTCCATGATCGAGTGCCAGTTGCGCGAATGGCGCATGGTGCCTTCGGCATCGCGCGCCACATGCTCCGACAGGTCGAGCCCGGAGCAATAATGGCCTTCCGTGCCGGTCAGCACAGCAACTTTCACGCCTTTCGGCGGATTGGAAAAGAAGGTGTCGATGGCGCCCAGAAGCTCGTCGCACATGGCATTGCGCTTGCCCGGACGGTTCATCGTCAGCACGGCGATCTCGCCCTGGATGTCAATGGTGAGCATGGGGGACGTTTGCGCGATGGTCATGATCTCTCCTGATCGAACGGGCAGAGGGACGATACGCGACCGGCTGCGACACGTGCTCGCGGCCCGGCCAAGCGGACCCAGGCACAGGCTGTAGCCTCTTCCTCTCTGGCTGCGAAAAACAATTACAGTGTCGAATAGTTATGTCAAGAAACATATTGGTTGAAAGACGGATTCAGGACATCGTAAGCGCTTCCCGCGAAACGGATTTTGACATTTTCTAACAAGGTGTAATGCTGTGTTCATGTCAAAAAGGAATCGACAGAAATCAGTATTGCCATGGCGAAGTTCAGCGAATTGCCGGGGCATCTCATCCGCCGGCTCCAGCAAATCTCCGTCGCGGTCTTCACCGACCTGACGCAGGCGGCTGGCTTTGACCTGACACCGGTGCAGTTTGCCGCGCTGAGCGCCGTTCGCGATCATCCAGGGATCGACCAGGCCACCTTGGCCGGGACCATCGCCTATGACCGCGTGACGATTGGCGGCGTGGTGGACCGGCTTGTCGCCAAAGGGTTTGTCTCGCGCGTCGTCAACCCGGAGGACCGGCGCGCCCGCGTGCTGCATGCCACCGACGAAGGCATCAACGTGCTTGTGGAAATCGAGCCGGTGATCCTCAAAGCCCAGACAGTCATGCTGGCGGGCCTGGATGAAGAAGAGCGCGAGCACCTGACCCGCCTGCTCGCCAAGGCAACCGCCACCGGAAACGCAATGTCGCGCGCGCCGCTGATAAACGGCTGATCGCCATTGGCCTGCAGTCTTTTCACTTGGCGGTCAGACCGCGCTTGATCCGCCATCAACGGCGAGCGCAATGCCGGTGATGTGGCGGGCGGCCTCCGACATCAGGAACACCGCCGGGCCTTTCAGGTCCTGCTCACCACCCAGACGGCCAAGCGGGATGGCCCCCATCATCCGGCCTTCGATCTGTGACAACAAGCCAGCCGACATTTTCGACGGGAAGAAGCCGGGGCAAAGCGCGTTCACATTGATGTTGAAGCGGCCCCACTCGGAGGCCACGGCGCGGGTGAAATTGATCATCGCGGCCTTGGAGGTGTTGTAGGCCACGGTCTTCATGCCGATGTCGGGGCGGTTGCCGCGAAACCCGCCGATCGAAGCCACATTGATGATCTTGCCGGACATGGCCGGGATCATCGCCTTGCGCCCGACTTCCTGCGTCATCACGAAGGGCGCGGTGATGTTGAGGTTCATCACCTTCATCCAGCCATCCAGAGGATAGTCTTCCATGGGCGCGCCCCAGCTGGCGCCTGCATTGTTGACCAGGATATCGATGGCGCCGAAGGCCGCCAGCGCCTCATCTACGACTGCCGGAATGGCGTCGAGCTTTTGAAGGTCGCAGGCGATGGTCCGCACGGTGCCGCCCATGGCTTCCAGATGCGCCCTCGCCTCGTCCAACTCATCCTGCTTGCGCGCGGTCAGGATCACCTGCCCGCCCATTTCGACGACGCCCTCAGCCATTTGCAGGCCGAGCCCGCGCGAGCCACCCGTGATCAGTGCGGTCTTGCCCTTCAGTGAAAACAAGTCTGCCAGCATGGCCATCCTCCCTTTGCGTTACCCGATTCCGTGACTGCGATCCTGTCATGCGGCAGGCTCGCGCGTCCACAGGGTCACTTGATCAGGTGCCGGACATCGCATTCTGGGCACGCGGCGGAAGGGCGATCCGGATTGCCATGCCGTTGTTTTCGGAGTTCACAGAGACACTGCTTCCCAGCACCTTGTCGAGGCTCCGGCGGATCAGGACCATGCCGAAACCCTCCTCCAAGAGATCGGGAAGCCTCTGTGATCCGCTTTCCTGCCACACGATATGGGAAGCACTGGTGCGGCGGGGACCGCCATCCGCAACGCTGATCGCCACCGTGCCGCCGGGAACCGACAGGGCGCCATGGGTTCGAGCGTTGCTGATGGCTTCGCGCAGGATCAAACCGGTTCCCAGCGCTTCATCGGCGTTGAGGATAAGCCGTCCAGCGTTTTCAGACAGCAGGATGCGCCCCTCCACGCCGGAAAGACTGCTCAACTTGCTGACCAGCGTTGCCAGATCCACCTCATGCCACCGGCTGTCGGTCAGCAGGGTGTGAACGGCGGCGATGGCCTGGATCCTGCCGGAAAACGCATCAATGAAGTGCGACGGATCGCGCGACCGCCGCAAGGTCTGGACGGCCAGCGATTGCAGCACGGCCAGCGTGTTCTTGACCCGGTGGTTGATCTCCAGAAGCATCTGCCGTTCTTTTTCGAGCTGCAGATGCCGGTCTGTCACATCGATGTTGATGCCGACGAATGTCTTTCGCCTTCCGGGCAGATCGAGCACCTGACCGATTCCGGCCAGGCGGCGGCCGGTGGAAGCGATCTCGAACTCAACGGAAAAATCCGTCCCTTGTTCTATAGCCGTCTTCATGGCTGCGCCGACCTGCACCGCATCGTCCGGAACCATCAGGTCAAGAAAATTCTCACTCGTCGGACCGGTTCGGCTGTCCAGCCCGAACATGGCCCTGAGCTGTGCATCGGCCTCAACCACACCGGTTTCAATGTCCATTTCCCAGGTGGCAATGGATGCGGCACGGATGGCCAGTTCGTGGCGGCGGTTGACCCGGACAACCTCCGCTTCTGCCACAGCCCCTCGCCGCTCCCGATCCTTGAGGCGGATCAGGGAAGCCGCGATGCGCGCCAGAGCAGAGAGTTGGTCGAGCATCCGGTCATCGGGGCGTGGCCTCGGCACAACATCAATCACGCACAAAGTGCCGATCGGCTGGGCGTTCACCACCAGCGGCACCCCGGCATAGAACCGGATGCCGGGATCGCCGGTTACCAGCGGATTGGCTGAAAACCGCGGGTCAGCCGTGGCATCCGGAACAACCATGACCGCAAGGTCCGGATCGGCAATGGCATGGGTGCAAAAGGCTTGCTCCACAGGGGTCTGCCGCAACTCTGTCCCGTGCCGGCCGGTGAACCATTGGGAGACATCATCGACAATCGTCACCAGCGAAACCGGGGTTCCAAGCAAACCGGCCGCAAGACTGGCAAGCGCATCAAGATCAGCATCCGCATGCCGGCCCTGCGACAAGGCGTTGATGGCTGCGATGCGTCGCGGGTCGCTTGCCATTGCCCGCACGTCATCCGGCATTTCGGTCTTCATCCCCGCACCTTTCACGATGCCCCAGTCATTCTGAGCCTGTTTTCAGGCATGTTTTGGAGGTGAACGCACAAGGTCCCCATCCGGTTCCATATCCGGTATATCATTTTCTGCTTGAGCATTCGTTGCCGCGACGTGGCGGCGATGATTGGCCGGAATGACATGGCGGACAAGGGCCACCAGGCCGAGCATGGCCGGGACAGCCACAAATCCGCCGACCGGTCCCCAGATCCAGATCCAGAATCCAAGTGACAGGAAGACGGCAAAGGGATTGAGCGTGAGCGAGCGGCCAAGCACTTGTGGCGTCACGAACTGCGCCTCGATCATGTTGAGCGCCAGAAAGGCGAGCGCCGGGGTCAGATAACCCGACAGGTCATTGCCGGTGGCAAGGCCGACACCGAGCAGCAGCACCGCCATGATCGCCGGTCCGACATAGATCACATAATTGAGCAGCGCCGCCATCATTCCCCACATCGGAGCCGACGGGACGCCAAGCAGCCAGAGCACCAAGGCTACGGACAGGCCGAGCCCGACATTGATGACCGTGATCGACAGCAGGTAGCGCGAAATCAGCGACTCGATGTCGCGGAACACATGGGCGATCCGCCAGCGCAGGCGGCGCGATAAGCTCAGCGAGAGGATGGACGTGCGGATGTCGCCGCGGGTAGCAAGGAAGAAGTAGAGGCTGGCAAGGAAAATGATGATCTGTGCAATGAAGGCCGGCGCCAGCATCGCCACATCCTGGACGGCTGATCCATCATCGACGCGAACCGTCATGGTGGCGGCCTCTCCGCCCAGCTCCTTCAATCCCTCACTGATGCCCTGAAGCGAAGAAAACGCCTCCTTCCATCCGGCCAGCTCGGTCTGCACGCGCGCCCAGATGAGCGGCCAACGCTCCACCCAGCCGCTGAGTGGAATGGCAAGCGTGACCATGATGATGGAGATGATCCCGAGAAAAGCGAGGACGACCAGTCCGGCAGAGACCGAAGGCGGAACGCCATAGCGTTCCAAACGGTCAGCCACCGGCCCGAACATCAATCCGATGACGACCGCAAGTGCCACGGGCGCCAAGACCTCCCGCCCGGCATGGAGCGCAAAGGCAATCGCCAAGAGACCAATCAGGATGACCGACAGGCGCCACGAAACCCCTATGACGTCGTTCATCCCGGCCTGCTGGCCTTTTTCACCGCCCCGCGGCCGGGTGATCCACTGGATGCGTGGCGTGAGAAAAACCGGTTTCATGCACCCTCCCCGTCAGGCCGTTCAAACCGGGGTGATGCCCATGGACCGCGCCTCACTGAAGTCGCGACTGTTTGCCGGCCGGCGACAAATCCGCGACGCTGACGGTTGTCGCCTGATCGGGCGAGCGCACTTCGACGATGATCTCGCGGTTGGCCGTGACCTGCCAAACGATCTCGAGGTCACCTTCGCTCAACGGGTCAAGGGCCACACACTGCGCCATGACCTCCTCCCCTTCACCTGACAGGCTGGCGAGCACATGGGCCCGGTCGGCGAGGCAGTCTTCCATCACCTCATAGCCGACGACCGGTGCTGGAATTTCGCGGCAGCTGTCCGGCGTTCCGTTGCAGGCAAGCACGAGCATGAAGGCTGCAAGATGTTCCATGACGGTTCTCCTTTGGCAGGATAACGCGCCATGAGACTTCCGGTTCCAGCTGAAAGAATGCGGGAACAAGGCTGCAACGGAAGCGTTTTTCCAATGTCCGCAATTCTGCGGCACTGACCAAAGGAGACTGAGAAATGAACTGGAATCAGGTCGAAGGAAACTGGGAACAGGTCAAGGGCAAGGTCCAGCAGCAGTGGGGAAAACTCACCGGTGATGACCTTGATGTGGTTGCCGGCAACCGCAAGGAACTCGCGGGCAAGCTGCAGGAGCGCTACGGCAAGGCTGAGGCCGACGCCGAGCGCGACATTGATGACTGGCTGAACCGCCACTGACCAGAGCCACGCCTTATGAAAGCGGTCAGGCACCCTGCTTCGGCGGGGTGCTTTTTTACATGCCGGGCAACGGCCGACCGGTGCCTGAACCCAAACGAAAAGGGCACTCCGGAGAGTGCCCTTCAGCCAGTCACGGATCGGCCGCGATCAGGTGCGCCGGACAAAGCCGACGATCAGCGAGATCACGAGGAACGCCAGGAACAGGAAGAACAGGATTTGGGCAATCGAGGCAGAGGCACCCGCAATGCCGCCAAAGCCGAGGACACCGGCGATGATGGCGACGACGAGGAACACGAGAGCATAATACAGCATGGCTTATCTCCTTGTAATGATACGGTCATAACGCTTTGATGCGCTCCGGGTTCCCTGAAGGTCAACAAAATGGGAACGCCAGGAAAATGCGGCGCATGAAAAAAGGCGGCCGAAGCCGCCTTTTGGTCTGCCTTGCCTTGGTGGTTCACGCGCTGATTGACACCGCCTCGTTGAAGAACAGCGCCTGGCTGATCTGCGCCTTGACCATGCGCGGATCGAATGGCTTGGTCACGAGGAACGTCGGCTCGGGGCGCTGGCCGGTCAGCAGTCGCTCGGGGAAGGCAGTAATGAAGATGACCGGAATGCTGGCGGTCTTGAGGATGTCGTTGACAGCATCAATTCCCGAGCTGCCATCGGCAAGCTGGATGTCGGCCAGCACCATTTTCGGATTGGTTTTCTTGAATAGCGCCACCGCCTCGTCCCGCGTGCGGGCAATGCCGGTCACGGTGTGGCCGAGTTCCTCCACCATGGTCTCGATGTCCATGGCGATAAGAGGTTCGTCCTCGATGATCATGATTTGGGTGGCAACCTGCCGGGAAATCTGGGTGGCGGCATCTTCCAGCACCTCGCCGATACGGTCGGCATTGATGCTCAGGATCTCTGCAGCTTCCGCAGGGGCAAAGCCTTCCACTGAAACCAGGATGAAGGCCTGGCGCTCAAGGCCCGGAACGGCAGCGAGGTGGGATGCAGCGCGCTGCTCCCAGGCGAAGGGCGATTGTGTGCGGGGGATATCAATGTTCAGCTTGGAAAAGAGATTGGCGAAAAGCTTGTAGACCGCGACCCGGTCGTTCGACGCCGCCGGAAAAAGGCTGACATCGGCGATCAGGGCTTCCAGAGTGGCAGCCACATAGGCGTCGCCCGAGGTTTGTGTTCCCGTAACGGCGCGCGCATAACGGCGCAGATACGGAAGATGGGCGGCTACACGTGCAGACAATGACATGAAAAAAGTCTCCCCTTGGTCCGGCACTGCGGAATGAAGTGTTTTAACGTCGCCACTTGAGAAAAGTTCCCGTGGAGCGGAACTTTTTTTTGTTCAGCGCATTTCGCAACCACATCAGGCAACAGACCGGAAGACAATGATCAAAAATCCCCCCCCGCCGCGGCATTCCCCGTCACACGAGGCCAATGCCCGCATTTCGCAGAAGCTCAAGGCGCTTTATAACTCGGTTCAGGACGAAGCCATCCCGGACCGGTTTCTTGACCTGCTTGAGCGCCTGGACGAGGCTGACAAGGCTGCTGACATGGCGAAAGCCAATCCGGAGTCTGGTGCATGAGCAAGGCCGATGACAGCACCGACCGGACGTTCAAGCGTGAGCTTCTCTCCCTCCTGCCGAACCTGCGCGCCTTTGGCGTGTCGCTGGCAGGCATCAACATTGCCGACGATCTGGTGCAGGACACCATCATGAAGGCCTGGTCGAAGCAGGACAGCTACCAGCCCGGCACCAACATGAAGGCCTGGTTGTTCACCATCCTGCGCAACGAATTCTATTCCCGCATGCGCAAGCGCGGGCGTGAAGTGCAGGACACCGATGGCGTTTTCACCGAGCGCCTCGCCACGCATCCCGAACAGTACGGCTCGCTCGACCTTCAAGACTTCCGAAAGGCGCTCGAAAGCCTGCCCGAGGATCAGCGCGAAGCCATCATTCTGGTCGGAGCCTCCGGCTTTGCCTATGAGGAAGCGGCAGAAATCTGCGGCGTTGCGGTTGGAACGATCAAGAGCCGTGTCAGCCGTGCCCGCACGCGTCTTCAGGAATTGCTCGAGGTGACGGGTCATGCGGACTACGGGCCGGATGCGGATTCAGCCCCGGTCACCACCCGCGCGTTTGCGGGGTAATTCTGCCGCACCATCTCCAATGCCCGCCGGGCAGCATCGGCTAGCGCCTCTTCGCTGAACGGTTTGGCCAAGACCGGCCAAGGGTTGCCGGCGGGAAGGTTGCGCGAAGCCTGTCGCCAGGCGCTTGTAAACAGCACGGCAAGACCGGCTGGCCCCGCCAGAGCCAGGCCTTCCAGCACTCCGGCTTCCAGCGCATCGACATCGACAACCGCAAGGTCAAAGCCGGACAGGTCAAGTGCCCAATCCCGAACATTCACGGGAAGGACCCGGGTATCGGCAGACAGGGCACAGCTGAGGATATGGGCTGCATCCTCGGCGATCAGAAAATCAGCTTCTATGATGGCAATGGCGGTCTGATGGTTCATGTGGGGAAACACCTTTCCAAAGGAAGAGTCTCCACCATGTCCCCGGTCTGCGCATTTAAAAATGATAGCGCGCCACCTGTCCCAGCGGAACCTTTGACCGATTTTTACGTTCACCGACCCACAACACGGTGGGGAAGCTGAAATGAGCCAAAACGGAAGCCGGAAAGCCCGGCGCACACCCTGCGAGGCTTGCCCCTTGCGCGACTGTGGCCATTTCCGCGATTTCACCCCAGCCGAACTTGATTTCATCTCCTCGTTCAAGATGGGCGAGCTTGCAGCAGATGCCGGCGCGACAGTTCTTGTCGAAGGGGCTTCGAGCGCCCATCTCTACACCGCACTC
This sequence comes from Zhengella sp., assembly GCA_041738295.1. GTDB lineage: Bacteria > Pseudomonadota > Alphaproteobacteria > Rhizobiales > Rhizobiaceae > Zhengella. Next base: position 2,295 of record JBGSQC010000265.1, on the reverse strand, counting down.
TCGGGCTTCGGGTTTCGCTACAAGGTGTTGGAAGATGGCAGGCGTCAGATCCTCAACTATTTTTTTCCAGGCGATCTGGTCGGCCTGCAGGGTGCGCTGATGGCCGAGATGCAGCACTCGGTGGAAGCGCTGACACCAGTCACGCTGTGCGTGTTCGAGCGCGATCGGCTGCCGGATCTTTATCGCCGGCATCCAGGCCTTGCCTATGACATGACCTGGATGGCTTCGCGCGAAGAACGCTTTCTGGATGAGCACCTGCTGTCGGTCGGTCGTCGCTCGGCGGTTGAACGGGCGGCCTATCTGCTGGCCTTTCTTGCCACACGTTCCCAGGCCACAGGCCTTGCCGGAAAGGAAACCAGCCATCTGCCGATTACCCAGAACCATGTGGCCGACACGCTTGGCCTTTCCATTGTCCACACCAACCGCACCCTGAAGAAGCTTGGTGCCCGCGGGCTGATCCGCTGGCTGGAACGCGGCGTTGAAATCCTTGACGTCGAAGGCCTCATGGAAATTTCCGGCTGGACCGTTGACCCTTCGTACCGGAGACCATTCCTGTGAGCGACAACCATCGCCTCAACGTGATTGCGCTGCTGAACCGCGATGGCGGCACGCTGAAAACCACCGACATCCAATCGCTGACGTCGTTGATCGGCCGCGCCTTTGAGGCGGCGGGCCACACCATTGAAACCCGCGTCACGCAGGGCAGCGATCTGATCCGGGAGCTGGACCGGGCGGCAAAGGACGAAAAGTTCGACGTGGTTCTGGCCGGGGGCGGAGACGGCACAGTCTCGGCGGCGGCAGCAGCCTGTTTCAGGCATGGCCACGCGTTGGGCGTGCTGCCCGCCGGCACGATGAATTTTTATGCCCGCACGCTCGGTGTTCCGCTGGTGCTGGAGGATGCAGTCGAGGCATTGGCCCGTGGCGGCATTCGCAAGGCTGATATCGCCACCGCCAATGGACGCCCCTTCGTTCACCAGTTTTCTGTCGGCATGCAAAGCCGCATGGTGCGTGAGCGCGAGAAAATGGTCTACCGGTCGCGCACCGGCAAGATCATCGCCAACATGCGAGCCTTGGTGTCTTCCCTGATCCGCCCGCCAGCCTTTCCCGTCACCATCGATATCGGCGAAAAGCATTTTTCAGGCCACCGGAGCCTCGTTGCGATCTCCAACAATCCCCATGGACCGGGCCACCTGCCCTTTCCAGACGTCTTCGACGCAGGTGTTCTTGGCCTCTATGAAGTTCCCGCCATCCGAGCCGCTGCGGCTGTCCGCCTGGTGACCGACATGGCGACCGGTGACTGGGATCGCAATCCGGACCTGTCGATCCGGGAAGTCGGTGCAGTCTCCTTGCATTTTCCACGCCTCAAGCAGCACGTCCATGCCAGCATCGATGGCGAACTGATCGACCTCGAAGCCGATGTGGACTTCGCCATACATCCGGGCGGCCTCAAGGTGCTTGTGCCGGGCAGTTGAAAATTCCGGCCGCTGAAATCCTCTTTCCTGGCAAAGAAAAACCCCGGCCCAGATTGTCCTGGGCCGGGGTTTCAATGTCAAAATCTGAGCGGTACGAATCAGGTGGCGATGGTCGCGCGCAGCATCCACAAGGCCTTCTCGTGGAATCCGAGGCGCTCGGTCAGCATGTCCTCGGTCACAACGTCGCCAGCCTCACCGGCCTTGCCGGCTGCATCGCGCATGGCGCGCACGGCCTCTTCATGGGTGGCGACCAGATCCTCGATCATCGACTGCGCCGAGCCGAAATCCACATCAGCACCGGACGGAGCAAAATCGGGCGTGGAGGCCTTTGAAACCGGCGCCAAATGGCCCAGCGCGCGGATCCGCTCGGCAATGATGTCAGTCGCGGCAAACAGCGCCGTGTAGTGCTCTTCGGTCAGCTCATGGATCGGCTTGAACAGCGGGCCCACCACATTCCAGTGGCAGATATGGCTCTTGATGGTGAGCTGGTAGGTCGAGGACAGGATGGCGGAGAGATCCCCGGCCATGTCCTTGCGATATGTTTCGCTCAGGCCATTGTTCATGGTCTGCAAGTGCGGTGACGGCTTCAGGACTGCAGAGGATTGCTTCATCTTATTGCTCCGGGGTTGTTTGACCGGACGACGGCGTGACACCTTCGTCGGGTTGAATGGTTCTGGCGTTGTTTTCCGGTGCCAGGAATTCGGCTCCGGCCCAGGCAATGAATGCAAGGGTGATACCGGCCAGCAACACGATCAAGACGCGCTGCCCGTTTCGGCCCTGGCGGGCTTTCACGGGATCAATCGACTGTTTCATGGACTTGTCC
>JBGSQC010000366.1:0-2421 GCA_041738295.1 Zhengella sp. | reverse complement strand
GCGAAGACGTGGACGCGATCAACACCAAGAGCCAGACGCTGGCGGAAGCCTCCATGAAGCTCGGCCAGGCCATGTACGAATCGAGCCAGTCTGAAGCTGCACAGGCCGATGCCAAGGCCGACATGGATAAGGACGAGGACGTGGTGGACGCCGATTTCGAGGAAATCGACGACGCCGACGGCAAGAAGCAGGCCTGATCCGGCACCGGATATGGTCTGACGGAAAAGCGGAAGGGCTCCCTCGCGGGGGCCCTTTTTGCTGTTTACCTTAACAAGGGCTTTCGCTCGCCACGGCAGCAGGTCTGGCGTTAAGGGTTGTCCCGTGCGGATACGGGAGCCTTGACCATGATCGAATATCGCCTTTTTGGCCTGTGGCGGTTTCTGGCCGCCCTGCTCGTCATGGCCTATCATTTCGCGCATTATCATTCCAATGCGCGCGCCGTGGTGCTGTGGTTTGAAAACATGTCGCCGCTGCTCGACATGTTCTTCGTGCTGTCCGGCTTCCTGATCTTCAACCGCTACGGCTGGTCGTCGATGAATGGCGGCGACTATGTGCGCTTCCTTGCCCGGCGCATCGCGCGCCTTTATCCGCTGCACCTGTTGACGCTCAGCTTTTTCATCGTGGTCGGCCTTGCCGTCAACGCCGGCTGGATATCGTCGGGTGGCGGCACAGCGCGCTATGATTTCGCAGCCCTTCCAGCCAACCTCCTGCTGCTGCAGGCTTGGGGTGTCACCGACACGCTGACCTTCAACTATGTCTCCTGGTCGCTCTCGGCGGAGTGGTTTGCCTATCTCTGCTTCCCGCTGCTGCTGATCGCCTTCCGCAAGGCAGGGATTGCAGGCCTTGCGCTGCTGCTCATCGTCGTGGTGGTTCTGCTTGAATTTGCCGACCATGGCGTCACCAGCGTGTACGACACCTGGTACGAGGCCAAGGAATGGGGTGCCTATCGCGTCCTGGCGGATTTCACCTATGGCGCGATCATCGCCGTCCTTGCCCGGCGTTTTCCCTTGGGGATCTCCGGTCTGGCTCCGGCGTGGACTGTCATGGCAATCGCCATCCTTGGCATGTTCGCCGGCATCGGCTTCTACCCGGCGCTCATCCTGATCGGCGTCGCGATCTATCTTGGTGCCACCGGTGAGGCTGCCAATCCTGCCGCTTCGGCCTGGATGAAGCCGCTCATGCCGCTGGCTGCCGTCTCCTTCGGCATCTATCTCTGGCATCCGGTGGTGGAGACGCTGCTCATATCGGTCGTCTGGCGGCGCTGGCTGGAGGCAACCGGCATGGTTCCCTTCGAGGTTTTCGTCATCCTGCCCTTCATCGCCAGCATCCTCGTGGCGCTGCTGTCGGCCCGGTTCCTTGAGGCGCCCGCCGCCCGCTTCCTCGACAAGCGCTTCAAGGCGATGCTGGGCACGCCTGCACCGCGCAATGCGCCCGCGGAATAAGGGCCTTCAGGCTGGCCGCATGTGAAACTGGCCACTGGAAATCCGCCCAATCACCCATTACATGACAGTTCACTCCCGTTCGCGGGGAGACGAGGGCTTGCGCATTCGCGGAGCCCGTTTCGGGACTATGAGTGAAACTCCAGCGGGGGCCGGGCGCATGATGATGCAGGCTTGTCCGCGACCGTGACGAAAGATTGCCGCGAGAATGGCCAAGGCTGATTTTTACGAAACCCTCGGTGTTGCCCGCAATGCGGATGAAAAGGAGCTGAAAAGCGCCTTCCGCAAGCTGGCCATGCAATTCCATCCCGACAAGAATCCCGGCAATGCCGATGCCGAGCGCAAGTTCAAGGAACTGGGCGAAGCCTATGAGGTCCTGAAGGATCCGCAGAAGCGCGCCGCCTATGATCGCTTCGGCCATTCCGCCTTCGAGAACGGCATGGGGGGAAATCCGGGCGGCCAGCAGGGCGGTTTTGGTGGTTTCTCCGATATTTTCGAGGATATTTTCGGCGAGATGATGGGTGGCGGGCGTGCGCGCCGCCGTGATGGCCGCGAGCGCGGCGCAGATCTGCGCTACAACATGGAAATCACACTGGAAGAGGCCTTCCACGGCAAGACGGCGCAAATCCGCGTGCCGACCTCCATCCAGTGCACCGAATGTTCGGGATCGGGCGCCAAGCCCGGCACCCAGCCCGAAACCTGCGCCATGTGCGGCGGCGCAGGCCGCGTGCGCGCGGCACAGGGCTTTTTCTCGGTCGAGCGCACCTGCCCGACCTGCCATGGCCGCGGCCAGACCATCAAGGATGCCTGCGTCAAATGCGGCGGCGATGGCCGCATCAACGAGGAGCGCTCGCTGTCGGTCAACATTCCGGCCGGCATCGAGGACGGCACCCGCATCCGGCTCGCCAACGAAGGCGAAGCAGGGCTGCGCGGCGGCCCGCCCGGCGACCTCTACATCTTCCTGTCGGTCAAGCCGCATGAG
>JBGSQC010000198.1:0-5583 GCA_041738295.1 Zhengella sp. | reverse complement strand
ATGGCCGTCATTGTCTTCACTTCCATGGCGCATTCTCCTCGATTGGAAAGAGTGCAGCCTCCTCGCCCCCGACATTAACCTTTTCTTAACCTTTGTCACGGGGCTGGCGTTTATTCCTCGCAAGCAATTGACAATCATGGTTAACATGGGTCATCCCGCGCCGCACACTAGCGGCACCAGATCACACGGAACGGCCATGACGGAACATCCCAGCATCGACATCCAGATCCTCCGGCTGAAGGACGCGCGCCAGTTTGCGCCGCTGCTCGCAGCCTATGCCCAGGCGCTGAAGCGCGGTGCCCCGCGCCGCCCCGACGAGTTCTATGCCGAGCAGCTGTTGCAGGATCGCACGGCGGAAGTGCTGGGCGCGCGCATTGACGGCGAGCTCGTCGGCTTCTGCATGTTCTATGATGTACCGGAGCCGGTGTCGGGCATGCGGGCCGGGGTCTGCGACCACATTTATGTGCATCATCTCCATCGCGGCAAGGGCATCGCCAAGGCGCTGGTGGATGTGCTGGCCGACCAGGCCGAAGAGCGTGGCTGGTCCAAGCTGCACCTCCATGCGCCGCGCCAGCCGGAAGACGGCCGCAAGCTTTACGAGAGCATTGCTGCGCCGGCCGACTGGACCAGTTACATCATCCGCTTCGACGGGCATTGAATGCGGGACCGGCGAGCTGCCGGTCTTTTCACAAACGCTGATATGGACGATAAGGGAGGATGAAAACGAATCGTCTCCTCCTCGCCGCCTTGGCCTGCGCGCTGCTTCTTGCCGGTTGCGTCTCCGGGCCATCGGATCTGGACGGCACGCTTTCGGCTGGCCCGCAGCCGCGCAAGGCAAGCTGGCGCTGCGATGAAGGCGCCACGCTCACTGTTGAGAATCTCGGCAGCCAGATCAAGGTGGTGACGCCCGAGGGGACTGAAGTGGTGCTGCCCGCCTCGCCGCCCGGCCAGAACGCCCGCTATGGCGAAGGCATGCTGGCGCTGGTGTTTGACGGGCGCGAAGCGCTGTGGTTCGTCACCGGAAAGACCCCGCTCACCTGCAAGCGTTGACAGGCGCGCGCCCACGCCCGACGCCCCGTAAAAACCTGAACCGATTGAATTGCTTGCGCTGGAAAAATGATCTTGCGTAAGACCAATTAATCATGGTCTGCAAGGCGCTCAGGCTTTGACGCAGTGCGAAAAGAGTTTTAGAAAGCCACCAGTTTTCCGGACCCGGCCTGCGGCACCACCACGCCGCGCATGCCGGGCAAGCCCTTGGGGGAACCATTGAGCAAGGACGCTTCCACGCGCGCGCGGCCGCTGTCGCCGCATTTGCAGATCTACAAGCCGATCCCGACCATGGTGATGTCGATTGTCCATCGCATTACCGGCGTGGGGCTCTATTTCGGCATGCTGATCGTGGCCTGGTGGCTGATTGCCGCTGCCTCCGGTCCGGCCTATTTCGACTGGGTCAACGACCTGTTCGGTTCTTTCCTTGGCCGGCTCATGCTGTTCGGTTTCACCTGGGCGCTGATCCATCATTTGCTGGGCGGCGTAAAGCACCTGTTCTGGGACATGGGACTGGGCTTCGAGAAGCATTTCGCCACCCGCATGGCCAAGCTCCAGATCGTTGCCTCCGTCGCGTTGACGGTGCTGGTCTGGATCATCGGCTACATTGCGCGCTGAGGAAAAACCGATGAGCAACATGCGTACACCCCTCGGCAAGGTCCGTGGCCTCGGCTCCGCCAAGGATGGCACCAGCCATTTCTGGCAGCAGCGCGTCACTGCCTTCGCCAACATCCCTCTGACGATCTTCTTTGTCGGTCTGATCATCGCGCTCAACGGTGCCGACTATGCGCAAGTGAAGGCGGCGCTTTCCAATCCCTTCGTTGCGCTCCTGACCATCAGCGCCATCCTGTCGGTGCTGTGGCACATGAAGCTCGGCATGCAGGTGGTGATCGAGGACTATGTCCACACTGAGGGAACAAAGTTCCTGCTGGTGATGCTCAACACCTTCTTTTGCGCGGCGGTCGGCCTGATCTCCGTGTTTGCCCTCCTGAAACTCGCATTCGCCGCTTGAGGACCCTAACAGATGGCCATGACCAACAGCACAACCATCAACGGCCGTTCCTACACTTATGTTGATCACCAGTTTGACGTGGTGGTGGTGGGCGCAGGCGGAGCGGGCCTGCGTGCGACCCTCGGCATGGCCGAACAGGGCCTCAAGACAGCCTGCATCTCGAAAGTGTTCCCGACGCGCAGCCATACGGTTGCGGCGCAGGGCGGCATCGCGGCCTCGCTCACCAACATGACGCCCGACAGCTGGCAGTGGCACCTCTTCGACACCGTCAAGGGCTCCGACTGGCTGGGCGACGTGGACGCCATGCAATATCTCGCCATGGAAGCGCCGAAGGCGGTCTATGAGCTCGAGCATTACGGCGTGCCGTTCAGCCGCACGGAAGATGGCAAGATCTACCAGCGCCCGTTTGGCGGCCACATGCAGAATTACGGTGACGGCCCGCCCGTGCAGCGCACCTGCGCGGCAGCAGACCGCACCGGCCATGCCATCCTGCACACGCTTTACGGCCAGTCGCTGCGGCACAATGCCGAGTTCTACATCGAGTATTTCGCGCTTGACCTGATCATGAGCGAGGATGGCCGCTGCACCGGCGTTGTGGCGTGGAACCTTGACGACGGCACGATCCACCGTTTTGCCGCCAAGATGGTGGTGTTGGCAACCGGCGGCTATGGCCGCGCCTATTTCTCCGCCACGTCTGCCCACACCTGCACGGGTGATGGCGGCGGTATGGTGGCACGCGCCGGCCTGCCGCTGCAGGACATGGAGTTCGTGCAGTTCCACCCCACCGGCATTTACGGCGCTGGCTGCCTGATCACCGAGGGTGCGCGCGGCGAAGGCGGCTATCTGGTCAATTCAGAAGGCGAGCGCTTCATGGAGCGCTATGCTCCTTCAGCCAAGGATCTCGCCTCGCGCGATGTTGTCTCCCGCTGCATGACGATGGAAATCCGCGAAGGTCGCGGCGTCGGCAAGGACAAGGACCACATCTACCTGCACCTCGACCATCTGGATCCGGCGGTGCTGCATGAGCGCCTGCCCGGCATTTCGGAATCGGCCAAGATCTTTGCCGGCGTTGACGTGACGCGCGAGCCGATCCCGGTGCTGCCGACCGTCCATTACAACATGGGCGGCGTTCCGACCAACTATTGGGGCGAAGTGCTGAACCCGACCAAGGACAATCCCGATGCGGTTGTTCCGGGCCTGATGGCAGTCGGCGAAGCGGGCTGCGCCTCGGTGCATGGCGCCAACCGCCTCGGCTCCAATTCGCTGATCGATCTCGTGGTGTTCGGCCGTGCCGCCGCCATCAAGGCCGGCGAAGTGATCGACCGCGACAGCGCCATCCCCGCCATCAACGAAGCGGCCTGCGAGAAGATCATGACGCGCTTTGATCGCCTGCGCTTTGCCAATGGCTCGACGCCGACAGCGGTGCTGCGCGAGAAGATGCAGCGCGCCATGCAGGAAGATGCAGCGGTGTTCCGCACGCAGGAGAGCCTGGAATCGGGCTGCAAGCGCATGTCGGCCATCTGGACCGAGCTGCCGGACGTCAAGGTCACTGACCGCTCGATGATCTGGAATTCGGATCTGGTGGAAACGCTGGAGCTGGAAAACCTGATGGCCAATGCCATCGTCACCGTCTATGGCGCGGAAGCCCGCAAGGAAAGCCGCGGCGCCCATGCGCGCGAGGATTTCTCCTCGCGCGATGACGTCAACTGGCGCGTCCACACCTTGGCCACGCTGGACGACAAGGGCAAGGTCACCTTGTCCTATCGTCCGGTCCACACCGACCTCATTGCCGAGGGCATCGATCTGGCCAAGATCGCTCCCAAGGCCCGGGTGTACTGAGCCAATGGCGAAACGGGTCCCTATTCTCGCCAGCCTTCTGGTGCTGCTTCCGGCCTTGCCAGTGGCGGCTGAGGGCATTGCGGCCGGGGAATTTCAGGCCGCATGCACCCGCAGCATCAAGGGGATGGATGCCAAGACCTGCCAGTGCCTCGCAGAAGAGCTCACCCGCGGCACGGATGCACTTGACGATAAGGCGCAGCTCTACGCGATTTCGCTGATCACGGACAATGGATTGCGGCTGAAGTCCATCGGCGGATCTCTGGACGACAAGGCAGCCGAAACAGTGGCGGGCGTGCTGAAAGAAAAGATCAGCACCTGCGCCAAGCAATAGGCCCGCACGGGCGGAACCTGACCAGGAAGAACGACCATGGTTGAACTCGCACTCCCAAAGAACTCGCAGATGTCCGGCGGCAAGGTCTGGCCGAAGCCGCAAGGCGCGACCAATCTGCGCGAGTTCAAGATCTACCGCTGGTCGCCCGATGATGACGCGAACCCGTCGGTCGACACCTACTATGTCGACATGGATGATTGCGGGCCGATGGTGCTTGACGCCATCATCTACATCAAGAACCGCATCGACCCGACGCTGACCTTCCGCCGCTCCTGCCGCGAGGGGATTTGCGGCTCCTGCGCAATGAACATTGATGGCACCAACACGCTGGCCTGCACCAAGGGCATTGACGAGATCGACGGTGCGGTGAAGATCTATCCGCTGCCGCACATGCCGGTCGTCAAGGATTTGGTGCCGGACCTCACGCATTTCTATGCGCAGCACCGCTCCATCGAGCCCTGGCTGCAGACCGTGACGCCGGCACCGGAAACCGAATGGCTGCAGAGCCATGAGGACCGCCAGAAGCTGGACGGTCTCTACGAGTGCATCCTGTGCGCCTGCTGCTCGACCTCGTGCCCGAGCTACTGGTGGAATGGCGACCGCTATCTTGGCCCCGCTGCACTGCTTCAGGCCTATCGCTGGCTGATCGATAGCAGAGACGAAGCCACCGGCGAGCGCCTCGACAATCTGGAAGATCCGTTCCGGCTTTACCGCTGCCACACGATCATGAATTGCGCGCAGGCCTGCCCCAAGGGCCTGAACCCGGCCAAGGCCATCGCCGAGATCAAGAAGATGATGGTGGAACGCCGCGTTTGACCTGCCGTCCATGATCGTTTTCCTTGCTCTGTCAGTCTTTGGCCTTTGGCCTGCGGGCCGACGGCGATGCCCTGCGATTGAGGCACGTCTGTTTCGACATCTGGTCCCCGGCACAAGGCCGAGGATGGCGAGTTGGCTGCTGCCCTTCGATTTGTCCACCTTTCACTAAACGCCCCCTAGAATGGCGGTTTCCTTGTTCGGAGACCGGCCATGGACTGGAGCATCGTGATTTCACGCCAGAAGGCTGCGCTGCTCGGTGTGGTTGGCCGGATGTGGGCGATGATGGGTGGTGGGGTTAGCGCCGACGCCTCACCCTCCCCCAACGTGGGGGTCCGTAGGACGGGCGAGACCCGTGGCTCGCCCCGGCAGGTCGCAGGAGAACGCGCGCAAGCGCGTTCGGATGCGGGGTGGGGGGCTTTGGACTGGTGCGGAAAATCACCTCCACCCGCCAGCCTTTGGCTGGCGACCTCCCCCATCGAGGGGGAGGTGGGCGCCCTGCATCCTCTCCCCCGCCTGCTTACCCTCGCCATCCTGCGCC
>JBGSQC010000182.1:0-7583 GCA_041738295.1 Zhengella sp. | reverse complement strand
GCCGGCCAGTGCGAAGCGGGGCGCGACAAAGGAGCGGGCGAGCGTCAGCCCGAGCGGCCAGGCGCGCGGCGTATCCTCCTCGCGGATGGCACCGAGCTTCAGGCCGAAGCGGGTTTCAAGCTCAACTTCAAAGACAAAGGGATCTTCCTTCACCAGACGTTCTGCCTCGGCGGTGCGCTCCGTCCAGACGATGGACGAGCGGTTGCCGGTCAGCGGCAGCGTGGCGAAGGGGCCTGCGGGCAGGAAATGCTCTTCGGCGCGGCCCTCATGCGGGCGCTCGTGGGAAACCGTGCAGACAATGCCCGATTGGCCGTAGTCCCAGGACACGGTCTTGATGCCGGCCATGTCGCGCAGCCTGGATTTCACGCCGTCGGCGGCCACCAGTAGGCGGGTGGTGAACCGGCTTCCATCGGGCGAAGTGGCAACCACATGGGCAGGTCCGGTCTCAAAGGCGTTGATCGGGGTGGACTGATGGATGGCAATGCCAAGCTCTGCGGCGCGGGCGCGCAAGGCGCCGTTCATCACCCTGTTGGGCACCATCCAGGCAAAAGGCTCGCCTGGCGCCACATCGCCGCCGAAGGTCAGGTAAACCGGGCGGACCGGATCAGCGGTGCGCGAATCGGTGACGACCATGTCGTTGATCGGCTGGGCATAGGGCGCGATCTGCTGCCAGAGGCCGAGCCCTTCCAGCATGCGCACGGCAGCAGCGGCAATGGCCGAGCAGCGGGTGTCCTTCTGCCAGACACCTTCGGGTGCTGCGTCCACCACGGCCACGGCCAGATTGGGCAGATAGGCCTTGATCGACACGGCTGCCGCAAGACCGACATAGCCGGCACCGGCAACGAGAATGTCGAGGGAATGCTGCTTGCCGGTCATCGAAACCTGTTCCGCGTTCAATCTGTGTCTTGCCGGGTTACGTATAGCATCAAAGGAGAAAAAACCATGTTTGACCGCCGCATCTTTTTGTCATTGCCTGTCCTGCTGTTGGCGAGCGAAGGTCCGAACCAAGCACGGGCAGCAAAAGCCACCGTCCTTGGTCATGTGCTGGAAGGCCTTGACGGAAACCCGATTGCCCTCTCCCGGTTCCGGGGAAAGGTCATGTTGATCGTCAATACTGCGTCAAAGTGTTCCTTCACGCCTCAATATGCCGGACTGGAGCGCATGTGGCGTCGCTATGGGGCGCGAGGTCTTGTGGTTATTGGCGTGCCGTCGAATGATTTCGGCGGTCAGGAACCGGGCAATTCAGCCCAGATCCGGGAGTTCTGCTCGCAAAACCATGATGTCACCTTTCCCATGGCCACAAAGACTGTGGTGAAGGGCGGCAAGGCGCATCCGCTTTTCCGCGACTTCTCGTCGGCACTGGGAGCGGACGGTATTCCGGACTGGAATTTTCACAAGGTTCTCGTGGGAAGAGACGGGGTTCCGGTGTCGGGCTTCCCCAGTGCAGTGCGACCGGAAGACAGCCGCATCACCCTGGCAATTGAAGCAGCGCTGGCGAGACCGGCTGGATAATTTTGACGTATACGTCATAAATCTCCTTGACGGAGCGTTCCCCGTTGGCCGAACCTGCCAGCCAGGTCGGCATGAGGGCACCATGAAAAGCGCGATGGAAGAACTTCTGGCGATCCTCGATCTGGAGCGCATCGAGCACAATCTTTATCGCGGGCGCAGCCCGCAGGCGGGCTGGCAAAGGGTCTTCGGCGGGCAGGTGATCGGCCAGGCACTGGTGGCAGCGCAACGCACCGTGCCAAACCCGTTTCAGGTCCATTCGCTGCATTGCTATTTCATGCGACCGGGCGATCCGGCGGTGCCGATCATCTACGAGGTGGACCGCATCCGCGACGGGCGCACCTTTCTGACGCGGCGCGTCAACGCCATCCAGCACGGCCATGCCATCTTCACGCTGGTCACGTCGTTCCAGGTGCCGGAAGAAGGGCTGGAGCACCAGTTTGCCATGCCGGAGGGGATCCCGATGCCTGAGGAGGTGCTTTCGGAGAAGGATCTGGTGAAGGCCTTCATCGACGAGCTGCCGGAAAACATCCGCAAATGGTGGGAGCGTCCGCGCCCCATCGAAATGAAGCCGGTGCAGCTGGAGCACTTCACCAGCCGCAAGAAGCTGGCACCGCGCCAGAACACCTGGATCCGGGCGACCGGTCCGGTGCCGGACGATTTGCCGTTGCAAGCGGCGGTGCTGGCCTACCTCTCCGACATGACGCTGCTGGACACCGCGCTCTTCGTGCATGGCCGCGCCGTGTTTGACCGTGACCTGCAGGTGGCAAGCCTCGACCACTCCATGTGGTTTCACCGACCGGCGAAACTTGACGAGTGGATGCTCTACACCCAGGACAGCCCGTCTTCGCAAGGATCAAGGGGCCTGACGCGGGGCTTCCTCTATGGCCGTGACGGCACGCTGATTGCCTCCATGGCGCAGGAAGGCCTGATCCGCCAAAGGCAAATGCCAAAGCAGTAGGCAATTTTGGAAAATTGCCTGTTCTTTACGCAATCGCGGATGCCGGGCCCAGCGGCTGTTTGTCCACGGGCGCTGTTTAAATGTTATATTTCAACTTGTTGAATGGCATTCCCGTGAACTGGCATGGCGCTTGAATGACGAAGATCAATCACGGGTCTTGCAGGCCCGTTGATCGACTTCAACGCGGGATTCCGCACAAATCGAGGATGACACCCAATGAAAATCGTGATGGCCATCATCAAGCCGTTCAAGCTCGACGAAGTTCGCGAGGCGCTGACCTCGGTCGGGATCCAGGGCCTGACGGTGACAGAAGTGAAGGGTTACGGCCGCCAGAAAGGCCACACCGAAATCTATCGCGGTGCGGAATATGCGGTTTCCTTTCTTCCCAAGATCAAGATCGAAATCGCGGTTTCGTCCGACATGGCCGAAAAGGCCGTCGAAGCCATTTCCAATTCCGCCAAGACCGGCCAGATCGGTGATGGCAAGATTTTCGTTTACAGCATCGAGCAGGCGGTCCGCATCCGCACCGGCGAAGCCGATGTGGAAGCGCTTTGACGCCCGGAGTTCCGGTTCGAAACTGAAAGCCGTTCAATGATCATCCGCATGCCATCACATTTGGACAAAAGCAGCCCGGTTTCGGGCGGTTTTTCTTCAGTTCATGTGCGAGTAGCGGGGTCAGGCAACCGGTTTGCGTTCAAGAGTGGTGCCGAAATTCGAAACCGGTAGCTCGCGCAACTCTTCCCGTCGTGGAGCCGCAAATGGCTTCGCACTCTTGAACCCGGCCTCGGCCGGGTTCTTTTTGCTTAAAAAATAAGCTGCTGTGACCTTGCTGATTAAATCTTAATCACATCTGGCGTCTGGCAGTGCACCACGAATCCAGTGCAATGCACAAAATATAATAATTTCAATATGATGTACAATTTTTTCCGGTTTGGCACGGAACTTGGTTTGTCGAGGTGGGGCCGGACCGACCGGTCTGGGAAATTTATTGCGGAGTATGAAAGATGCGATTGCGACTCTCCTGGGCGGCGCCAATGACCGCCCTTCTTCTTGCCGGCAGCCTGATTCCGGCAGCGGCCCAGGATGCGGCCACACCCGTCATCGACAAGGGTGACACTGCCTGGATGATGGTTTCCACCATTCTGGTCCTGTTCATGATCCTTCCCGGACTGGCCTTGTTCTATGGCGGCCTTGTGCGCGCCAAGAACATGCTGTCGGTGCTGATGCAGTGCACGCTGATCACCGCCATGGTGATGGTGGTCTGGGTGGTCTACGGTTACTCCTTCGCCTTTGGCGGCGGCACCAGCCCGTTCTGGGGCGGCACGGCCAAGCTCTTCCTGGCGGGCGTCACGCCGGCCTCCACCTCGGCAACTTTCTCGGAAGGCGTCGTCATTCCGGAATTTGTGTTCATTGCCTTCCAGATGACCTTCGCGGCCATCACCCCGGCCCTGATCGTCGGCGCCTTTGCCGAGCGCATCAAGTTCTCGGCAGTCCTGCTCTTCACGCTTCTCTGGGTCACTCTGGTCTATTTCCCCATCGCCCACATGGTGTGGGACGCATCGGGCCTGATCTTCGGCATGGGCGCACTTGATTTTGCAGGCGGCACGGTTGTCCACATCAATGCCGGCATCGCCGCGCTGATCGGTTCCATCATGATCGGGAAGCGCGTCGGCTATGGCAAGGACATGATGGCCCCGCACTCGATGACGCTGACCATGGTGGGCGCCTCGATCCTGTGGGTTGGCTGGTTCGGCTTCAACGCCGGTTCCGCCCTGGAAGCCCATGGCGGCGCCACGCTCGCCATGATGAACACCTTCACTGCCACCGCCGGTGCAATCCTCACCTGGTCGGGTCTTGAAGCCATCCTTCGCGGCAAGGCCTCCATGCTGGGTGCAGCATCGGGCATGGTTGCCGGCCTCGTCGCGGTAACGCCTGCTGCCGGAACGGTCGGTCCGGTCGGTGCCATCGTGCTCGGAGCCATTGCGGCTTCTGCCTGCTACTTCTTCGTCTCCGTTGTGAAGACCAAGATGGGCTATGACGACTCGCTGGATGTCTTCGGCGTGCACGGCATTGGCGGCATCATCGGCGCTGTCGGAACGGGCATCTTCACGGCACCGAGCCTTGGCGGCACGGGCGCCGAGGACTTCTCGATCGCCGCGCAGACCTGGATCCAGATCCAGGCCGTCGGCATCACCATCCTGTGGTGCGGCATCCTCTCGGTCGTTCTCTACAAGCTGGTCGACATGATCGTCGGCCTTCGCGTGGAGCCCGACATGGAGCGTCAGGGCCTTGACCTGACCTCGCATGGCGAAGCGGCCTACCACGCCTGACCGGCGCACCAAACAGGCAGGCGGCTTCGGGGCCGCCTGCAAAGCTGGACAAGGCACATGCACAGTGATTGTGCATGTGCCTTTCTCCATGATCAAATACCGGGCAGTTGCGGTATCGGAATGGTCTGGTGAAAGCCCTGATTGCCTGAACTGCCGCCGTTGAATGCAAATGCCCGTCTGGCACGCATCTTGTTAGCTCTCCCGTCACAATCCGGAAAACAACGGAACAGGACGGGACACCATGACCAACAACCCTATCGGAGCGGACGTTTTCTTCGTCCTGCTCGGCGCCATCCTCGTGTTTGCCATGCATGGCGGCTTTGCCTTCCTTGAGGTCGGCACGGTCCGCCACAAGAACCAGGTGAACGCGCTGGTGAAGATCCTCGTGGATTTCGCCATCTCGACCATCGTTTATTTCTTCGTCGGCTTCGCGGTTGCCTATGGCGTCACCTTCTTCGTCAGCGCCGCGGAATTGTCGGGTGCCAATGGCGGCGAGGTCTTCCTGCCGCAGGGTTTCACGCTGGTGAAGTTCTTCTTCCTCACCACCTTTGCTGCTGCCATCCCCGCCATCATTTCCGGCGGCATTGCCGAGCGCATGCGGTTTGCGCCGCAGTGCTTTGCCACGGTGGCGCTGGTCGGCCTCATCTACCCGTTTTCCGAAGGCATTGTCTGGAATGGCAATTTCGGCATCCAGGCCTGGTTCGAGACAGCATTCGGCGCAAAATTCCATGATTTCGCCGGGTCCATCGTGGTCCATGCGGTCGGCGGCTGGATTGCGCTCGGAGCCGTCATGCTGCTCGGACCGCGCCTCGGCCGCTATTCGGCTACGGGCAAGTCGCAGGGCATCCCGCCCTCGTCCATCCCGTGGCTGGCGCTCGGCTCATGGCTGCTGTGCACCGGCTGGTTCGGCTTCAACGTGATGAGTGCACAATCGGTCGGCACGGCGTCCGGCCTCGTTGCCATCAACTCGCTGATGGCCATGGTCGGCGGCATCATCTCGGCCCTGATTGCCGGGCGCAATGATCCGGGCTTCGTCCACAATGGCGCATTGGCCGGTCTGGTGGCGGTCTGTGCCGGGTCTGACATCTTCCACCCGGCAGGCGCCCTGGTGGTCGGCCTTGCTGCAGGCGTCATCTTCGTCAAGGGCTTTTCCTTCTGCCAGGAAAAGCTGAAAATTGACGATGTGCTCGGTGTCTGGCCCCTGCACGGGCTGTGCGGGCTGTGGGGCGGCATTGCTGCCGGCATTTTCGGGCTGGAAGCGCTTGGCGGTCTTGGCGGGGTTACCTTTGCTGCCCAGCTCGCCGGAAGCCTGATGGGCGCGGCCTATGCGGCTGCTGCCGGTTTCCTGGTCTATGGCGTGCTCAAGGCAACCGTCGGGTTGCGCCTTTCCGAAGCCCAGGAACTGCGTGGGGCCGACCTCTCGATCCACAAGATCGGCGCCAATCCGGAGCATGACATCCGCGGCATGTAGGCCGATGTGGCCTCTTCGACATGGCTTCTCCGCCGGGTGAACCGGCTGGGAAAATCGCAGGTGTGGGCTGCAAGGTATCGCAGCCCTTTCCATGGTTAATGCGGTCTTAACCATCTGGCCGCTAATGTGCCCGGAATCATGCCATCAGCCTGTCTGGCGGTGGCTGTCCGATTGTCCGCAAGGGGCGGCAAACGGCGACGGCAACGGGAAATGACCATGCGTTCAGGCACTTCGCAACCGGGACTCTATGAAACCGAACCTCGGGGGATGACCCTCTTCCTTCGCCGCCAGGCCGAACGGCTGGCAGGGCTTGGATTGCTCGGCTTTTGCGGATTTGCTGTCGTCAGCCTTGCCAGCTGGAACGTGGCCGATCCGAGCTTCAGCCATGCGACCGACAATGCGGTCACCAACTCCATGGGCTTTGCCGGTGCCGCTTTTGCCGATATCGCAATGCAGTTCTTCGGGCTGGCCAGCGTCGCAATTCTCCTGCCCGCCGTCCTTTGGGGTGCTCTTCTGGCCAGCGGCCGTGGCGTCAACAATCGCGGGCGGCGCGCTCTTGCCTGGGCTGGCTTCGCTTTTGCCATTTCGTCCCTGCTGTCGCTGTTCACCACACCGGCGACCTGGCCGCTGCCCATCGGTCTTGGCGGCGTGGCCGGTGACATAGTGCTGAAAATTCCCGGCATGCTGACCGGAGGCTATCCGTCCGGCATTCTGGCCATCCTGACCGGGACTGTGCTGCTTGCGGCGAGCGTCTGGCTTTTCGTACGCGCCAGTGGCCTGACGGGCCGGGCAACCCCAAGCGAGGCTGTGAGCGAAGATCAACAGGACAGCTGGGATGAGGAGGACGAAGGTGAAGGCTCGGCCCTGCTCGGCCTCATCACCCATTGGGGACTGTCAGCGCAGGCCTTTGTGCGCCGGTCACTCTCGCGTGGCGGCCTGGCCGCGGGCGATGCCGTTCGGACCAAGAACGAGCGGGACCAGCGCGCAAGTCAGGGTCAGGCAAGGGCGCCCTGGCGTGATGGCGTCGCCGGTCTTAATGACATGGCTGATGATGAGCTTGTCCATGCCGCCGGACCAATGTCTCCCGGCCGGGTCGAGCCGGGCTTTGGTGCTCCTGCTGCCCAACCGGCACAGCGCCGGATCCATGTGGCTGCGCCAGCGCAGCAATCCGCGCCGCCCGCTCCCGCGACCTACGGGCAAGCGGAGTTGGAAGACGACACCATGCCCTGGGATGAATTCACCCCGGACACGCCGCTGCTTGACGCGATCCAGCCCCGCCGGACGCTGACAGTGCAGCAGGGACGGTCCATGC
>JBGSQC010000360.1:0-3932 GCA_041738295.1 Zhengella sp. | reverse complement strand
TGCTGCTCGCCGCCCGACAGTTCGGCGGGGAAATGCGCCGCCCTCTCCTTCAGCCCGACCATCTCCAGCGCCTCAGCCGGATCCATCGGATCGCGGGCGATCTCGGTGACGAGCGCGACATTTTCCCAGGCGCTGAGGCTCGGGATCAGATTGTAGAACTGGAAGACAAAGCCGACATGGTCACGCCGGTAGGCGGTCAGCTGGCGCTCGGAAAATGCGGTCAGGTCATCGCCGCGAAAGATGACACGGCCAGATGTGGCGGTGTCGAGCCCGCCCAGAATGTTGAGCAAGGTCGACTTGCCTGATCCCGAAGGGCCAAGCAGGACGGCCATTTCCCCCTCGTAAAGGGTCATGTCGACGCCACGCAGCGCATGAACCGTCACGCTGTCGCTGTGATAGGTCTTGGTGACCTTCTCTGCGATGAAGACGGCATTGGCCATCAGGCGCTCCCCGGCGGTCAGCCCGAGGCAGAGATCATCCGGCCTTGCAGGCTTTCACAGAACAGCAGTCTGCCTGCCCGCCTTGACCCTGCTCAAGAATACCCTCACCCCTTCTTGTCGGCCTCGGCGGGTTTTTCCGGAGCAGCGATCGCGTCCTTGTCCTCTTCTGGCAAGCCTTCGGCGAGCTTCTTGTTGATGATCACCAAGAGGTCGGCATCGGCCTTCAGGTCACGCGCCTGACGCCACTGGAAGGTGGCTTCCAGCTTGCGGCCGACGCGCCAGTAAGCGTCGCCCAAATGGTCGGTGATGGTCGGGTCTTCCGGGCGCAGGCTGACGGCGCGCTCCAGTTCGCGCACCGCATCCTCGTACTGGCCGAGGCGGTAATGGGCCCAGCCGAGCGAATCGACGATGTAGCCGTCTTCAGGCCGCAGTTCGACGGCCTTGCGGATCATGTCCATGCCCTCTTCGAGGTTCATGTTCATGTCGATCCACGAATAGCCAAGATAGTTCAGCACATTGGGCTGGTCCGGCTGCAGTTCGAGGGCGCGCTTGAAATTCGGCTCCGCCTTTTCCCACTGCTTCAGGCGCTCATAGGCGATGCCACGGCGGTAATAGAGGTTCCAGTCTTCCTGCGTGGCGATCGGCCGCTTCTCCACCGCGCGGTCCAGCACTTCGGCGGTCTTGGCGTGATCCTCCTTGGAGGAATAGACACCGGCCAGCGCCAGATAGGCGCGCATGTCGGACGGGTCCTCGGCGATGGCCTTTTCCAGATGCAGCACCGCATCATCGAACTTGTCCATGTCGGCCAAGTTAAGGCCAAGCTGCAATTCGGCGAGCCTGAGGAAGGGCGAGGTCTTCGGCACCGCGCTGTAATAGGTGATGGCATCGGCAGGCTTGTTCAGCTTCTCGGCAATGGAGCCGAGCGTGACAAGGATCATGTCGTTGGCAGGATCAAGTGCGCGGCCATATTCCAGATAGAGGCGCACGAAAGTTTCGCCGCCCTCGCGGTTCAGCGCGGTGCCCATGTTGAGCAGCATTTCGGCAGAGCCCTGCTGCGGCGAGACCACCAGCGCGCGAAGGGGCGTGCCCTCCTTGATGGCCTTGCGCATGGCGGCATAGGTGGGCCGCCCGGACGAGACTTCCTCGCCGAGATCCAGCTGGGCCAGCGCCTCGTTCATGCGGCCGTTGCGGGCAAGCCAGGAGATGCGGGCTTCGAGTGCGCGCAGCCAGGTGTCGGGCGCGGCACCGGCTGACGTGCGGTCCTCGATGATTTTCTCATAGCGCGCTCCGGCATCCGGCAGGCCCGCCATATCCGCCACGAGGGCTGCATGATAGTTGCGGAACAGCTTGTACCAGGCCGGGCCTTCCAGCTTTTCCATGTGGGCGATGGCATCAGCGGCATTGCCGTTTCCATACTTGGCCCAACCGGCGATGATGCCGGTCAGCAGCGAATCCAGTTCCGAGCCTGCGGTCAGCTTGAGGGCGGTCTCGGCGCTGCGGTACTGCTTGGAGCGGATGGCATCGACGCCAAGGGCAAGGCGGGCATAGCGCTCGGCTTCCGGCACCGCCTTCAGCTTTTCGGCAAAGGGGATGGCCTCGTTGAAGCGGCCGGTGGAAATCAGCGCCAGCATGAGGTTCTGCTGAAGGTTCTCGTCAGCCGGGTCAAAGGACAGGGCGCGCGTGTAGAAATCGATGGCATTGGGCAGGTCATTGTCGGTTTCCGCCGTGCGGGCAGCGAGATAGGCCCCCGACAGCGACAGGATGCTGAGCGGCTTTTCCGGCTGAGGTGCCGTGTCTGCGGAAAGCCGCCCGGTTGCCAGCGCCATGCCGGCCAGAACCATGAGTGCAACCCGTGAAATGCGTGTGCGACCGCCCGCCTGCATGCCGTTCCCTTTTCTGCTGGTCCGGCGCGCTTGGGAGACACCGGAGCTGATGCGAAGCAGCATCAATCCCGCAAAGCATGGCCTTTTTGCGGTTGCGGCGCAAGAAAGCGCGGGGACCAGACCGCAGGATTTATGGCCGCAGGGTTCGTGCTTCAGACAACGCGCGAAATGCAGAAATCGATGACCTCGATCAGGGCTGCCTTTTGCGGGCTTTCCTTGATGGGGGCCAGCGCCTCGCGGGCGAGTTCGCCATAGTGGCGGGCGCGCCCGATGGTTTCTTCTATGGCACCATGGCGGGCCATCAGCTCCAGCGCGCGGGCCAGTTCCGCGTCGCCGTTGCGGCCATTCTCGATGGCAGCAGACCAGAAGTCCCGTTCCGCCGAATCAGCCTTGGCGACCGAAAGGATGACCGGCAGCGTGACCTTGCCTTCGCGGAAATCATCGCCGGTGTTCTTGCCGAGATCTGCCGACGAGCCGCCATAGTCCAGCGCATCATCGACGAGCTGGAAGGCGAGGCCGAGATTTGTGCCATAGGATTTGAGCGCGGCGCGCTCGGCCGGCGAGACGCCTGCGATGATCGGGCCGACTTCGGCGGCGGCCGAAAACAGTGCCGCTGTCTTGGCGTTGATGACGGCCAGATAATCGGCTTCGGTGGTCCCGAGATCCTTGGCGGCGGACAATTGCCAGACCTCACCCTCGGCGATGACCGAGGCGGCGGTGGACAGCACATCGAGCGCATCGAGCGAACCGACATCGACCATCATGCGGAAGGCCTGGCCGAGCAGGAAATCACCGACCAGAACGCTCGCCTGGTTGCCCCAGATGACGCGCGCAGTGCTGGAGCCGCGCCGCAGATCGCTCTCGTCCACCACATCATCATGCAACAGCGTGGCGGTGTGCATGAATTCGACCGCTGTCGCCAGCTTCACATGGCCTTCGCCGGAATAGCCGAACATTTCTGCTGCAGCCAGCGTCAGCATGGGGCGCAGGCGCTTGCCGCCGGACGAAACCAGATGGCGCGAGATTTCAGGGATCAGTTCCACATCGGATCCGGCCTTGGACAGGATCAGCGTGTTGACGCGGGCCATGCCGTCTGCCGTCAGGTCCATCAGCGGCTTGACCGACGCGGCCTCGCTGGTGCCCTGCCCTGCGGTCTTTGTCTGCTCAATCGGCACGACCACTCCCACGCCTTTTCTCCACCCTGGTCCAGGCGGGTCTGGCCGCCTTGTCGCTGAAGAACTCCTATAGGCTTGAGCCGCGCGGTTCAAGCACAACACAGGAGTGGCAATTCGTTGCATGACCCGCAAGCTGATTGACGGTGCGTTTACAGCGCAAGCCTGCAATGCCAGAACAGGACCCATGGAAGAACTGATCCGCACCAATGATCCCGTCGTGCTGTCCTTTGCCGAAGCGCTGCTGCGCGATGCGGGGATCGCCTCCTTCGTGGCAGACACCAATATGAGCATTCTTGACGGCTCGATTGGCGTGCTGCCGCGCCGCCTGATGGTGGACAGCAAGCGGATCGGCGAGGCCCGCCGTTTGCTCGCCGATGCCGGCAGCGGCGGCGAGATGCGGCAGGACTGATCCGCCATGGAAGATGCTGGCGAAG
>JBGSQC010000144.1:0-3767 GCA_041738295.1 Zhengella sp. | reverse complement strand
CAGATCCCAGACCTTGCCCGAATGGAAATAGGGTGCGGTCTGGTTGATGTTGCGCAGCGGTGCGGCACGGAAGACATACTCGTCGCTTGCCGTTTCGGTGACAGTAAAGCGGCCCTTGTCGCCAACAGGAAGCACTTCGCTGCCAGGCTTTTCGATCAGACCGAACGGATAGTAGCCGTTGCCGCCAAGATTGACGCCGTTGTGGCAGGAGGTGCAGCCCTTGTCGATGAAGAGCGCCATGCCAGCCTTCTGGTCATCCGTCATCGCGGCTTCATCGCCGTTCAGATAGGCGTCAAAGGGCGACGGCGTCGTCAGCGTGGCTTCGAAGGCTTCAATCGCCTTGGCGAAGTTGTCGAACGTCACCGGATCAGCTTCATCCGGGAAGGCTGCCTTGAACCATGTCACATATTGCGGCATGGAATTCAGCGTCTTGATGACATTTTCAGGCGTATTGGCCATTTCGACGCCGGCTTGCACCGGGCCCTTGGCTTGTGCAGCCAGGTCAGGCGCACGGCCATCCCAGAACTGGGCTTCGTTGAACACGGCGTTCAGTGCGGTCGGCGCATTGCGCGGGCCCTTCTGCCAGCCATGGCCGATCGATGTTTCGAGGTTGTCGTCGCCACCCGTTGCCAGATTGTGGCAGGAGTTGCAGGAGAAGACGCCCGAAGCAGACATGCGCGGATCAAAGAACAGCGCCTTGCCAAGATCGATCTTGGCCGGAGTGATCGGATTGTCCGCAACTGCAGGAACTGTCGACGGCAGAGGCTTGAACACCTCGGCAGCCTTCGTGCGAAGGTCATCAGACATCGCCATCGTCGACATGCAGACGCTTGCCATGGTGGCTGCAAGCAAAGCCTTTGTGAACCGTTTCATGATGTGACCCCCTTGGTCTCGGTACGGGGATCATTTTGCGCGCCGGGATTTGCTCCAGATTGATATGGATCAATCCTTTGCCGGCGCTTGCCGCGTTTTACATGCGACAAATTTGCAAGTAGAATTTCACCTGTGAATCAATTGGGTAAACATGGCTGACGCAGTCTCCTGCGGCTTTTCATGAAGGATCCAGTGCCCTGCCCCGGCCACCTTGCGGATGGTGAGATCGGGCGCAAATCGCTCCAGCCCGGCGATGCAGGTAGGCCTGAGCGCCGTATCCGCCTCCCCCCATATCACAAGGTGCGGCATGCGGACTTTCATCAGTTCGAGCGGAACGGACATGACCGCAGCGTCCGGCACAGGCGCGCCCACCTCCGGCACCACCACCGGCGACGCACGGTACCAGTTGAGCATTCCGGTCAGCGCACCGGGCTCGCTCCATTGCGCGACATACTGCGCCTTCAGCGCGTCGCTGAGCCAGGGCGTGCCGGAAAAGCCCTCCATCATCCGCATCAGCTTGGAATAGCCATTGGCGCTCAACAGCACCTCGGCATCGGCGGCCTTCAGCCGGTTCATGTACTGGCTGGCCGCACGCTGGTCCGGATCATTCAAGATGGCGTTCTGGAAGCACCATGGATGAACACCATTGGCAATTGTCAGCGTTGCAATGCGCTCCGGCTTGCGGAACGCGATGGAATAAGCGGTGGCCGAGCCCCAGTCGTGACCGAGCAGGTGAACCGGGCGATCCGGCGACACATTGTCGATGAGCGCCAGCATGTCGGCGGCCAGATGGCGCGTCTGGTAGGCCTCCACACCTTCCGGCTTGAAAGAGCGCGCATATCCGCGCTGATCGGGTGCGAGCACCCGGAACCTTTCCGCCAATAGCGGCATCACCGCCTCGAAAGCCAACCATGATTCCGGAAAGCCGTGCAGGCAAAGCAGCACCGGCGCATCAGCCTGTCCAGCTTCGGCGTAAAACAGCGGCCCCTCAGGCCGGTCGAAGCGTTTCATCAGCTGATCAGATGCCAAATCCATCACGGTCTCCATCACTTGAAAAAACTTCCTCACATGCGCCTAGAGCATGACTTTGCCTTGGCCATTGTCGATGCTATAGCCTGCCCCGACAACCTCATCCGTACCCGCATGCGGGCCCGCCCGCGCTCCCGAAAGAAAACGAGGACATCCCATGGCGAAGATCAAGGTGGCCAACCCGGTCGTCGAACTCGACGGCGACGAAATGACCCGGATCATCTGGCAGTTCATCAAGGACAAGCTGATCCACCCCTATCTGGACATCGATCTTCACTACTATGACCTCTCGGTCGAAAAGCGCGACGAGACCAACGACCAGATCACCATTGATGCCGCCAATGCCATCGCAAAATACGGCGTCGGCGTGAAATGCGCCACCATCACCCCGGACGAAGCCCGCGTCGAGGAATTCGGCCTCAAGAAGATGTGGAAGTCGCCCAATGGCACCATCCGTAACATCCTGGGCGGCGTCATCTTCCGCGAGCCCATCATCTGCAAGAACGTCCCGCGCCTGGTGCCCGGCTGGACCAAGCCGGTGATCGTCGGCCGCCACGCCTTTGGTGACCAGTACAAAGCAACCGACTTCAAGTTCCCCACTGCCGGCACGCTCACCATCAAGTTCGTCGGTGAAGACGGCGAAGTGATCGAGCACGAAGTGTTCAAGGCCCCGTCCGCCGGCGTCGCCATGGCCATGTACAATCTCGACGATTCGATCCGTGATTTCGCCCGCGCTTCGATGAACTACGGCCTTCTTCGCAAGTACCCGGTCTATTTGTCGACCAAGAACACCATTCTCAAGGCCTATGACGGCCGCTTCAAGGACATCTTCGAAGAGGTCTACGAGACCGAATTCAAGGAGAAGTTCAAGGAAGCCCGCATCACCTATGAACACCGCCTGATCGACGACATGGTGGCCTCCTCGCTGAAGTGGTCCGGCGGCTATGTCTGGGCCTGCAAGAACTACGACGGCGATGTGCAGTCCGACACGGTGGCGCAGGGCTACGGCTCGCTCGGCCTGATGACCTCGGTGCTGATGACGCCGGACGGCATGACGGTGGAAGCTGAAGCCGCCCACGGCACGGTCACGCGCCACTACCGCCAGCACCAGAAGGGCGAGGAAACCTCGACCAACTCCATCGCCTCGATTTTCGCCTGGACAAGCGGCCTGGCACACCGCGCCAAGCTCGACAGCAATGCCGAGCTCGCCCGCTTTGCCGACACGCTGGAAAAAGTCTGCATCAACACGGTTGAGTCGGGCTACATGACCAAGGATCTGGCCTTGCTGATCGGTCCCGACCAGCCCTGGCTGTCGACCGCCGGTTTCCTCGACAAGATCGACGAAAACCTGAAAAAGGCCATGGGCTGATCTTCCTTTCAGCCTTTGCGCAGGAAACGGAGCCCGGTTTGCGATGCAAGCCGGGCTTTTTTGTCATGTCGCCGCTGCAAGCTGCATTTCCCCGCGGCGCCAGCCGGGTTCAACTGCCTGCATCCATTGAAAATTTAAGTGAAATCTTCAATTCTTATGTAGAATTTATTAGAGGATTATTGTTTACCTTTTGCTGCGCGCTCGGGCAACCGCACACACTTGTCCGGATGTGAAGTGCTGGTGCAGCCACCGCCCCCGGTCTGCACCGGTGCGCCCCGTCCGGGGAAACCTGGACGGGGAGTGCGCGCTCCCCCGAACGGCCGGTCCCCGGACCATGAAACCAAAACGCCGCACTGTTTATAGCGCGGCGTTTCGCAAGTGTGGACAAGTAAATGCGGGATCAGCCGAGCGCAGCGCGCACCGCATCAATGGCTGCCTGCGCGGCCGAACCGTCCGGACCGCCGGCCTGCGCCATGTCGGGACGCCCGCCGCCGCC
>JBGSQC010000123.1:0-8641 GCA_041738295.1 Zhengella sp. | reverse complement strand
TCGGCCAGCGTGAACGCCAGCTCCTGCACCAGGTTCGCGCCGGCCTCCTGCATGTGATAGCCGGAGATCGAGATCGAGTTGAAGCGCGGCATCTCGCGCGCGGTGTACTCGATAATGTCGCCGACGATGCGCATCGAGGGTTCCGGCGGATAGATATAGGTGTTGCGGACCATGAACTCCTTGAGAATATCGTTCTGGATGGTGCCGCTCAGGTCTTTGGTGTCGCAGCCCTGTTCGCGCCCGGCCACGATGAAGCTCGCCAGCACCGGGATCACGGCGCCGTTCATGGTCATGGAGACCGACATATCCTTCAGCGGGATGCCGTCGAACAACAGCTTCATGTCCTCGACGCTGTCGATCGCCACGCCCGCCTTGCCCACGTCGCCCACCACGCGCGGGTGGTCGCTGTCGTAGCCGCGATGGGTCGCGAGGTCGAACGCCACCGACAGGCCCATCTGCCCGGCCGCGAAGCTGAATGGCACCTTGCAGAACGACATCCTCAAGGAGTTCATGGTCCGCAACACCTACATCTACCCGCCGGAACCCTCGATGCGGATCATCGCTGACATCATCGAGTACACCGCGCGCGAAATGCCAAAGTTCAATTCAATTTCCATATCCGGCTATCATATGCAGGAAGCCGGCGCGACGCTGGCGCAGGAACTGGCCTTCACGCTGGCCGACGGCATGGAATATGTGCGCGCCGCCATGAAGAAGGGCCTCGATGTCGACGAGTTCGCCGGCCGCCTGTCCTTCTTCTTCTGCATCGGCATGAACTTCTTCATGGAAGCCGCCAAGCTGCGCGCCGCTCGCCAGCTCTGGTCGCGCATCATGACCGATTTCGGAGCGAAATCCGAGCGCTCCAAGATGCTGCGCACCCATTGCCAGACATCCGGCGTGTCGCTGACCGAGCAGGACCCTTACAACAACGTGGTGCGCACCGCCTTCGAAGCCATGGCGGCCGTGCTGGGCGGCACCCAGTCGCTGCACACCAACTCGTTTGACGAGGCGATTGCCCTGCCGACGGAATTTTCCGCCCGCATTGCCCGCAACACGCAGCTCATCCTGCAGCACGAGACCGGCGTCACCAAGGTGGTCGATCCGCTCGGCGGGTCCTATTATGTGGAAGCGCTGACCAAGGATCTGGCCGACGAGGCCTGGGCGATGATCCAGGAAGTCGAAAGCATGGGCGGCATGACCAAGGCTGTCGAAAGCGGCCTGCCCAAGCTGCGCATCGAGGAGGCCGCCGCCCGCCGCCAAGCTCGCATCGACCGCGGCGAGGATGTGATCGTCGGCGTCAACAAGTTCCGCCTTGAGGATGAACCGCCGGTCGACATTCTCCAGATCGACAATGCCCGCGTTCGGGCCTCGCAGATCGCGCGGCTTCAAAAGATCCGCGCAAGCCGCAAGGAAAAGGCCGTCACCAGCGCGCTTCTCCGCCTGGAACAGGTTGCCGCCAGCCGCACCGGCAATTTGCTGGAGGCTGCCGTGGAAGCCGCCCGCGCCCGCGCCACGCTGGGCGAAATTTCGAACGCCATGGAGCGCGCCTTTGACCGCCACCAAGCCATCACCCGCGTCATCTCCGGCGTCTATGGCGATGCTTACAAGGATGATGCCGAGTTCGCGGCACTGAAAGCCCGCATTGGCGAAATGAAGGTGGCGCGCGGCAAGGGCCCGCACATCCTCGTCGCCAAGATGGGTCAGGATGGCCATGACCGTGGCGCCAAGGTGATCGCCACCGCCTTTGCCGACATGGGCTTCACTGTGGATATCTCCAACATGTTCGAAACACCGGAGGAAATTGCCAACCGGGCCATCTCGTCCGGCGTTGACGTGGTGGGCGTTTCGTCGCTTGCCGCCGGGCATAAGACTTTGGTTCCGCAACTAATCTCCCTGTTGAAGGAGCGCGGCGCAGGCGACATC
The DNA here is from genome assembly GCA_041738295.1 of Zhengella sp. Classification (GTDB taxonomy): domain Bacteria; phylum Pseudomonadota; class Alphaproteobacteria; order Rhizobiales; family Rhizobiaceae; genus Zhengella. The sequence continues at coordinate 6,718 of JBGSQC010000123.1, read as the reverse complement.
ATCGTGGTCTGCGGCGGTGTGATCCCGGAACAGGATTATGCCTTCCTGCGCGAGGCTGGAGTGGCCGAAATCTTCGGCCCCGGCTCCAACGTGATTGAAGCCGCAAACGCGGTGCTGGGACAGGTTGCCGGGCAACGCCGCAACCGCTGATTTGACTTGAGGCGGTCCCGCAGGGGCGGGACCGGCCGTTCACCTTCTGGAGGAGGAACCCATGAGCAAGAGCCGTTATTTCGAAGTCTATGAAGGCTGGCAGAAGGATCCGGAAGCCTTCTGGGCCGAGGCTGCAGCCGATCTCGACTGGTTCAAGCCCTGGGACAGTGTTTTCGATGCCTCGCAAGGCTCCTATGGCCGCTGGTTTGCCGGTGCCGAGTGCAACACGTGCTACAATGCGGTCGACCGGCACGCTAATGGCGCCCGCCGCGACCAGACGGCCCTGATCTATGACAGCCCGATCACCGGCGCTGCCCGCAAATACACCTATGGCGAACTGAAAGCCGAAGTGCAGGCGCTGGCCGCCGTGCTGCGCGACCGCGGCATCGCCAAGGGCGACCGCGTTCTGATCTACATGCCGATGATCCCGGAAGCCGCCATCGCCATGCTGGCCGTTGCCCGCCTTGGCGCCATCCATTCGGTCGTCTTTGGCGGCTTTGCTGCCAACGAGCTGAAGACCCGCATCGATGATTGCTCGCCCAAGGCCGTGATCTCGGCCTCCTGCGGCATCGAGCCCGGCCGCGTCATTGCCTACAAGCCACTCCTCGACGAGGCAATCAACCTGTCGAAGGCCAAGCCCGAGACCTGCATCATCGTGCAGCGCGAGCAGAAAAGCTGCGACCTCATTGAAGGCCGCGACGTGGACTATGCCTCATCCGTCATAGCGCACATCGCTGCAGGCACCGTGGTCGATTGCGTGCCGGTCAAGGCCACCGATCCGCTCTACATTCTCTACACCTCCGGCACGACAGGCGCGCCGAAGGGCGTGGTGCGCGACAATGGCGGCCACATGGTCGCGCTTCATTGGTCGATGAAGGCGCTCTACAATGTGGAGCCGGGCGAAGTGTTCTGGGCGGCCTCCGACGTGGGTTGGGTCGTCGGCCATTCCTATATTGTCTATGCGCCCCTGATGAAGGGCGCGACGACCATCCTGTTTGAGGGCAAGCCGGTCGGCACGCCGGATCCGGGCACCTTCTGGCGGGTGATTTCGGAGCACAATGTTGTTTCCTTCTTCACCGCGCCGACCGCCTTCCGCGCCATCAAGAAGGAAGACCCGAACGGCGAGTTCCTGAAGAAATACGACATCTCCTGCCTGCGCGCGCTTTACCTCGCCGGTGAACGCGCCGACCCGGACACCATCGTCTGGGCGCAAAACCAGCTCGGCGTGCCGGTGATCGACCATTGGTGGCAGACCGAAACCGGCTGGTGCATCGCGGGAAATCCGGCGGGTCTCGGCATTCTTCCGGTCAAGCTCGGTTCGCCCACCGTCGCCATGCCCGGCTACGATATCCAAGTGCTCGATGATGCTGGCCACCCGGTGCCCGCTGGCACGCTCGGCAACATCGTTGTCAAGCTTCCGCTGCCGCCCGGCTGCCTGCCGACGCTGTGGAACGCCGAAGAGCGCTTCCGTGCGGCCTACCTCGATGAGTTTCCCGGCTACTACAAGACCGCCGACGCTGGCATCAAGGACGAGGACGGTTACCTCTTCATCATGGCGCGCACCGACGACATCATCAATGTGGCGGGCCACCGCCTGTCCACCGGCGGCATGGAAGAGGTGCTGGCTTCGCACCCGGATGTCGCCGAATGCGCCGTCATCGGCATAGCAGACAAGCTGAAAGGCCAGTCGCCCGTCGGTTTCCTGATCCTGAAGGCGGGCGTCACCAAGTCCAACGAGGAAATCGAGAAGGAAGTGGTGAAGCTGGTGCGTGACAAGATCGGCCCGGTCGCTGCCTTCAAGACCGCGCTTGTCGTCAACCGGCTGCCCAAGACCCGCTCGGGCAAGATCCTGCGCGGTACCATGCAAAAGATCGCCGACGGCGAGCAGTGGAACATGCCGGCGACCATTGATGATCCGGCGATCCTGGAAGAAATCCAGGACACGTTCACCACGCGCAAGATCGGCATCTTCGAATAGAATGCCATCGGCAGGACAAGCCTTCAGCGCCGCGCTCCGAAAGGGGCGCGGCGTTTTGCTGTTCGCCCGAAAATCGACACAAGCTGAAAATATGGCGCTATCATCGGATTGAATGACGGGCCGTGCCATCCCGGTGGCCCCGGAGGGAAAATATGAAAAAGATCATCTCGGTCGCCATCATGGCGGCATTCGTCGCCGGTTGCACCACCGACCCCTATACCGGCCAGCAGAAGGTTTCCAACACCGCAGCCGGCGCTTTGTTAGGCGCTGGCGTCGGAGCACTTGCCGGCGTTGCCGTTGGTGGATCGCGCGTTGCGCAGCGAAATGCCATTCTGATTGGAGCGGGCATTGGCGCGCTCGCCGGTGGCAGCATCGGCGCCTACATGGACCAGCAGGAATCCGAACTGCGCGCGCAGCTTCAGGGCACCGGCGTCTCGGTGACGCGTGTTGGCAATGACATCATCCTCAACATGCCGTCCAACATCACTTTCCCGACCGACCAGGACCAGATCCAGCCGGAGTTCCGCCCGACGCTGCGCTCGGTTTCACTGGTGCTGAAGAAGTATGACCGCACGCTGGTCGATGTTTACGGCCACACCGATTCCACCGGCGATGACCGCTACAATCTTGACCTGTCGCAGCGCCGCGCCACCTCCGTGGCAACCTTCCTGTCGGGCAAAAATGTCGATCCGCGCCGCCTCTATGTGAGCGGTTTCGGCGAAAGCCAGCCGATCGCCTCCAACGCCACCGAAGACGGCCGCGCGCAAAACCGCCGCGTGGAGATCAAACTGGTCGCCGTCACGCAAGGCTGATCGCCCGAAAGAAGATCAGAATATGCTGCGGCGCGTCTTCGGGCGCGCCGTTTGCATTGGTGGAAAGGTCTTCGCGCTTGAAGACAGGCTTGCGCCTGTGTAGAGCCTCGGCCAGACCGCATGACCGAGGGCCCAACCATGAAGACGATGAGCATCCGCCGCCCTAACGACTGGCACCTGCACCTGCGCGATGGGGCCATGCTCGAAGGCGTGCTGCCACACACCAGCGCGCATTTCGCTCGCGCCATCATCATGCCGAACCTGGTGCCGCCGGTGGTTACGACAGCGGATGCCAAAGCCTACCGTTCTCGCATCATGGCAGCACTGCCAAAGGGCCACGCCTTCACGCCGCTGATGACGCTTTATTTGACCGAACAGACTGAAGCCGGCGATGTCGAGGCCGGGTTCAAGTCCGGTGAGGTCACAGCCGTAAAGCTCTATCCGGCAGGCGCCACCACCAATTCCCATTCAGGCGTGCGTGATTTCGACAAGGTGACACCGGTTCTGGAGCGTATGGCAGAGATCGGCATGCCGCTTTGCGTCCATGGCGAGGTGACCGATCCGGCAGTGGACATCTTCGACCGCGAAGCCGTCTTCATCGACCGCGTGCTTGATCCGCTTCGCCGCCGCATCCCCGGCCTTCGCGTCGTCATGGAGCACATCACCACCGAAGAGGGCGCCGATTATGTGAAGGCCGACACGAGCAGCAATCTCGGCGCGACCATTACCACCCATCATCTGATCATCAACCGCAACGCGATCCTCGCCGGCGGCATCCGCCCGCATTATTATTGCCTGCCGGTCGCCAAGCGCGAGAAACACCGGCTGGCATTGCGCGCTGCTGCGACATCAGGCGACAAGCGCTATTTCCTCGGCACTGATTCCGCCCCCCATGTTGATCCGCTGAAGGAATGCGCCTGCGGCTGTGCCGGCATCTTCTCGGCCACCAACACCATGCCCTGCCTCGCCCATGTCTTCGAGGACGACAATGCGCTCGACCGGCTGGAGGCCTTTGCCTCGTTGAACGGCCCGGCCTTCTACCGGCTGCCCGCCAATGACGCGACGATGACCCTGACCCGAATGGACGAGCCGGTGACCTATCCGGACAAGATCGAAACGGGCGCAGGCGCCGTAACGTTGTTTGACCCGATGTTTCCCCTGCACTGGACCGTGGCGGACTGACCTGGACTGATGGTCAGATGCCTCTGGCTTCCGCCCTCTGGATAGACCGCGAAACAAGACCCAGAAGCCGCATCAACTCGCTGCGTTCGCTGTCATCAAGCGATGCCATGATTCGGGCATTCAGGCTTTCAAAGCCGTCATAAAGCGAATCATGGAGTTTCCGGCCTTCCTCGGTCAGGTGCAGGCTGATCGCGCGCTGATCCTGCGCATCCGGCTTGCTTTCCAGCAGGCCTCGACCGCCAAGCAATTTGACGATGCGGCTGAGCTGGCCCTTGTCCATCGACAATGTCCGGGCAATGTCGGAAAAACGCGCCGGACGCATGACGCAGGCCAGTGCCAGCACCCGCCATTCATTGATCCGCAGCCGCGCTTCGCGCACCGTGTGAATCTGCCCGAGCCGTTCCGCGCTGTCGGCCAGCAACGTCAGCCTGAATGACAGAAGGTCACGAATATCGCGATGATTTCCGCCAGTTTCCCCTGTTTGCAACCATTTCCCGTCTGCTTTTTGATGCATTCGCTCCTCCCGAGAGCTTTTTTCTTTCGAGCGTAGCCGAAAGGAAAACCGGGACAAGCCACATTTTCATTGGCAGGCAAATGAAAAAGGCCTGCACGGAGGCAGGCCTGTTCCAGTCCCGAAAGACAATCTTGGAAGGATACCGTTCCGGGAAAGCCCGCCTCCTTGGGGCATTAAGACGACGGGCTTTCCACAAAACGGAGCGGTCTTCACCGCTGATCTCACTGTAGGCGGCTCTTCACGAAAACTCTGTGACGGCTGTCACAGGTGAAATAATTCATGGATATTTCATTTGGATGTATACATTCTAACATTCTTCGACGGTGGGGCCGCCGGAGCCGTCATGCATTCAAGCCTTCGACACAATCACACCGGGCTGCTTTCCTGCCTGAGCCCATCCGATTTCGACTGGCTGTCCGGCCTGTGGATTCCCATGCGCTTTGCGCCGGAAGAAATCGTCGTCGATTTCGAGGACACCTCGGCTGATGTCTATTTCATCACCAGTGGCGAGGTGCGCGCGATCCTGCAGGTGGCTGTCGGCAAGGAAGTGATTCTGGGCGAATTTGGCCGTGGCGGCCTTTTCGGGGAACTGGCGGCCCTTGATGGCGAGCCGCGATCGGCCAGTCTTACGGCGCTTGTGCAGACCCAGGTGATGCGCATTCCCGAAGCCGTGTTCCACGCGCTTCTGGACCGTTCACCCGCCTTCAATCGTTGCCTTCTGAAAAGCCTGACCCAGCGGACACGCGACCTGACCAACCGGATTGCCGAACTGTCCTTCCTCGACACAAGGCACCGGCTCTACAATACGCTGTTGCGGCTGTCGCGCAGCAGGGGCGCGGAAGATGACGAGCGGGTGATCTCGCCTCCAGTCATCCATTCCGTGCTGGCCGAGCATATCGGTGCCAGCCGGGAGGCTGTCTCGCGGGAAATGTCGCGCCTGGCCAAGGAAAACATCCTGGAACGCACGCGCGGTGCGATCATCCTGCGCCGTCCGGCGGAACTCTCCCGCCGGATCTCCATGACCTTGCAGGCCTGAGGACTATCAGCCGTTCGGCTTGTTGCCCTTGCGGTGCGGCTTCTTGGCAGGCTTGGCCGCTGCGTCGCCCTTGGGGGCTGCATCACCCTTTCCGGCAAAGGCAGGCTTGCCTACAAACTTGTCGCCGTAGAACTTCTCGGATTTTGCCGCATAGGGCTTGTCTGATTTGCCTGCGTAGGGCTTGTCCGACTTGCCTGCGTAGGGCTTGTCGGTCTTGCCGGCATAGGGCTTGTCCGATTTCGGCGCGTAAGGCTTGTCAGACTTGCCTGAGTAAGGCTTGTCCGATTTCGGCGCATAGGGCTTGTCAGACTTTGCGCCATAGGGCTTTGCCTGCTTGGCGCGCCAGTCACCTTCGGTGGAGCCCGCCTCGGGAGCCACAAAATCGCCGCCGCCCTTCCACTTCTTCTTCTTGAAGTCGCCAGTGCGCGGCTCCGAGAAGTCCGGCTTGGGTCCCTTGCGGAATGGCGGGCGGTCAGTCTGCTCGCGGCGACCCTCGTCGCCGTCCATCGGATTGCCTTCGAGGGGCGTGATGCGCGCACCCCTTTCCAGTTCCTCGCCGCGCGCCAACTGGGCACGGAAGGCAGGCGCCATCGCCTGCGAAATCTCGAAACGGGTCTCGTTGTCGAGGATGCGGATCGAACCGACATCGGTGCGCGTCACGCCACCGGCCTTGCAGATGATCGGCAGGATCCAGCGGGGTTCTGCGCGCGCCTTGCGGCCAAGCGACAGCGAGAACCAGACACCGCCGGTGAACCGCTCCTGCGGGCGCTCGCCCACTTCCTTGCGCGGTGCGGGGCGGTTGTCTTCGGTCACAGCCTCGGGCGACGGCAATGTCTGGCGGTACTGGCGGATCCAGGCCGCCGCGATCTGCTCGGGCGTATGGGCAGCTACCAGCATGGCCACCGTGTCCTGCTCGTCCTCGCCGACCGGCTGCGACAGCATGCTGTCGCCCAGCATGCGTTCCATCTGGCGCTGGTCGACCGCTTCGGCAACCGGCGGCATAAGCACGTCAGCCTGCACGCGTGCAGCCTGAAGCACGCGCTCGG
>JBGSQC010000048.1:0-5657 GCA_041738295.1 Zhengella sp. | reverse complement strand
TCGGCCATTGCGGCGGGCGGCTCATCTCTGCGCGATCACCGGCAGGCGGACGGCTCGCTCGGCTATTTCCAGCACAGCTTCAACGCCTATGGCCGCGAGGGCGAGCCCTGCCCTGCGCCCGGCTGCCGCCATGTCATCCGCCGAACGGTGCAGTCCGGCCGATCGACTTTCTATTGCCCCGGCTGCCAGCGCTGACTACAAACGCCACACCAGCCGGTACAGCGGCGCGCTTTCCTGGAGGACCCCATGGCCTATGAAACCATCCTGACCGAGACACGCGGCAAGGTCGGCGTGATCACGCTCAACCGCCCCAAGGCGCTCAATGCGCTGAACCTGACGGTGATGGACGAGGTTTGCACGGCGCTTGAAGCCTTTGACGCCGACACCAGCATCGGCGCCGTGGTGCTGACCGGATCGGAAAAGGCCTTTGCTGCCGGCGCCGACATCTCGGCCATGCAGCCGCTGACTTACAAGGACAGCTACTCGATGGACCTCTTTGCCGGATGGGACCGGGCCGGCCGGGTGCGCAAGCCGATCATTGCGGCGGTCGCCGGCTACGCGCTTGGCGGCGGATGCGAACTGGCGATGCTGTGCGACTTCATCATTGCTGCCGACAATGCCAAGTTCGGCCAGCCGGAAATCACGCTCGGTGTCATTCCCGGCATGGGTGGCTCGCAGCGGCTCACCCGCTTTGTCGGCAAGTCCAAGGCGATGGACATGTGCCTGACGGGCCGCATGATGGATGCGACAGAAGCCGAGCGCTCCGGTCTGGTCTCAAGGGTGGTGCCACTGGCAGACCTCGTGGACGAGGCGGTGAAGGCGGCTGCCAAGATTGCCACCTTCTCGCTTCCGGCAGTGATGATGGTCAAGGAAGTGGTCAACCGTGCCTATGAGACGACGCTGGCGGAAGGCCTTCAGTTTGAACGCCGGGTGTTCCACGCCACCTTTGCGCTCGAGGACCAGAAGGAAGGGATGAGCGCCTTCCTGGAAAAGCGGACACCCAATTTCCGAAACGGCTGACGATGGCCGAGGGCCGGCATCGCGGCCCGAAAGCGCCTGCGCTTGCCAATTGGCGGATTCCCGGGCAAGAGGCGTTGACGCGCCGGAAAAGCTGCACTATAAGCCCCGACGACTGAGGCGGCCCGATGGCCGCCCTACCCGTTTTAACGCCTCCTAGTCTGGCTCCGGCCGGTGAAGGGGCTTCCTGAACAGAGCATTGAGAGAGGCATTCATGGCCAACACAAATTCGGCCAAAAAGGCTACGCGCAAGATTGAAGCACGGACCGCTGTCAACAAGGCCCGCCGTTCGCGCGTGCGCACCTTCGTTCGCAAGATCGAGGAAGCGCTTGCTGCCGGCGACAAGGCTGCTGCAACGACCGCTTTCGCTGTGGTGCAGCCCGAGCTGATGCGCGCCGCCACCAAGGGCGTGATGCACAAGAACACGGCGTCCCGCAAGGTGTCGCGCCTGGCTGCCCGCCTCAAGGCGCTTGCCTGATCAGGGGCTGTTCGCCCGCCCCGGCGGTGCGGTCAGGAACCTGCCCAAAGATGACTTTACGGAACCCGGTGCCCGTGCGCCGGGTTTTCCTTTTGCGATCAGCGGCTTCGCTCTTTCTGGGCCATTCAAGCCATTAGCCGGCATGCCAGAATGGGCATTCCCGGTCTGTTCCACCGCTTCCTGCGGCAAAAGTGTCGCACGATAATACTTCAATATTTTCATATGGTTACAGAAGGTTGTCCACAGCTTGTTCGCAAGCGGACGAGCCTTGCCGCCTCGAAGGCGAGTCAACCCGGCCAGTGAAAAAAATATCTTTGCCGGGTGAGCTAAATGAGGGCTTGGCGAAAGAGTTTGAATCCAATGGGATTCTTTTCCGGCGGCTTTCATTGAACGGAGAGTCAAGTCTGAAATCGGACCTGATTCGTTAAAAAAGCGTTAGGGTGGCGCTTGCCCTATCCACAATGAATTTAGTACTCTCCAAGCATCGAAGGGGACGGGCCAAACGGCCTGACATCAATCGACATTGACAGGGTTTCATACTCCGGTGGCAACGCCGGGACCTGTCACGTTGTGCCTTCACCAGGCTGGCGAAAACCGGCCAAAGGTCCCGACATCCGGCATTCCTGCCGGATTGACGGATAGTCTTTCCTTGCGCACCGGGGATACCGGGTTGGGGGCACAAGGGCAGGAAAGAACCTAGCAGCGATGCCCATGCAGGACCGGCAGCCACTTATGCGGCGCTGCCGGAGAGGACCCTGCTTGTGCCCATGCTGCAAACCGCGCGGACAGTCTCGCAGGCGGCGGGCGACGCGTTTACGAGGATGGCTCCCTGGATTAGTCCGGGCAGCCAAGTGGAACACGGAAGTGAACGAGATGCAGGGTCGAATTGGGGCACGGATACAGGCGCGCGGGACAGAAGCCCCGTCTGTTTCCGGGATCGTGGCAGGAATGACAATATCACCGGAGGGAAATGGCGTGACAGGCGTGGGGCCAGAGGCCGAGCAGGCATTTGAGCGGGTGCGTGCGATGCTGAAGGCGCGCCTTGGCAATGAAGTTTATTCGAGCTGGTTTGGCCGGATGAAGCTGGTCGAAGTGTCGAAATCCGAAATCCGGATTTCCGTGCCGACCGCCTTTCTGCGGTCCTGGATCAACAGCCACTACATCGACCTGCTCAGCGAGTTGTCGATGAAGGAATTCCCGGGCATCCTGCGCGTCGAACTGGTGGTGCGCTCGGCGACGAGGCTCGGCCGTCCTGCCGCGGAAGCCCCGGTTGTCGTGCCTGCGCGCCTTGTGCGCAGCACCAAGCCGGCTCTCGGCCAGTCGACGGCACCGGTTGCCGCCTTCCTTCCATCCGAATCCGCTTCGCCTGCAAGGGCTACGGCCCCGTCGCGCGGCACCCAGCAATCCGTGCTCGGCTCGCCCTTGGACCCGCGCTACACGTTTGACGGATTTGTCGAAGGCCCGGCCAACCGCATTGCGCTCGCAGCAGGCCGCACGGTGGCTGAGTCCGGCTCAGGGGCCATCCGCTTCAACCCGCTCTACATCCATGCCTCGGTCGGCCTCGGCAAGACGCATCTGCTGCAGGCCATCGCTTCGGAGGCCGTGCGTTCGCGCCCTGCCTCGCGGGTGGTCTATCTGACGGCGGAATATTTCATGTGGCGCTTTGCCAGCGCCATTCGTGACAATTCGGCCCTGATGCTGAAGGACCAGTTGCGCGACATCGACCTGTTGATCATCGACGACATGCAGTTCCTGCAGGGCAAGTCGATCCAGCACGAGTTCTGCCATCTCATCAACATGCTGCTCGACAGCGCCAAGCAGGTGGTGGTGGCGGCTGACCGCCCGGCGACCGAACTGGAATCGCTGGAGCCGCGCGTCCGCTCGCGCCTGCTGGGCGGCGTGGCACTCGAAATGGGCCAGCCGGATTATACGATGCGGCTGGCCATGCTGCAGAACCGCCTCCAGGCGGCGCGCGCCGAGGACCCTTCGGTCGAGATGAGCGAAGAGATCCTCACCCATGTGGCGCGCACCGTGGCCGGGTCCGGCCGCGAACTGGAAGGAGCCTTCAACCAGCTCCTGTTTCGCCGCACCTTCGAGCCGGACCTTTCGGTGGAGCGGGTGGAGGAACTTCTCGGCCACATCTACCGGTCGGGCGAGCCGAAGCGGGTGCGCATCGAGGACATCCAGAGCATCGTGGCACGCCATTACAACGTGTCGAAAACCGAGCTCCTGTCCAACCGGCGCACCCGCACCATCGTCAAGCCGCGCCAGATCGCGATGTATCTTTCCAAGGTGCTGACCCCGCGTTCGCTGCCGGAAATCGGACGCCGTTTCGGCGGTCGCGACCACACGACTGTGCTGCATGCCGTGCGCAAGATCGAGGACCTGACCGGGGGTGACAACACCCTGGCACAGGAAATCGAACTGTTGAAGCGGCTGATCAACGAACAGGCCTGACCGGGGCAGTCCGGAGACGGACGGCACTGCCGGCCGGAAGGTCTGGCCAAGGGGAGCGACATGGCGGGGGGCCGTGGCGCTCCCTGCCTTTTTCGGGCTGGCGCCGCCATCGCGTGGCACCCCGCGCCATTTGCTGTCAGCTGTTGCATGGAAAGCTGTTGAAGGGACCGCGCAAACCCTTGCCCGGACTTGCCTTCGCTGGCGTTTTCCTGTCTTTTTGCGGGACTGCCGGGCTTGTCCAAGTCCGGGCGGAGGGTGCCTTGCGCGCTCCCGTCTTACACAGCTTCTCGGTCATCAAGCGGGTTATCCCTATGCGCGTCACGCTGGAACGGTCCAATCTCCTGAAATCCCTCAATCACGTCCACCGCGTGGTCGAACGGCGCAACACGATCCCGATCCTGTCGAACGTGCTGCTGAAGACCGATGGCTCCAGCCTCGACATGAAGGCGACCGACCTTGACCTCGAGATCACCGAGGCGACACCGGCACAAGTCGACCAGGCGGGCGCTACCACGGTTCCCGCCCATCTGCTCTACGACATCGTGCGCAAGCTGCCGGAAGGCTCGGAGGTCATGCTGAAGACCGACGAGGACGGCGCGTCCATGTCGGTCATTTCGGGCCGTGCCGCCTTCCGCCTGCAATGCCTGCCGCAAGCCGATTTTCCGGAACTGACCGCCGGTTCCTTCAGCCACATTTTCCGGCTGGAGTCTTCGGCGCTGAAGGGCCTGATCGACAAGACGCAATTTGCCATCTCGACCGAAGTGACGCGCTACTATCTGAACGGCATCTATTTCCATGCCATCGAGGCGGGCGGCCAGCTCAAGCTGCGCGCCGTTGCCACTGACGGCCACCGCCTGGCGCGCGCCGAAATGGAAGCGCCTGCCGGATCGGAAGGCATGCCCGGCATCATCATTCCACGCAAGACGGTCGCCGAACTGCAGAAGCTGGTCGACAATCCCGACATCAAGGTGACCACCGAACTGTCGGACACCAAGATCCGCTTCACCATCGGCTCGGTGGTGCTGACCTCCAAGCTGATCGACGGCACCTTCCCGGACTATCAGCGCGTCATCCCGACCGGCAATGACAAGGAAATGCTGATCGACCGCACCTCCTTCGGCCAGGCGGTCGACCGCGTCTCGACCATCTCGTCGGAGCGTGGCCGCGCGGTGAAGCTCGCCATTGACGACGGCCAGGTGACGCTGATGGTCAACAATCCGGATTCCGGATCGGCAACGGAAGAAATCCCTGCCGGTTACGAGTCCGATCCCATCGAGATCGGCTTCAACGCCAAATACCTGATGGATGTGACGGCGCAGCTTTCCGGCGCGCAGGCCCGCTTCATGCTGGCAGACGCCGGTTCGCCGACGCTGATCTCTGATCCGGCGGATCCTGACGCACTCTATGTGCTGATGCCGATGCGGGTGTAACGGGCGGCATGGGCGTTCCCCAGGGTGCGCCGCCGCGCGTTTGGCTTTCCCGCATCCGCCTATCTGATTTTCGCAATTACGCGTCGCTGTCGCTGACCCTTGGCGACAGCCATGTGGTGCTGACCGGCGAGAACGGCGCAGGCAAGACCAATCTGCTCGAAGCCATCTCCTTCCTGACGCCCGGCCGCGGCATGCGGCGCGCCGCCTATGACACGGTGGCGCGCGCAGGTTCAGAGGGCTTTGCCATCCATGCCCTTGTCCAAGGCCCGCAAGGC
>JBGSQC010000035.1:0-5909 GCA_041738295.1 Zhengella sp. | reverse complement strand
GCGAGGCATCCGCCCGCCGGAGGAGCGCGCCGGGCTCGCCCATGCGCTGGCCCGCCATTTTGCATCATCTCGGATCAGGGAAGGGGATGCCGCATGAGCCTCCTGTCGATCGTCCTGCTGGCTGTGGTCGTCTGGCTTGTCTGGTGGACCAGAGGCAAGGTTGCAGTCCTGGAGAAGCGCATTGCCGATACCGAGCGCCGCATGGTGGCGCTGGCCGATGCAGCCCTTGGCTCCGGCACAAGCGGTGTAAATGCGGAAGCCCTGCCTGTCTCTGCGCAAACAATCGCAGATGCTCAGCCTCAGCCGGTCGAACCTGCTATCGCCGAAGCAAGCGCTGCCCCGGCGACTGCAGCCGCCCAGGGCGAAACCGTTCAAGCGGCTCCGGTGGAAGAAGCCGTCGTCTTCGAGGATGGCGGTCCGTGGTCGAAGAAGGCTGCAGCCACTGCTGCCCAGCCGATGGCGGCCGCCAAGCCCAAGCGGTCGCTGGAGGAAACCATCGGCAGCCGTTGGTCCATCTGGGTTGGTGGTCTGGCCTTTGCGCTCGGCGGCCTGTTCCTCGTGCGCTATTCCATCGAGGCTGGCATCTTCAGCCCCGCTGTCCGCATGGTAATCGCGGCAGTGGCGGGTATCGCGGCGCTGGGCGCCGGTGAATTCATCCGCCGTCGTGAGATCGTCGTCGAAGCCGCTGGCGACCAGTCGGCACACATTCCTGCCGTGCTGACGGCTGCCGGCATTGCCATCCTGTTTGGCGTCACTTACGCTGCCCATGGCATCTATGGCTGGATCGGTTCAGCACCGGCCTTCGCTCTGATGGGCATCCTCGCTCTCAGCGCCATTGCGCTCGCCATTCCCCATGGCACGGCGCTGGCTGGCCTTGGCCTCGTCGGCTCCTTCGTCACGCCGGTCCTGGTGTCTTCCACCGCGCCCAATCCTTTGGCGCTGTTCGGCTTTCTTTCGGTCGTGCTTCTGGCTGCAGCCGCCCTTGCGCGCCTCAAGGATGCCGCATGGGTTCTGGTGCTGGGTCTCGCCGGAACTGCCGCTTGGCTTGTGCTGGACGGGTTGCATTCACCAGCCGTCTCCATGCTGGCAAGCCTGATCGCGCTTGGTGCCATGGTGGCCTCCATGGCAGTGTTCTGGCTGCGTGACCGCGAGGCGCCGGCTGATATCGGCCACGCGATCTCAGGCTCAGTCGGCTGGCCGGTCTTTACGGGCGTCATGCTGGTTCTCTTTGCCACGCTGATCGCCCTTGGCAGCCAAGGGTTTGACATTCCGGCTGTGCGCCATGCCGCCAGCCTCGTCGTATTGATGCTGCTTGCCATGGCGCTATGGCGTCAAGGCGGCATCCATGGTGCGCCGGGCGCTGCCGTGCTGCTGTCGGGCATTTATGCAGGCTGGATAACCGGCAGCTTCCACGCCATCGGTGTGATCGCCGACAGCGTGTTGCGGCCCGGCACCAGTATCGTGGCTGAAGGCCCCGGACCGGATGAGGGCGCTTTCCTCATCTTTGCCGTGCTGACCGGGGTCATTGTGCTGGCGGCGGGCGTGTTGATGGCTTGGCGGCTGGTGCAAGATCGCTGGACTGCCTTGCTCTGGGCCTTTTCGGGCGTCCTGCCGGCGCTGATTGCTTTCGGCCATGCCATCGCGACCTTCTCCCGCTGGGACGAGGACATTGCCTATGGCGCGGGTGCATTGGCGCTTGCGGCAGTCTTCTCGGCCTGCGGCTTCCTGCTCTGGAAGCGGGAAGCAAGCCTGGCGGGCGAGGGAGATACGCCGCCGCTTGTATCAGCCTCCAGTCTGCTCTTTGTCGCAGCCGCCCTGCCGCTTGGCACGGCGGTTCACCTGCTGACCACTCCGTCCTGGACCGGTATCGTGCTCGCAGCCCTCGTGCTTGGTCTTGCCGCCGCCGCGACGCGGGCTGCTCCAGCCGTCTTCCCGTGGATTGCTGTGCTCGGTGGCGTCACCATCATGGCCCGCTTTGCCATTGATCCGGCGGTCGTGGGCGCTTCAAGCCTGTCGACCACGCCGGTGCTGAACTGGCTGACGCCCGGCTATTTCATCCCCGCTGCTGTCTTCGCAGCTTCCGCCGTGCTCATTCGCGGCGAAATCAACCGCACGCCGCAGCGCCTGATGGAGGCCATGGCACTCACCGCAGGCCTTGCCGGCATCGCCGTGCTGATCCGTCACGGCATGCACAACGGGGTGCTCTTGTCCGGTGAGGATATCACCCTGGCTGAACAGGCCTCCTACACGCTGCTGGCGCTCGGCGCTTCGCTGGCGCTGGTCCGCCTTGATGACCGCTCGCCCAGCCCGGTTTTCCGCTTTGCCTCCATGGCACTTGGCGTGGTCGGCATCATCACGGTTCTGGTGCAGCATTTCGGTATTTTGAATCCCTGGTTCACCAACCGCTTTGTCGGAAACTGGCCTGTGGTCAACCTGCTGGGTGCGGCCTATCTGCTTCCCGGACTCCTTGCTGGCGTCGTCGCCTGGCAGGCGTATGGACGTCGTCCAAAGCCCTATGTGCTCGCTCTTGCGGGATTGTCCGGCCTCTTGCTCTTTGCCTGGATCAACATGGAAATCCGTCGCTTCTGGCAAGGTCCCTATATCGGCAGTTGGCATCCGACCTCGGCGGGCGAGACCTACACCTATTCTGCCGTCTGGCTGCTGGCGGGCATTGCGCTGCTGGCCGCAGGCCTGCGCCTCGACAGGCAGGTGCTGCGGCTGGCCTCCGCCGTGCTGGTGGTGCTGACCGTGCTCAAGGTCTTCCTGTTCGACATGGCGGAGCTGGAAGGCGTGATGCGCGCGGCCTCCTTCATGGGGCTTGGCATCTGCCTCATCGGTATCGGCACGTTTTACCAGAAGGTGCTGGTCCGCAAACGCGAGGCTACGCCGCCGCTGGACGCGTGAAGGCGGCCTCGCGGATCGGCCAGTGCACCACGGCGGCAAACAGGCCAAGCGCCACGCCCAGCCACCAGACGCCGTCATAGCTGCCGGTCTGGTCGCGCAGATAACCGCCGAGCCAGACGCCTAGGAACGAGCCGACCTGGTGCGAGAGGAACACGATGCCGCCCAGCATGCCGAGATGGCGCGTTCCGAAGAAGGTGGCGACCAGCGCGTTGGTGGGAGCCACGGTTGACAACCACAACAGGCCCATGATCACCGCGAAGATGATCACGCTGGTGCCGCTCTTGGGCAGCAGCAGGAAGGCTGTGACGAGCGCCGAGCGCCCGAGATAGATCCACACCAGCATCATCGGCTTGGAATTGGTCTGGCCGAGAATGCCCGACGCAATCGAACCGACAATGTTGAACAGGCCGATCAGCGCCAGCGCGATCACCGCATAACGCGCCTCGATGCCGAGATCGGCGATATAGGCCGGGAAATGCGCGGTGATGAAGGCCACCTGGAAGCCGCAGACGAAGAAGCCTGCCACGAGAAGGACATAGGACGTGTGGCCAAAGGCTTCGGTCAGCGCCTGGCCGATCGATTGCTCATAATCGGCCTGCGCGATACGGCCCGAGGTGGCGTTGCCGCGCAGCGGAATGGCCAGCACCGGGATCACCAGCATGAGCGCCGCCATCCAGACCAGCGCATCCGACCAGCCATACGCATTGATCAGACCCTGGGAGAGCGGCGCAAACAGGAACATGCCGGCCGATCCGGCAGCCGTGCCGATACCGAACACCAGCGAGCGCTTTTCGGCCGGCACGTTGCGCGCGAAGGCGGCCAGCACGATGCCGAACGAGCCGGACGCAATGCCGAGCCCGACCAGCACGCCGCCGCCAATGTGCAGCGCGGTCACGCTTTCGCCGGTCGCCATCAAATAGAGGCCGGAGGCATACATGATGCCCGACAGCGCCAGCACCCGCCAGCTTCCGAACTTGTCAGCCAGCGCGCCAAAAACCGGCGTGCCGAGACCCCAGAAAATGTTCTGATAGGCCATCGCCAGTCCGAAGGTGGTGCGGTCCCAGCCGCGCGCTTCCAGCATCGGCAGCTGGAAGAAGCCCATGGCCGAGCGCGGCCCGAAGGTGAGTGCGGCGATAAGGCAGCCGCAAACAACAATCATCAGCAGCGGAAAGCGATAGGGCGGTGCGGCAGTCATGGATCAAACTTACTGTTGGAAGCGGACCTTTATTCAGAGCAAGGCGAAAATCAAACGAAATGAAAACCGCCTTCACATCAGTTTCATTGATGCAAAGGTGAAAGAGCCGGTCACTTCTGCACGGGCCGGGCCCGATCCCTATCCGAGGCCCTTGCCGGGCCAGTTCCGTTCTTTCACCAGGAACAGGATGATGAAAATGACGAACAGGAACACCGACAGGGGAATGACATAGCTGACTGTCGAGACATTGTTGATGATGGTCCCGATCGCGAAGGTCATCAGGATGCCCAGTACGAGGATCGAGAACACGGAACTGTTTCTCAGATGGTCGAAGATAACCGGCCAGGAAGGTTTGCGCGTGTAGTCAAGAACGCGTTTGAAGTCATCAAGATAGATGCCATCTTCAATGCTGGCGATGTGATCCTTGCAGTGCTTGCAGAGCCGCGATTTTCGGATCGACCAGACAATCGTGTCGAGATCCAGATTGTAGTCGAACATGCACCATCGGAAGGCTGCATGGGTCATGGATTGATTGCCAATCCGGTCACCAATGAAGGAGAAAATCACAAAGGCAAGATACTGGGTGAGGTCACGCTTGGATTCCCGCTCATACCTGCTGAGCCATGGGGCGAGCGAGATCAGGCCGGTATCGCCGCGAATCTCCCCGCCGACAAGATCATTGGTCCAGTATCCGAAATACACGTCCTCTCGTGTCGGCTCCCTTTGCAGGTTCTCGAAACTGTCGGTGATCCAGACATTGGTGATGCCGCAATGCAGCGTCCTGCCCGGTGTCTCCATGAGCGGGATCCGCTTGATGATGTCTGCAGCGTCGAAAATATAGTACGAAGATTCCTTCGATTTGTTGGCGAATTCCGTCTCATCGACACTCTCGTCCACGTGAACGAAGTGAAAATTCCAGCAGATTCGGTTCATCGTCTTGCAGAACGCTTTCAGGTCGACATCGATGAAATCGCCGACCTGGTAAATGCAAACGGTCAGTTTCCGGCCTTCTGTCATTTGGTTTCCTGTCCCCGCCAAGAAATGGCAGCCCTTGTCTGCGGCCCGCCCCTCAGTTCGGCAGGGGCAGGGATGTGCGCCGCGAGCGTTTCCATTGCCAGAGAATATGCGCCAGCAACGCAATGAAAACCACTGCGCCGCCAAGCAGCGTGCGCGCCGCCGGCGTTTCACCATGCACGAGCCAGACCCAGATGGGGCCGAGCACCGGCTCGAACACCGACAGCAGGGCGGCCAGCGCCGAGGGGATCAGCCGCGCGCCGGTGACGAAAAGCGCCATGCCGAGGCCGAGATTGAACGCGCCGAACAGGAAGAGCCAGCCGAGATCGCCCATGGAGACCGCCATGCCGGAGGAAAGTGCCACCCCGACAATCGCAGCTGCAATGGCACCAAAGCAGACGGCCGGCGTCATGCGCAGCGTCGAGTGGCGACGCGTGATGACGGTCGCCGTGGCAAAGAAGATGGCAATGGTCACGGCCAGCGCATCACCGATGGGCGACGCCCCGGCGATGAACGAATCCGAGACCATGACGCCAATGCCTCCGATGACCATGGCAATGGCGCCCCAGGTCACGAGGTCGACGCGCTCCTTCAGGAAGACAACGCCCATCAGCGCGGCAATCAGGGGAACACCGGCCTGGATCAGCAGAATGTTGGCCACCGTCGTGTAGCCGAGCGCCAGAATGAAGCAGATTGAAGATGCCGAGAAACACAGGCCGACGGCAATGCCCGGCCAGCCCATGTCCCGGAAGAGGCGCTTCGTTCCGGAAAACCCGTCGCGCCACAGCATGAAGGC
>JBGSQC010000345.1:0-6816 GCA_041738295.1 Zhengella sp. | reverse complement strand
CGGTGGCGCGCGCCTTCCTGTCCATGCACCAGGCGCTTCGGCGCGCGGGCGAGCGGCTGGCGGAGCTTGACGACACGCTGGAGCGCAGCGGGGCGCTGAGCGAACCGACGCCCTATGACGAGGTGCGCGATTTCTTCCACTACATCGACAATTACGTGCACGAGCTGGACGTGGCTGCCGAGAAACTGGCCGAAGGTATGGCGGGCGGCACGCGCAACCGGGTACGCCTGATGGCTGACCATATCGAGCGCAAGCACCGGGTGCGTGTCATGATCGGCGGCGACAATGCGGACGGCATGCCGCTCCGGCGCTATGATCCGGCTTCGCGCGTGCTGGCGCTGAACGGGCGTGCGGACGCGGCCAGCAACGCCTTCCAGATCGCCCACCAAATTGCGCTTATCGAGCATGAGGCCATCATCGCGGGCATCGTGGAACGCGCCGATTTCCGCAGCGAGGGCGCACGTGCCATCTGCCGCATTGGCCTGGCCAATTATTTCGCCGGCGCCACCATGCTGCCCTATGGCCGCTTTGCTTCTGCCGCACGCGAACTGCGCCATGACCTCGACCTGTTGGCCGACCGGTTCGGCGCGTCGATCGAGCAAGTGGGTCACCGGCTTTCCACGCTGCAAAGGCCGGGCGCCAAGGGCGTGCCCTTCTTCTTTGCCCGTGTTGACCAGGCAGGCACCATCACCAAGCGGCATTCGGCAACCAAGCTGCAGTTTGCCCGCTTCGGCTCGGCCTGTCCGCTGTGGAACGTGCATCGCGCTTTCGAGACGCCGAACCGCATCATTCGGCAATTGGCCGAGACGCCTGATGGCGCGCGCTATCTGTGCCTCGCGATTGCGGTTTCCAAGCGCTCCGGCGGTTTCCGGGATCCGGTGCAGCGCCATGCGCTGGCGCTCGGCTGTGAGGTGATCTACGCGGGCGAACTGGTTTATGCCGATGATCTGGACACCGGGCGCGAGGCCGCCTTCGAGCCCATCGGCATTTCCTGCCGCATCTGCGAGCGGCGCAATTGCCACCAGCGCGCAGTGCCGCCGCTGAAGCGCCGCCTCGAGGTGGACCCCAACACACGCAACACCATTCCCTATTCCTTCGAGTAGACCGACGCTGCATCCCCGTTTGCCGATTGAATTCCGGGTCCGGCCATGGTTGCTTGACCGATAGTGTCCGCGCCGGACAGGAATCGCCATTTGAGGGTTCAAAAAGTGATCGTCACCGTTACCACAAAGCCGTTCGAGGGCCAGCGGCCCGGCACGTCGGGCCTGCGCAAGAAGGTGCCGGTCTTCGCGCAACCCCATTATTCGGAAAACTTCATCCAGTCGGTGTTCGACAGCCTGGAGGGTTTTGCGGGCAAGACACTGGTGATCGGCGGTGACGGGCGCTACCTCAATGATGTGGTGATCCAGAAGGCGATCCGCATGGCAGCGGCCAACGGCTTCGGCCGGGTGCTTGTCGGGCAAGGCGGAATTCTCTCCACGCCGGCGGCCTCGCATGTGATCCGCAAGAACAAGGCCTATGGCGGGCTGGTGCTGTCGGCCAGCCACAATCCGGGCGGGCCCACGGAAGATTTCGGCATCAAGTACAACATTTCCAATGGCGGCCCGGCACCCGAAAGCGTGACGGAGGCCGTCTATGCGCGCAGCCAGGTGATCGATCGCTATCTGACGGTGGAGACGCCGGACATCGACCTTTCGGCGATCGGCGTGACGGATGTTGCAGGCATGGCGGTCGAAGTGATTGACCCGGTGGCCGATTATGCCGAGCTGATGGAGAGCCTTTTCGATTTCCCGGCCATCCGCGCGCTGTTTGCCTCGGGTTTCCGCATGGTGATGGATTCCATGAGCGCGGTCACCGGTCCCTATGCCAAGGCCATCCTTGAAGGGCGTCTCGGCGCGCCTGCCGGAACGGTCATGAATGCCGTGCCGCTGCCGGATTTCGGTGGCCATCACCCGGACCCGAACCTCGTCCATGCCGCCCATCTCTACGACATGGTGATGGGGCCGGACGGGCCGGACTTCGCCTGCGCGTCGGATGGCGATGGCGACCGCAACCTGATCCTTGGGCGGGGCATCTTCGTGACGCCATCGGATTCGCTCGCCATGCTGGCCGCCAACGCCCATCTGGCACCGGGCTATCGCCAAGGCCTTGCCGGCATCGCCCGCTCCATGCCGACAAGTGCCGCTGCCGACCGCGTGGCGGCGGCGCTGGGCATTCCACTGTTCGAGACACCGACCGGCTGGAAGTTCTTCGGCAATCTGCTGGACGCGGGAAAAGTGACGATTTGCGGCGAGGAGAGTGCCGGCACCGGATCCGACCATGTGCGCGAGAAGGACGGGCTTTGGGCGATCCTGCTCTGGCTCAACATTCTGGCGGTCCGCAAGGAACCGGTGAAGGACATTGCAGAGGCGCATTGGGCGAAGTTTGGCCGCAACCACTACACCCGCCACGATTACGAGGATGTGGAGAGCGACAAGGCCAAAGCGCTGATGGACGGGCTGGAGGCGAGCCTTGTCAAGCTTCCCGGCCAGACCTTTGCCGGGCTGACCGTGGAGCGCGCCGACAGCTTTTCCTACACCGATCCGGTGGATGGCTCGGTGACGAAGAACCAGGGCCTGCGCGTCTTCTTCGAAGGCGGATCGCGCGTAGTTTATCGCCTGTCCGGCACAGGCACATCGGGGGCGACCATCCGCGTCTATATCGAGCGCTTCGACGATGATCCGGCGCGCATCGCCATGGAAACGCAGGCCGCACTTGCCGATCTCATTGTGGCGGCAGACCAGATTGCCGGTATCACCAAACACACCGGGCGAAGCGAACCGAGTGTGATCACCTGATCCGGCAGGAGGCAATTTCCGATGCGCAGCAGCAAGACGATCCATGTGATCTCCGCCCATGCCGAAGGCGAAGTGGGCGACGTGATTGTCGGCGGTGTCACCCCGCCGCCCGGCGACACCTTGTGGGAACAGCGCGCCTTCATCGCGTCGGACAAGACCTTGCGCAACTTCGTGCTGAACGAGCCGCGCGGCGGGGTCTTCCGCCATGTGAACCTGCTGGTGCCGCCGAAGACGAAGGGCGCGCAGGCCGCCTTCATCATCATGGAGCCGGAGGACACGCCGCCGATGTCCGGCTCCAACACGATCTGCGTGGCGACCGTGCTGCTTGATGGCGGCATCATTCCCATGGTCGAGCCGTTGACCGAGATGCTGCTGGAAGCGCCGGGCGGGCTGGTGAAGGTGCGCGCCGATTGCCGCAACGGCAAGGCAGAGCGCATTCACCTGACCAACATGGCCTCCTTTGCCGACCGGCTGGATGCCCGCCTCGAAGTGGAAGGCCTTGGCACGCTCACCGTCGACACGGCGTTTGGTGGCGACAGTTTCGTCATTGTCGATGCCGCTGCGCTGGGCTTCAGCCTTGTCGAGGCAGAAGCGCGCGACATTGCCCGGCTCGGTGTTCGCATCACCAATGCTGCCAACGCGCAGCTCGGCTTCCGCCATCCTGAAAAGACCGACTGGGACCATATCTCCTTTTGTGCCTTTGCCGGACCGCTGACGGCAACGCCGGATGGTTTCGAGACACGCTCGGCGGTGGCGATCCAGCCCGGAAAGGTGGACCGTTCTCCGACCGGCACTGCCGTGTCGGCGCGCATGGCGGTGCTGGCAGCGTGCGGGCGGATGTTGCCGGGCGACCGGCTTCACGCCGTCTCGATCATCGGTTCGCGCTTTTCCGGCCTGATTGCAGGCGAGGCCAGCGTCGGCGGCAGGCCTGCGATCATTCCGGAAATTTCCGGGCGCGGCTGGATCACCGGCATCCACCAGCACATGCTGGATCCTGACGATCCCTGGCCGCAGGGATACAAGCTGACCGACACCTGGGGCCAACCCGGATAGACAGCGGGGGTCAACCCGTTCAGTCAGGCCGGGGATAAGGACAGCGGCCAATCCGGCTGGCACAGATCAGCTTAACCGCTCCGAGACCGGAGTGGATAACGTCATGGTGCTGGGGAATTGGTAGCAGGAGGCGGATTTGAACCGCCGACCTCCGGGTTATGAATCCGGCGCTCTCACCAACTGAGCTACCCTGCCACGGGCGGGAACCGGTCATGGGGCGCCAAGGCCTTCCGACGGGTTCCGGGAACGGGGCGGATATAGAGGCGCGACAGGCCGGGTGTCAAGCGCGCTGTCGCCAAAGCCGCCCATGTTTTCGCCGTAAATCAGTGGGAGGCGCTGTCTCACACCATGGCCGGGGTTGAGTTCCCGCCATGCGCCCGATATGTCTCAAGAAAATTCCGGAAGGACCTGTCAGGTTTCATGGCACCGCGCATAGCAGTTTTGGGTTGCGGCTATTGGGGATCAAACCATATCCGCACGTTGAAGGCACTCGGGGCGCTGGCCGCTGTCTCGGACGCCAATGCCGCGCGCGCCGAAGGTTTCGCCTCGGAAAACAATTGCGAGGCGATAGCGCCTGACGATCTCTTCACCCGCCCCGATATTGATGCCATCGTGATGGCGCTGCCGCCGCAGTTCCATGCCGAGACCGCCATCCGCGCCGTCGAAGCCGGCAAGGATGTGCTGGTGGAAAAGCCGATTGCGCTGTCGGTGGCCGATGCCGAGCGGGCCGTGGCCGCCGCGCGTGCCAATGGCCGCGTCTTCATGGTCGGCCATGTGCTGCGCTTCCACCCGGCCTTCGAGCACCTGAAAAGCCTGATCGACGAGGGCGAACTGGGCGAGGTGAAATACATCCACTCGCATCGCCTTGGCCTCGGCAAGTTCCACACCGAGAACGACGCGCTGTGGGATCTGGCGCCGCACGACCTGTCGATGATTCTCGCCATCACCGGAGTTGCGCCGCTGGAAGTGCGCGGTGAGGGTGCTGCCGTGCTCGACCATCTGTCTGATTTCGCCCATGTGCACATGCGCTTTCCGGGCGGGGTGCGCAGCCATTTGTTTTCGTCGCGCCTCAACCCCTATCGCGAGCGCCGGCTGACCGTGGTCGGCACGCGCGCCATGGCGGTGTTTGACGACGTGGAAACCTGGGACCGCAAGCTCGCCATCTATCGCCATGCGGTGTGGCAGGACTCTGGCCAATGGGCCTTTACCACCAATGAGCCCAGCTACCAGCCGGTGGCCGAGGGCATGCCGCTGACGCGCGAACTGCAGAACTTCATCCACTGCATCGAAACGCGCGAAGAGCCGCGCACCGGCGGCGACGAAGCGATCCAGGTGCTGAAGATCCTCACCGCCGGCACTGTCTGGCACGATTGAGGCCGCGGACAGCAGTCTCCGGCGACCACTCTTTCGTCATCCTCGGGCTTGACCCGAGGACCCAGTGACCAAGTCCGATGGATGGAGTAAGTCAGCTGATTGACTGAAGGAAGTCTGGGTCCTCGCCACAAGGGCGAGGATGACGAAGATTGGTGCCAGGTTTGCACGCACACCTCTCCGCCGCCACGCCCGGAAATTTCCGTCTGGCCATTGACCCTTGAAAGTCTGGCCCCTCAAAGACGAGGGAAGGCGGCGGCCACAAGGGCACCGATAATTCTAGTGTGTGTAGGCGACCTTCCGGCCGCCGCCCGGCGTTCGGCGTTGAAATTGCCAAATCGTTGGCAATTTCCGCCCTTCGGGCGCCACTTCTCACCCCGCATGCTGCGATGCACCCTGGTGATAACCTTGCCCCTACTGTCTCCCGCAGGCCAAAAGGCGGCGGGTTCGTGGGCAGGCGGCGGGGACCCGCATTCTGGACCCGGGTGTACGGCCCAACACCAAACTGCGCTCTCCGACACAGCCCACCCGGCACCGCGATCCTCCATCCGTTGTCCGGTGCACAGCGAACTTCCCTCACGGGGGACCGAAGCGGCAGGATAAGGGCGGCGGAGAGAGTGTGGACAAGGTTCGGACAGGGCGCCCTGCTTACTGCAGCAGTTTGGCGATGGCGTCATAGCCCCTCGAAAGGGCGTGTTCCAGCGGAGTGACGCCGTCTCGGTCGGCAATGGACTTGTCGGCACCGGCTTCGACCAGGATCTGAACAGTGCGAATGTGGTTCTCACCACCATTGCCCAGCACAACGGCCTCCATCAGGGCGGTCCAGCCAAGATTGTTGACATGGTCGAGCGGTGCGCCGCCCTTCACAAGGCGTGCAACAACCTCATGGTGGCCGAGATGGGCAGCAGCGATCAGCGCCGTGCCGTCATAGATGCTAGTGGTCAGGTCTGCCTTGTTGCCAAGCCTGATTGCCAGCGAAACGAGTTCCGGATCATTGGCCACGGCGGCGATTGTCACCACGTCATAGATGCCGTTCTCCAGTGCGTTCATGTCGGCCCCTGCCTTGGCAAGGGCTTCGAGTGCGCCATCCTGTGAGGCAAAGGCTGCGACATGGGCGGGCGTCCGGCCGGCCTTGTCGCGCGCATTGATGTCGGCGCCGGCGGCGGCCAGCTTTGTTATCGCCGCTGCATCCCCGTCATGGGCGGCGCGATGCAAGCCTTCATAGGAGGCAATCTCTGACGGAGACGGGGCAATTTGGGCCAATGCCTGGCCGGACATCATGAGGGCGAAGAAAACTGCAAGCGGACGGATCATGTCTTTCTCCTTGGGACGATGGGGCCCGCCAGCTTCGCGGCAAAATCGCCGCCCGTCATCAGGCTCTCGTGGCTGGAGGACAATCGGGTTTGTTGGCGTTTTCTGGCCCGAGAACTCAGTGGCCACTCACCCCGCCAGCCGCTCCAGCATTTCTTGCGCCGCGCGTTCGCGCTGCGAGCTTGCGATGAAGCCGCCGCCCAGCACGCGCGCCTCGTTGCCGGGGTCGGAATAGAGCACGCAG
>JBGSQC010000344.1:0-5895 GCA_041738295.1 Zhengella sp. | reverse complement strand
CGGTGGCGCGGATCCGGCCGACCGGGGCGTCCGAGGTCAGCCGCTTCCAGGCCTCGGCAGCCGTACGGTCGAAATAGGCGCCGATCTCGGAGCGGCGGCGGGCGTAAGTCTCACTCATCTCAATCGAACCCCAGGAAGTCGAAAATGTCGCGGTCCTTCATCGGCCGCGCATCCATGGGCTCCACACCGTCCCAAAGCTGGGCGGCGAGGCGCATGTATTCATTCTGGACAGCCACGATCTCCGGAGCGTCACCCATTTCGAACAGGGTCGACTTCTTGAGGCGGCTGAGGCGGATGGCATCAAGGTCCGGCAGATGGGCGATGCGCTTGAGGCCGGTGGCCTCGGCGAAGCGGTCGATCTGGTCGGTGTCCTTGGAGCGGTTGGCAATGACGCCGCCGACCCGCACCGGGTAGTTTTTCGCCTTGGCCTGGATTGCCGCGACGATGCGGTTCATGGCGAAGATGGAGTCAAAATCGTTGGCGGTGACGATCACCGAGCGGTGCGAATGCATCAGCGGAGCGGCAAAACCGCCGCAGACCACATCGCCCAGCACGTCGAAGATCACGACATCGGTGTCGTCGAGCAGGTGGTGTTCCTTGAGGAGCTTGACCGTCTGGCCGACCACATAGCCGCCGCAGCCGGTGCCGGCAGGCGGACCGCCGGCCTCGACGCACATGACGCCGTTGTAGCCCTCGTACACATAGTCTTCCGGGCGCAGTTCCTCGGAGTGGAAGTTGACCGATTCCAGCACGTCAATGACGGTCGGGACCAGTTTCTTGGTCAGGGTGAAGGTGGAGTCGTGCTTGGGGTCGCAGCCGATCTGCAGGACGCGCTTGCCGAGTTTGGAGAAGGCGACGGAAAGGTTTGACGACGTGGTGCTTTTGCCAATGCCGCCCTTCCCGTATACGGAGAAGACCTTTGCCGTACCGATGTCGAGTGTCGGGTCCAGGTGAACCTGGACGCTGCCCTCGCCATCAGGGCCGCCTCTTGGTCCGGGTGTCCGGTTGAGTACCAAAGTCATGCTGCCACCTCCATGCCGATTCCTTCCAGTCTGTCTTCGAGTTCTTCGCCGGCCTTTTCCAAGGCTTCGAGCGTCGCTTCGTCAGGCTTCCAGAACTCGCGCCGGCTTGCTTCGAGAAGCCGGTGCACGACCTTGGCTGCTGCCTTCGGATTGAGTTCGGCCAGGCGGTTGCGCATGGCCTCGTCAAGCACGTAAGTCTGTGTGAACTGCTGGTAGACCCAAGGTGCGACTTGCCCTGTCGTGGCCGACCAGCCCATCGTGTTGGTCAGATGGCTCTCGATGTTGCGCACGCCCTCGTGGCCGTGCTGCAGCATGCCTTCGTACCATTTCGGATTGAGCGCCCGGGTCCGGGTTTCCAGTGCCACCTGTTCTGCAAGGCTGCGAACCTGGCCTTTGCCGCGGGTCTGGTCGCCGATATAGACGGGGATGTCCTGGCCGCCGGCCTGCTTGGCCGCCCGCGAAATGCCGCCGAGCGAGTCGAAATAATGATCGACTGAGGTGATGCCGAGTTCGATGGATTCAAGGTTCTGGTAGGCGAGATCGACCCGCTTCAGAACGGCCTTCATCACGCTGCTCTGGGCGCTTGCCTGGCCGGTGCGGCCATGGGCGAAGCACTTGCGCGTGGTGAACATGTTGGCCAGTTCCTCCTCCTCGGTCCATGCGCCGGATTCGATGAGCTGGTTGACA
Organism: Zhengella sp.; assembly: GCA_041738295.1. GTDB lineage: Bacteria > Pseudomonadota > Alphaproteobacteria > Rhizobiales > Rhizobiaceae > Zhengella. Next base: position 4,186 of record JBGSQC010000344.1, on the reverse strand, counting down.
TGGCTGCCATAGGCGCCATCGGCATTGGAGAAGACGCGCAGCGCCGCTGTCTCGAAAGAAGTTCCGGTCTCCTCGACCATGGCCAGCGTGTGCTTGCGCACGAAATTCAGTTCCGCCGGTTCGTCGGCAGAAGAGGCCAGCCACGCGGCTTCGGCCAGCATCTGCGTCTGGAGGGGCAGCAGGTCGCGGAAAATGCCTGACAGCGTGACCATCACATCAATGCGCGGGCGGTTAATATGATCCAGCGGGATCAGCTTGGCACCGCAGAGCCTGCCGAAGGAGTCAAACCGCGGGGTAGCCCCCATCAGCGCCAGCGCCTGGGCGATCGGGCCGCCCTCGCTCTTCAGGTTGTCGGTTCCCCACAGCACCATGGCCACGGTTTCCGGCAATGCGCCGCTCTTGGCCGCATGGGTTTCAAGCACCAGTTCGGCCTGGCGCGCGCCATCGGCGACGGCAAAGACAGACGGGATGCGGAAAGGATCGAAGCCGTGGACATTGCGGCCCGTCGGCAGGATTTCAGGCGAGCGGATCAGGTCGCCGCCCGGAACCGGGCGGATGAAACGGCCATCAAGCGCGCGCAGCAGGCCGTCAAGCTCGTGATCCTTGCTGAGCAGGCTGTCCATCAGCGCGAGGTCGATCTCGCGGCCTTCGGCAGCATCGGCAACGTGACGGATCATCTCTTCACGTTCGTCATCGGAGAGCGGTTCACCAACGACATGAAGCCCATGGGGGATCAGTGTGTATTCAAGCTCATGGACCGAGGTGATCAGCTGGGCGATATCGGTTTCGGCAAGGTCGACGGCATCGGCCTGGGCGCGGATCAGGTCTTCCAGCGAGGCGCGTTCGCCCGCACCCTCTTCCAGCTGGCGCCAGCGCTGCAACGAGGATTTCAGCTCCATCAGGCCGCGATAGAGACCGGCGCTGGTGAGCGGCGGGGTGAGATAGGAAACGAGGATGGCGCCGCTGCGCCGCTTGGCAATGGTGCCTTCCGACGGATTGTTGGCGGCATAGAGATAGATGTTCGGCGTGCCCTTGATCAAACGGTCCGGCCAGCATTGAGCCGAGAGGCCGACCTGCTTGCCGGGCATGAACTCCAGCGCGCCATGGGTGCCAAAATGCAGGATGGCATCAGCTGCGAAATCTTCGCGCAGATAGCGGTAGAAGGCGGAGAAGGCGTGCGTCGGCGAAAAGTCACGCTCGAACAGCAGGCGCATCGGATCGCCTTCGTAGCCGAAGCCCGGCTGGATGCCGACCAGCAGGTTGCCGAAGCGCTGGCCGAGCACGAGGATGTTCGAGCCGTCGGTCTGCTTGCGGCCTGGCGACGGACCCCACTGCTTTTCGATCTCGGCCAGATAGGGTTCGCGGCGCACATGCTCGTCAGCCGAGATGCGCGCAATCACATTGGCGTCGGTGCCGAAATTGCCGGCATTGCCTTCAAGGATGGCGCGGCGCAACGCATCGACGCTGGCCGGAACCTCGACCTTGTAGCCGGCAGCCTTGAGCGCCTTCATCGTGTTGAAAAGCGATTCAAAGACCGCCAGAAAAGCGGCTGTACCGGTGGCGCCCGCATTGGGCGGGAAGTTGAAGAGAGTAACGGCGACCTTTCGGTTCTCAACCGGCGTGCGGCGCAGCGACACCATGCGGCTGACACGGTCTGCCAACATCGCGGCGCGTTCGCCGTGGACGGCCATCGGACGGCCGGCCCCGGCTGATTGGCTGCGTCCGCCAAACACCATTGGTGAAATGGCGCCGTCGATTTCCGGCACCGCGACCATCATGGTTGCTTCGATCGGATGTAGCCCGCGCTCGGAGCTTTCCCAGGTCTCGATGCTCTGGAACTCGACCGGCTGCACCGCATAGTAGGGAACGTCCAGTTCCACCAGCATGTCTTCGGCGGCCTTGGCATCATTGTAGGCGGGGCCGCCGACCAGCGAAAAGCCGGTGAGCGAGACCACGGATTCCACGGCTGCCTTGCCGTCCTTCATGAAGAACTTGCGGATGGCCGGGCGGGAATCGAGACCTGAAGCAAAGGCCGGAACGACGTTGAGGCCCCTCGCCTCCAGCGCCGCAATCACGCCGTCATAATGGCCGGTGTCCTTCGACAGAACATAAGAGCGCATCAGCAGCACGCCGACGGTGCCCTTGGTGTTTGCATGCGGCACATGGGCAAGGGTCTCGGTGACCTTGTCCTTGGCGCGCGGATGGTAAAGCCCGACATCGGGATAGACGCGCGGGGCATCATGGGCGAGAGCTGACTGGCCGGGCACATAGCGCGACACCAGATAGCGAACGAGGTTCTCGACGTTCTCTTCCGAGCCGGCCAGCCAGTATTGCATGGCAATGAAATAGGCGCGCACATCCTGGGCAGGGCCCGGAATAAAGCGCAGGATCTGCGGCAGACGCTTCAGCATGGCCATCTGGCGTTCGCCGGACGAAGCCTTGTCGGAAGATTTCGATCCCTTGAGCTTCTTCAGAAGTGTCATGAAGCTGCTCTGCTTGGCCGCCATGTCGAAGCGGCCCATGCGGGTGAGCCGGATGGCTTCGCCAGCCGACATGAAGATTGCAAGGGCATCGAGCTTTTCGCGGCGGGCTTCCAGCGCCGGCATCATGGCTGTCACATGGTCTTCCATGAACAGCATGTTGGCGATGACAACATTGGCTGACGCGATGTCGGACTTGCACTGGTCCAGGGTTTCCGGGTGGGCGGCCCAATCCGAGGCGGCATGCAGCGCCACATTAAGACCGGGGGCCGAGCGGGCCAACCGCTCGTTGATACGCGACACCGCGCCCGCCAGATGATGATCCAGCGTGACAATGACCACCTTGACGGTGCTATCGACTGAAGTGCGCTTTTGCATCGTACAAGGTCTCGATTGTGATGTGGGCGATGCCGTTGTCAGTGGCAAAAGTCTCTGTGTTGCGGCGGGCCTTCTTGCGAACGAAGAACGGGATCTTCTTCAGTTCGGCTTCGGCCTCCGGCATCCAGCGGATGATGTCGGTTTGCTGCGGTTCACTCTCCGTGGTGTCAGGTGTGTGCTGCTTGGCGTGTCCGAGATGGGACGGTGCTACCTGTTCGCTGAATTCGAAATCGTCGCGGAACATGTGCAGCAGATGCTCTTCCAGGCCCATCATCAGCGGGTGGACCCAGGTGTCGAAAATGACGTTGGCGCCCTCGAAGCCCATCTGCGGCGAGAAGCGCGCGGGAAAGTCCTGCACATGGACGGGTGCGGAAATCACCGCGCAGGGAATACCCAGCCGCTTGGCAATGTGGCGCTCCATCTGCGTGCCAAGGACGAGATCGGGCTGCAGTTCGGCAACTTTTTCCTCGACGTCGAGATAGTCGTCGGTGATCAACGCCTCGAGGCCGAATTCCTGCGCCAGTTCGCGGACCGGACGGGCAAACTCGCGGCCATAGGTGCCGAGGCCGACAACCTCGAAGGCAAACTCGTCGCGTGCCATGCGGGCAGCCGCCATCACGTGGGTCGCATCGCCAAAGACAAAGACGCGCTTGCCGGTCAGGTAGGTGGAGTCGACCGAGCGCGAGTACCATGGCAGGCGCGCGTCCTCGCGGGCGAGCATGGCTTCGGCGTCCAGACCGGCAAGGGCAGCGACTTCGCGAAGGAACGCCTTCGTCGCGCCGACACCGATCGGGATGGTCTTGGTGAATTTCTGGCCGAAGTTCTTTTCCAGGAAGCGCGCAGCGGCATCGGACACTTCCGGATAGAGCGAGATGTTGAAATCCGCTTCAGGCAAACGCGCGATATCTGCGGGCGACGCATCCATCGGGGCTGTCACAAGCACTTCGACGCCTAGGGCGGCCAGCAGGCGCTTGACCTCGACGATGTCGTCGCGGTTGCGGAACCCGAGCGCAGACGAACCAAGGATGTTGCAGGTGGCGGGCTTGCGGGCCTCTACCGGCTTGGCCATCGCGCGAACCAGACGGTAGAAGGTTTCCGAAGCGCCCCAGTTTTCCTTTTTCTGGTAGGCTGGAAGCTCCAAGGGAATGACCGGGATCGGCAGGCCAAGCGTGCTGGCAAGGCCGCCCGGATCATCCTGGATCAGCTCGGCAGTGCAGCTGGCACCGACAATCATCGCGTCCGGCTTGAAGCGGTCATAGGCGGCCTGGCAGGAAGACTTGAAAAGCTCGGCGGTGTCGCCGCCCAGATCACGCGCCTGGAAGGTGGTG
>JBGSQC010000355.1:0-54892 GCA_041738295.1 Zhengella sp. | reverse complement strand
TTGGCGAGCGCCAGCCCGCCGCACAGCGATATCCAGGCCATGTCATCGCGGGCCTGCTTGTCGGAAGGGTCATCCATCAGGCGAACCAGTGCCCTGAGGCCTGTCGCAATGGCATCACGGCAGAGCGCGTCACTCATGCGGTTGGCTTTGGACGAGACATAAGGTTCGATAACCTGTGTCACGGCATCCAGCCCGCTCGCCAGCGTGACATGGCGCGGGCAATCATCGGTCAATGCAGGATCGACAATGGCAAGGCGGGCAAACATGCGGTCATCGCGCAGTGAGACCTTGCGGCCATGGGACGGAACGCCAATGACGGCATTCTTTGTCACCTCGGCTCCGGTGCCAGCGGTCGTAGGAAGCGCGACAAAGGGGATTGGCGGATGATCCAGCGGCAGACCGAGGCCCACCACTTCCAGATGATCCATTACTGGTCTTGTGGCCGGAATCAGAGCTGCGATGGCCTTGCCGCAGTCGATCACACTGCCGCCTCCCAATGCCACGACGGCATCGACACCTTGATCACGAGCAAGGGAGATCCCTGCTTCGATCAGCGCCAGGTCCGGTTCGCCAGGACAGGAAAACAGCACGATCCCGCATCCCTTTGCATTCAAGGCTTCAACAAGCCATCCAGCACGGGCAGCGCTGCTGCCGTGGACAAGCATCACGGTCCTGCCAAGGGCTGCGATATCGCTGACGGCGGCACTCGCCACACCCCGGCCAAACCGGATGCCCGCGGCGGTCATGAAAGAGAATGGCACGGCGACAACACCTTTTCTGATCGGCAGATCTGGATAGCGGCATGTCCTGCTTCGGGCAAGGCGTGGCTCGCGCCAGCCGGATGCAAGAAAGGTTTCAGCTTCCGCCCAGCCCGTAGCGCCGCATCTTGTCATTAAGGGTGCGGCGCGGCAGGCCGAGCGTCTCTGCCGCCCGAACCGTATTTCCGCGATGCCGATCCAAGACGGCTGCAATTTCACGGGCTTCGAAAGCCGCCACCCGGTCGGCGAGCGTGGCATCGGCAAGAACGGGACCCACTGCACTTCCCAGTTCCAGAAGTCCCAATGCATGCGCCTCGGCTGCCGCCTTCAGCTCCCGGACATTGCCCGGCCAGGGGCGCCGCGAAAGCTGGCGGGCAAGGCCATAGGGCAAACCCGGATCCGGCCGGCCATAGAGGCGGGCGGCACGCTGGGCGTAGTGGGCAAAGATCAGGGCAATGTCATCGCCTGTGTCGCGGAGCGCAGGCAGCGTGATTTCCGCACCGGCCAATCGGAAGAAAAGATCACCGCGAAACCGCCCCTCTGCGCTTTCTGTGCGAAGGTCTGTCTTCGAGATCGTGATGACCCTCAAGTCCACCGGGCGTGGACTGGTTTCCCCCAGCCGCTCGACGGCGCGCTCTTCCAGCACACGAAGCAGCTTCGCCTGCATGGTAAGCGGCAGTGCCTCGATTTCATCCAGCACCAGCGTGCCGCCGGTTGCCGCTTCGATCTTGCCAATTCTGGCCGGCCCGGCGCCGGGAAATGCCGCTTCGGCATAGCCGAACATCAATGTCTCGAACATGGCTTCGGGAATGGCGGCGCAATTGACGCCCACATAGGGACCCGCCGACCGGGTGCTCCGGTCATGCAGGAAACGGGCGGCCAGTTCCTTCCCGGTTCCGGTTTCGCCTGTGATAACGACATCCATGTCGAGCGGCGCCAAGGCAGAAAGCCGCTCTCTTGCTGCGCGCATGGGGCGGCTGTCGCCCAGGAACCCCGCCCCTGACGATTGGGCAACGACGGTTTGCAGCCGCTCCACTTCGGACCGGGCGGCGCGGGCGCGCAAGGTGCGCTCGATCACCATCACCAAATGATCTGCGTCATAGGGCTTTTCGAGGAAGTCCTCGGCACCGGCGCGGATGGCATCCACCGCGTGGGCAACATCGCCGTGACCGGTGATAAGGATGACCGGCACGTCCTGCCCCCGGCTGCGCAATTCAGCCAGCAAGCCCATGCCGTCCGTCCCCGGCATGCGCAGGTCCGTTATGATGAGTTGCGCAAGTGCAGGCTCAATAGACAAATCCTGCAGCGCCGCTTCCGCCCCGTCGAAGGCCCTGACACCGTAGCCATGCGCCTCCAGGAGATCTGCCAGGGCAAATCGATGATCGTCATCATCATCGACGATATGGATCAACGCGCTCATGCAGCGGTCTCGCGGATTCCGGAACTGTGCCGGGCGGCATCTGCAAGAGGCAAAGTCACCATGATCTTCGTGCCCTCGCCTTCCTGCGACTGGATCTGCATCGCACCTCCGAACTCGGAGAGAATAGCCCGGCTGATCGACAGGCCGAGACCAAGGCCCTCGCCGCCCTCCTTGGTTGAAAAGAAGGGCTCGGCAATACGCGGCAGGATATCCGACGCTATGCCCGTTCCGGTATCGCTGACCTCGAGCAAGGCGTGCCCGTCTGCCATGTCCAGCCGGATGACGATGCGGGCGTCACTGATGCCTTCGACCGCATCAAGGGCATTGAGCAGGAGATTCACGACAACCTGCTCCATGCGCACGGCACCGGCCAAAACGGTGACCGGGTCTGCGGGATGTTCAAAAGATGGAACGACCCCCACGGCGCGGGCGCGCGGCAAGACCAGTTCCATGGCGGAATGCACGACCGGCATCAGGTCAATCAGGCTCAGCTGGCCGGATTCCTTTCGCCCGAAACTCTTCAGGTGCTTGGTCGTGCGCTGCATCCGCCGGATCAGCCCACGGGCGCGCTCCAGTCGTTCCAAGGCCGGCTTGTTGGCCGTTCCGAGGGAGGTTCCGGTGGCAGCCAAGGTTGCTTCCATTGCGGCCAGCGGCTGGCTGATCTCATGCACGATGGCGGTCGACATGCGCCCGAGCGCTGCCATTTTCTCCGCATGGATCAGGTGTTCTTGGGCCGCGCGCAATTCGGCTTCCGCCAATGTGCGGGCCTCGACTTCGCGGCCAAGATCGGCGGTGCGGGCTTTCACCATCTCTTCCAGCCGTTCGGATTGCGAAAGACGCAGCGCAAGAATCTGGCGGCGCTGCTCGGTGGCCTTGATGACGCCGGCAACAAAAAGGGCCAGCAAGGCCGTGGCAGCGGCGGTCGCCCAAGCGATGACCCTGACCGGCCCGGAAGGTTCGGCCGCGATCAGCGACCAGCCGGTTCCAGGAAGCGCGGAACTGCGCGCTATCCAGCCATCGCCCTCGGTGTCGGCAGAAACCGGGAATTCGGGCAGGATCGGCATGGCTGCGGACAAGGAAACACCATCATAGGTTCTCTCTGTGCCGATGCGGACGAGTGCATCCTGCGACAGCGGCGACAAGGGCCTGTAAAGCCAGTCATCGCGCCCTGACAGGAAGATGACGCCATCGCCATCGGAAATGGCGGTCTGCACGCCGGCGGCCCGCCATGTCTGCTGAAGGGGTCGCAGGTCCAGCTTTACGACCAGAACGCCCTCTATGCTCCCCTCGCCAACCTTTCGCGACAGGAAATAGCCAGGCACTCCGGTGGTCACGCCAATTGCGTAGAACTGGCCCCGCCCCTCATCCATGGCCTGGCGGAAATAGGGACGGAAGGCATAGGTCTGTCCGACAAAACTGCCCGGACGCGCCCAATTCGACGAGGCGATGGTAATTCCTGCCGCATTGATCAGAAAAAGCTCAGAAGCACCGGCATGGCTGGAAACACGCTCCAGATAGGAATTGGCCGCCGGAATGGCAGATGCATCCGCCAATGCCGCACGAATGCGGGCATCCTCGGCAGCGACATCGGGAAGGGAGCGAAAGCGGTCGATCTCGGAAATCACTGCCCGGCTTGTCAGCAGAATGGACTGGTCGAGCCGGGTGCGCAGATCAGCAAGGGCGATCCTTTCGGCAACAAGGAAGGCAATCGAAGCGCAAACAAGGGCCGCAAGGAATGGCAGGAAGCCGGGCATCCGGCGCCCGCGTTGCGCGCGCGGCCTTTCGGGTCCAACCACCGGATCGCTTGCGTATTCCACCATCCAACGATGCTCTTCTTTTTTCAAATCCCATCCTGACAAGAGATGGTGGCAATGGAAAGCCGCTACTGTCCGGGACATGCTTTCAGCAAAAGTGGTTCACCGGGGTCTGCCCCGATCTCGTGGCACTGCGTCTGGTCGCACACTGTCCAGCCCTCCCCGGTGGCCCCGGATGTGGCCAGCAGGAGCGAGGGAACAGAAGTGGCTTTCGATGGTTTCCAGACCCACCAGCCCCCCTTCAAGACAGCACCATCGCCGGGTTCCATCCCGGCGCCGGATCCCCGGACAGCTGCTTCAACCAGTGTCAGGCGCTTGTCGGTTTCGATCTGCCATGTTTCCCGCCACCCGGTTTTTTCCACTGAATGCGTCCACGACAGGGTAAACTCGGCGGCCGCCAGTTGAAGGACCATCGACCCGGCAGCGAGGCAAAAGCTCATGCCGGTTGCTTCCTGAGAACCACAAACTGCTGTGCAGCGAAGACCAGCGCCAGCAGGAAACCCACGCCATCGGTTGCCGGAAGAGCTGCAACGAGCGTTCCAGCTGCCACCATGGCGAGGGCACGCTGCCAGAGCGCCAGCGGCTGCCCGAGCCAGCCAATGACGGCGGCACCCCAAAGACCAATCGCCAGAACCGCCTTCACCACGACATAGGCCACCGCCGGCACGTATCCGATCTCCGACGCCAAGGCTCCGCCATCCTGCAGCATGAGGGCCGGTGTGTAGACCGCCATGAAAGGAATGACGAAACCGGCGGCCGCGATCTTGACGGCGTTGATCGAGATGCGCAGCCCGCTTTCCTTGGCAATGGGCGCCGCAGCAAAGCAGGCCAAGGCCACCGGAGGGGTCAGGTCAGCCAGGATACCGAAGTAAAAGACGAACATGTGGCTCACGATCAGCGGCACGCCAAGTTCAAGCAGGGCCGGTCCGGCAATCGATGAGGTGATGATGTAGTTCGGGATGGTCGGAATGCCCATGCCGAGCACGATGCAGGTTACCATGGTCAGCAGCAGCGAGAGGAACAGGCTTTTCTCGCCGACGCTGACGGTGAACTGGCCGAATGTTGTCGCAGCGCCAGTCAGAGTCATGGTGCCAATGATGACGCCGACCAGGGCGCAGGCAATGCCAACCGGAAGTGCGGTGCGTGCGCCATCGGCAAGCGCATCGCGGCAAATGGCAAGCGTTTCGCGCCCACCTTTCATGAAGGCGTTGATTGCGATGAGCATGATCACAGCAGCCAGGAACACTCCCATGCCGAACTTGAAGAAGGCGGCCGCGACGATGCCGAGACCGATCCAGAAAATGATGCGCAGTGCACCTTGCGGCAGGCCCAATGCAGCCGATGCGCCAAGAATGAGCATCACGGTCAGGGCAAGACCGACCGTGCCGGCAAAAAGCGGCGTATAACCGGAGAACAGCAGCCAGACGAGGGCGGCCAAGGGCAGGATGAGGTGCCAGCCGTCGCGAATAGCTTTTAGCGGCGAGGGGAGTTCTTCCTTCGAGAGGCCCCGAAGCCCCATTCGCCCGGCTTCAAGGTGAACCATCCAAAAGGCCGAAGCAAAATAGAGAATGGCCGGTATGAGTGCGGCCTTCACGACCTCGGTGTACTCGACACCCAACGTCTCGGCCATGATGAATGCCACCGCGCCCATGACCGGCGGCATGATCTGGCCACCCATGGATGCCGTTGCCTCGACGCCGCCTGCAAATGCCGCCTTGTAGCCGAAGCGCTTCATCAGAGGGATGGTGAACTGTCCGGTGGTCACAACGTTGGCGACGCCGGATCCGGAGATCGTGCCCATCAGGCCGGATGAGAGGACGGCGACCTTGGCTGCGCCTCCCATCTTGTGACCTACGAGGCCAAGCGACACATCGGTGAACAGGCGGATCATGCCTGCCTTTTCAAGGAAGGCGCCAAACAGGATGAACAGGAAGATGTAGGTCGAGGACACATAGGTCGGGATGCCGTAAATGCCTTCCGTTCCGTAGGCCATATGGTCGATGACCTGCGAAAAATCATAGCCCCGGTGGTTGAACGGGGACGGCAAATATTGTCCGAAGAGACAATAGGCCAAAAACGTGCCGGCAATGATCGGCAATGCCGGGCCCATCAGGATCCAGGCTGCGGCGAAAACCAGCACCAGCGCAAGCACGCCGAAAACGATGTCCCGGAAGAGCGGATCACCGGCCCGCATCAGAAGCGGCACATAGTCCCACCATTGGTACAGCGCGACCGCCACGCCCGCTCCTGCCGCGACCCAGGACAGCAGGCGCAGGAACGGCCCTGCTTCCTTGGCGATTGCAAGCAGCGGGAACCCCAGCAGCAGCAGGAAGCCGACGTGGAACGCGCGGGTCACCTGGCTCGGGAAGTCCACGACATGAGCCGCCGTCAGGATCTGGAAGGTGCTGAAGGCCACCGCGATCCAGAACAGGAGACGTCCGATTGTTCCCGCCGGGAAGCCTCCCGCCAAGGGATCATGAAAATTTGGTACTTCGACCGTTTCCGGCATTTTGACAGCGGTCATGAAGCATCCCCTTGTTCGATGCACGGCGTCAGGCCGGGCGCATGAAGCGCCGGCCTGACTGAAGAACCGTGATGCGACTTGTTACTTGATGAGGCCGGCTTCGCGGTAATACCGCTCGGCACCGGGATGCAGGGGAACCGGCATGCCGTTCAGCGCAGTCTCAAGCTTGATGCCGGAAGCTGCCTTGTGTGCGGCCACAAGGGTGGGCAGGTTTTCAAACATCAGCTTGGTCATCTGGTAAACCGTCTCTTCATCGACGCCGTCATGGGTGATGAAGAAATTGCCAACCGCCAGCGTCGGCACATCGGCAGTCTGGCCTTGATAGGTGTTGGCCGGGATGGTGGCCGCAAGATAAGGCGCACCCAGCTTCTCGGCCACCGTTGCCGGGATCGAGACAATTGTGGTCGGAACCGACGTCGCCAGATCCTTGATGGAGGCCACACCGAGGCCAGCCGACTGCAAGGTCGCGTCCAGCTGGCGGTTCTTCATCAGTTCCACAGATTCAGCGAACGGCAGATATTCGGTCTTGCCGAAGTCTGCATATGTCATCCCGAGTGCCTCGACGATGGCGCGGGCATTAAGCTCGGTGCCGGATTTTGGTGCGCCGACCGAGATGCCCTTACCCTTGAAATCGGCGATGGTGACGATCCCACTGTCGGCGGACGCAGCCACCTGGATGTAGTTCGGATAGGCAGCAGCAATGCCACGCAGCTTGGACAAGGGAGCCGCGAAGCCGACATCGGCATTGCCTTCCCACGCGTATTTGACGGAATCTCCCAATGCGATGGCGAATTCGCCCTTGCCCTGTTGGAGCAGGTTGAGGTTCTCGACGCTGGCCTTGGTGGACTGGACCTGGACACGCGCATCCTTGATGCCCTTGCCGTAGATCTCCGACAGGGCAACGCCGATGGGGTAGTAAACACCAGAGGTGCCGCCGGTCAGAATGTTGATGAACTGTTCGGCATGGGCTGCAACAGGCGCAAACAGGATTGCGGCGCTGACGCCAAGGGCGTGCAAGCCGGTGGAGATACGGTAAGTCATGGGTTTCCTCCTCATGGGTGCGGCAACGCCGCTTCAAGCGATGCGGCTTCCTCCTCCGCAAGGCGTCATCATGGGCAGTTGAGAGAAAAAGGGAACAGCCAAGAGCAGGCATCGGCACCGAAAATTGGCAGGATTCCGCCATAGGCACGGCAAATGACCGCCAGCCAAGAAGGGAATGAGCGTTGTTCGACACGCATGAGAAGCCCGGCCCGGTGCCCGGGCCAGGTCTGTCAGAGCTGTGAATCCGGTGCCTTATCGGGCGCCGGCTTTCTCGGTAAGGGCAGGAAGAAGTTCTGTTCCGTTTTCGGGCATTTCGATGCCAGGTGCCGCTCTTTCGATGCGCTTGCGGCGCGCAAGACGGGCCTCCCAGACAAGCGCGTGGGAAACGATCGTGTCGAGATTGTCGTGCACAGGAACCCAACCCAGCTCACGGCGTGCCAGCGAAGCGTCTGCGACAACGGCAGGCAAGTCACCCGGACGACGTCCGGTTACTTGCACCGGGAAATCTGTTCCGCTGATCCGGCGCACGCTGTCGATGGTTTCCAGCACGGAATAGCCTTGGCCATAACCGAGATTCGCCACAAGGCTGCCGCCGCCGCGCCGCATGCGGTTGAGCGCCAAACCATGCGCTGCCACCAGATCCGAGACGTGGATGAGATCGCGCACGCAGGATCCGTCCCGCGTGTCATAGTCGGTACCGAAGACCTGCATCACCGGACGCGCACCGGTTGCTGTTTCACAGGCCACCTTCAGCAGATGCGTTGCGCCTGGCGTGGACTGGCCGGTGCGCATTTTCGGGTCTGCGCCCGATACGTTGAAGTATCGCAAGGCTGTGTAGGTGAAATCATGGGCGGCAGCGGTATCGCGCAGCATGTGCTCGACCACCAGCTTGGACCAGCCATAGGGGCTTGCAGGATAGAGCGGCGCATCCTCGCGAACCGGCTCACCATCATTGGCAGCATAGACGGCAGCGGTCGAAGAGAAGACCAGATGCCGCACGCCACCCTTGACGGCCGCTTCGAGCAGGTTGCGCGTCACGGACGTGTTGTTGAGGTAATAGGCCAAGGGGTCGGCCACAGACTCGGGCACGACAACGGAACCGGCAAAATGCAGGATGGAGTCAATCTGGTGCTCTTCAATGAGACGTGAAACCAGATGCATGTCTCCCGCATCGCCGACCACAAGTTTTGCAGCCGGTGCCACTGCCCACGCAAATCCGGTTGAAAGACGGTCAAGCACGACGACCGTTTCGCCTGCATCCAGCAGGTTCCAAACCATATGACTACCAATGTAGCCTGCACCACCCGTGACCAGAACAGCCATCGCCTTGTCCTCATGCGCCGGCCGCCGGAAGGAATCCGGCTTGGCTTCAAGACAGCGCCATTTCCCGAAAGGCTACGGCAAGGACATTGATGGAGGTCTGGGAAAACCACTAAGGTTTTAACGATCTGGCGATTTGCGGCATGGAACTGCCCTGCCAATGCCGTGTGCGCAGAAAGGCGCAAGGTCCCGGTCTTTCAGAAAACCGGGACCTGCAATCGTACTGATTATTTCTTCTTGGCGGGCGTGGTGGCCGCATTACCGACGAGCGCATCACGGATTTCCGTCAGCAGTGCGATATCGGCAGGCGGCGCAGCAGGAGCGGCCGGTGCTTCTGCCTGCTTGCGGCGCATGTTGTTAACCGCCTTGACCATCATGAAAATGATGAAGGCAAGGATGATGAAATTGATGACGACCGTCAGGAAATTGCCGTAGGCGAGCACAGCGCCCTGCTTCTTGGCTTCTTCCAGTGTGGTTGCCGTGATTCCGTCAGACAGCGGAATGAAGAAGGCCGAGAAATCGAGACCCCCGGTAATGGCGCCGACGATGGGCATGATCACGTCACCGACCAGCGACGTGACGATCAGGCCGAAGGCACCGCCGATGATCACGCCTACGGCGAGATCCATCACGTTGCCTTTGGAGATGAATTCCTTGAATTCCTGTAGCATGTTTACCCCCGTTAAGATGACCGGACAGAAGCCGGAATGGCATAGAGCTAACAGAAGCTTTCCAAAAGTCTAACCCGTTTTGGAGGATCCAGGACCTGATCGCGATGGATAGCCTTGTGCTCCCGACAGACATGGTCTTGTCATCGCGATTGAAATCATCATCCTGCAAGGCTGCGGAAGCTGGTGCCGCATGGAGGAGACATTGAAGTGAGCGGCTGGACCATCCTCTTCATTTCGTTTGCCTACATTTCCATGCTGTTTGCCATCGCGAGCCTGGCAGACAAGCGCGGCCGGAAAAATGCCGGAGCCCCACGTCCGCTGATCTACTCGCTCAGCCTTGCCATCTACTGCACATCCTGGACCTTTTTTGGCTCGGTCGGTCTCGCATCGGAACGCGGATTCGAGTTTCTCGGAATCTACTTGGGACCGATCCTGGTATTTCTGTTTGCCCATCCGCTACTTCGCAGGATCCTGCGCCTTTCAAAATCTGAACGCATCACCTCGATTGCCGACTTCCTGGCTGCGCGCTACGGCAAGAGCTTCGCGGTCGCCTCGCTGGCCACGCTCATCGCGGCATTTGGGACCATTCCCTATATAGCCCTTCAATTGAAAGCTATTGCCGGCTCGGTGGACCTGCTGGCTGCCCATTATGGCCTGTCGCGACCCATGGACCTGCCGGCTTTCGGAAATGTCGCGCTGATTTCAGCTGCCATGCTCGCCCTCTTCGCAATCCTGTTCGGAACGAGGCACACGGATGCCACGGAGCATCAGGAAGGTCTGGTCCTTGCCGTTGCGGTCGAATCGGTCGTCAAGCTGGCGGCATTTCTGGCCGTCGGCATCACGGTGACTTTCCTGATGTTCGGCGGGCCGTCAAACCTTCTGGAAGCCATAAACGCCAATACCCAGGTACATGAGGCACTGTCCCATGAAACTTCGCTCGCAAGCTGGGGAGTGATGACCCTGCTCAGCGGCATCGCCATCATCATGTTGCCGCGCCAGTTCTATATTGCCGTGGTGGAGAACAGGTCCGAGCGTGAGCTCGACAAGGCAAGCTGGCTGTTTCCCACCTATCTGGTGCTGATCAACCTTTTCGTTGTGCCAATCGCCTTTGCCGGCCTTACCCATGTCGGGGACAAGAGCAGTGCCGACCTCTACGTGCTGGCGCTGCCGCTTCTCCATGGCAATGACCTGTTGGCTCTGGTCGCGTTGATCGGTGGCCTGTCTGCAGCAACTGCCATGGTGATTGTCGCCAGTGTTGCCCTGTCGATCATGATTTCCAACGACATGATCATCCCGCTGTTCCTGCGCCGATCCCTGCTGCCGGCGACCGGCGTGACCGAGGATTGGTCCAAGCGCATCCTGCACATTCGTCGCGCCGCCATTTGCCTGATCATCGCCGCAGCGTTCATCTACTATCGGGAGATGGCCGACAATGTGCGGCTCGCGTCGATCGGCCTGTTGTCCTTTGCAGCGATTGCCCAGTTCGCCCCTGCCTTTCTGGGTGGACTTTTCTGGCGGGGAGCTAACGCGCGCGGAGCGCTCATGGGCATGACCTCGGGTCTGCTGATGTGGACGTTCACGCTGTTGATGCCCTCGCTTTTCCCGGCCGCCGAGGGGGCGCAGCCGACGGGGTTCTTCTCGCTTTACTGGTTCCAGCCGGAAGTCCTGTTCGGTCCGGACGTCAATGCATTCAATCACGGTGTTCTCTGGAGCTTTGCGGTCAACAGCTTCTTCTTTGTCTTCGGATCCCTTTCGCGCATTGCAACGCCTCGCGAACGGATCCAGGCGTCGATTTTCGTGCCGCGCGATACCGGCCAGATCCCGAGCCTCAGGCGGTTCCGGACGACCATCACCGTCAACGAACTGAAAGACACGATTTCGCGCTATCTCGGTGCGGAGCGTACCGAGCGCTCGTTTCAGTCGTTCGAGAATGCGGAATCGAGAAAGCTTACCGGTTCCCAGGTGACCGATGCATCCATCATCCGCTTCGGGGAGCAATTGCTGGCGTCAGCCATTGGTTCTTCGTCCGCGCGCCTCGTCCTGTCGCTTCTCTTCCAGCGGGTCGATACCAATTCGCGCAATGCCTACCGATTGCTTGACGATGCCAGCGATGCGCTCCAGCAAAATCGCGACCTACTGCAAATCGCGCTCGACCAGATGGAAGAAGGCATAACGGTCTATGATCAGGACTTCGGCCTGACCTGCTGGAACCGGCAATTCCGCCTTCTCTTCGGCTTGCCGGACGAGATGGGTCAGGTGGGCACCCCGATTTCCAAGGTGATCGAACATCTGGTTGACCAGGGCGAAATCAATGCTGAGGACGAAGACCTTCTTCTCGACCGGATGACCCTGTCGCACCAAGCATGGTCGCTGGAACTGAAGAAGAGCAAGCGCATCATCGAAATCCGCTCGAATCCCATGCCCAATGGCGGTATTGTCTCGACCTTCAGCGACATCACCACCCGCGTGCAGGCTGACCTTGCGCTGAAGCGGTCCAATGAAACGCTGGAGCAACGCGTGGCAGCGCGCACATCCGAACTGCTGCAGGTCAACGAGGAACTGGCCCAGGCACAGCGGTTGGCGGAAGAGGCCAATCTCGGCAAGACGCGCTTCCTCGCCGGAGCCGGCCATGACATCCTTCAGCCGCTCAATGCAGCGCGCCTTTACTGCTCGGCGCTTAGAGAGACCACGACCCAACCCGACCTTCAGTCAGCCCTGGGCAATATCGACACATCGCTTGATTCCGTCGAGACCATCCTCGGGGCGGTTCTGGACATATCGCGGCTCGATTCCGGCGCGATGAAACCCAATGAGACTGTGTTCACACTCGGCGCGCTGCTTGAACAGGTGCGCAATGACTTCGAACCCTTGGCGCAAAAGAAAGGCCTGTCGTTCACCGTCATGCCCTCCTCCCTGCGCATTGAAACGGACCGCAACCTGTTCCGGCGCCTGCTGCAAAACCTGGTGTCGAATGCCATCAAATACAGCAGGTCCGGCAAGGTGCTGGTCGGCGTTCGCCGGCGTGGCGAATTGTGCGAAATCCAGGTTCTCGACACCGGCATCGGCATACCGGAGAGCAAGCTCAACCATGTCTTCAGTGAGTTCACCCGACTTGATGAAGGGGTCCGCGAAGCCGAGGGGCTGGGTCTCGGCCTTTCCATCGTCGACAGGATTGCCCGTGTGTTGCGCCTCGAAATCCGCATCTGGTCCATCCCAGCCAAAGGCACCCGGTTCTCGGTGATCCTTCCTGTTTCCAGCCAGGCCGAACAGGCGGAGACCGCTTCGACTGCTTCGCCGAGGGCAAAGCCGTCGACTGTGCTGAATGGTGTTCGCGTCCTGTGCGTTGACAATGATCCGCGCATTCTTGATGGCATGCGCTTGTTGCTTGAAAACTGGGGATGTGATGTCCAAACCGTATCCGGCCCCGGCGATTATGAGGCACGCCGCCTTCACGAAGGTGAGCAACCCGATGTCATGATCGCCGACTTCCATCTTGATGGCGGAGACGGTTTCGGAGCCATTGCCCGCATCCGGCAACTCCACGCCTCGTCCATACCCGCAATCATGCTGACTGCCGACAGGTCAGATGAGGTCCGCGAGAAAGGCGAAGTTCTTGAGATCCCGGTGATCCACAAGCCGGTCAAGCCGGCGATCCTTCGGTCTGCTCTGACGCGGAACATCGGAACACTTGCCGCTGCCGAGTGAAGTGGCTCAATGGCAGGCTTGTCTTCAAGCTGAAGGTGAAGCCGAGTCGGTCCTGATCCTTGCGAGCCGGATGACGGCCTGGGTGCGGCTGTCGACACCGAGCTTTTGCAGAACCGCTGAGACATGGGCCTTGATGGTGGCTTCAGACACGTTCAGCTCATAGGCGATCTGTTTGTTAAGCAGCCCTTCAGCGAGCATGGACAGCACGCGGGTCTGCTGCGGTGTCAGCGTCTGGATGCGTGCGATCAGATCGGAGATCTCGGCATCGTGCTCTTCGCCCAAGTCGATGTTCGGCGGAGTCCACACTTCTCCGGCCAAGACTGATTCGACTGCATTGCGGATGTCATCAATGCTGGTTGACTTGGAAATGAAGCCGGAAGCCCCAAGTTCCAAGGACCTTCGGATGGTTTCGGAATTGTCAGTCGCAGACACGACAACAAAGGGAATGCTCGACTGCATGCCTCTCAGGGCAACGAGACCGGAAAGGCCGCTGGTGCCAGGCATGGCAAGGTCAAGGAGGACGAGATCAAGGTCGCCATTGTTCAAGACGGTCTGCTTGGTGCTCTCGAAATCACCAGCTTCCAAGATGTTGATTTCTGGCGTGAGGCTTGAGAGTGCCTGTTTCAAGGCGTTGCGAAACAGCGGATGGTCGTCTGCCACCAGGAATTTCAATCCTTCAGCCAATCCCGCATCCCCCCAAAGTCATTGCATGACAGGCCAAAGGCCAAGTCACATGAAACAAGTATTCGAAGTTGCTGCAGCTTTTCAAGGCGTCATTTTCCATCGCCACCGATTGGCCCGCCGGAAGAGCGTTTCCAGTCCTTGCAATGGCGACCGCGATTGTTGAAACTGGCACTGTTCCGTCAGCAACCGGGTTTCCCTTCACCATGATCAGCAAAGACCAAGGCAAGCCGGTCATGGCCATTGTCACCCTTGCGGCGATCAACCTGTTCTTCATTCTCGTGATGGTGTTGCTGGAACGGCTGGGCCTGCCGGATCAAGTGATGAACGGGTTCCTGATTATCACCTGCGCCTTGCTCCTCGGCGCCATGACATTTTCCGGCTCCACTGCCGGCAAGGTCGAATTTTTCTCGGGCGAATTCTCTGCGCCGTCGTGGGTCCGGGATACCGGCCTCACCGTGCTGCTTCCAGGCAGTGCCATGCTGATCGCCGTCACCGGATACGCGCAGGCAGCACCCGTGAGCTTCTGGTGCATGATCGCAGGTATGGCGGCCGGTCTTGTTTTGCTAAGCCGCGAAATCCTGCCCCGTTTGTCATCACGCGGAACAAGCAGTCCTGCAGGGTTGCTGCTTCAGGGTACAGGCAGCCGAATGCTCGCCTTGCCTGCCGCACTCCTCTCCCTTTTGACCTGCCTAGCCTTTTTGGTCGCGCAGATGGGGACCGGTGGGCTGATCCTGTCTGGCCTGACCGGCACTCTTCCCTCGACTGGCATCCTCATATTCGCCTTGCTGACAACTGTCGCGTCCGTCGCCGGTGGCCAGAAGAGCGCCGGGCGACTGGAACCGCTGGCCTATCTGATCATGCTGACCGGCATTCTCGCGCCCGCCTTGGTCATTTTTCTGGCAACCGGGATCGAGCTGTTCTCCGGCCCCGCGTCAGAAGCCCTACCCGCCTTCTCCACCTCCTCCGGCGAGGCCCTGACACGGCTTGGACAAATGCAAATCCTTGAATGGCCGCAATCAAGCCTCGCGCAAGGGCTGGACGGGTTCATGGCGTTTTTCGCAACCCTTGCCGTGACACTGACCTTGCCTCATCTGCTGGCCAAATCCGCCAGTCATCCTCGTGCCGGAAGACGAAGGGAATCAGCGCGCCTGCTTTTCCTGTTTGCCGTGCCAATTGCCGCCATGGCGGCCTATGGGCCGCTTGTTTCCCTCTATGCGGACAATACGCTTGTAGGCGTTGAGGCGCGAAACATAGACCGTACAGCACCCTGGATAAGCAAAGAGCTGTTCACGATTGCGGGGTCACCGGTTTCCGTGTGCGGCGTGGATGGTGCAGTTGCTTCCACTTCGCCGGACGCCTGCAAGCCGAGCGAAGGGGTGACCTCTGTTAGTGATGTTGTCCTGAACGCCGGACAGGCAGGGTTGATTCCCGCTTTTTTGGAGGGGATGCCATCTGCGATCACTCCGATCTTTCTCCTCGGCCTGGCCGGCGTGGCACTGGCCGTTTCGGTTGCGCTTCTCAATGCGGCTGCTTCCGGTATTGCAAGAGACATCCTGCCGATAATGACTGGCATTGTGCCAACCACCAGCCGCACCATTGCGCTGGCGCGGGCAGCAGCGACTGCCATCGGGTTCAATGCTGCACTTCTCTTGCTGCGTTTTGACGATCTCGCGCTGCCAGCGCTCTGGATTGCCGGAGTATCGGCGGCCATTCTGTTCATTCCGATGGCTGCCATAGTTTTTCGGCCGCAAAACCCCGTCCGGACCGTTGCCCTCACAATGGTGGCGGGTGCGGCATTCCCCCTGGCCTGCATTGGCGCAAATTTGGCGACCGGCGCAGGAGCTGTCCGGATTGATGGAGGCGGTGGCCTGCTCATCAGATGGCTCGCCGGTATCGAGCCCGTCTGGATGACCGGAACCGGCATCCTGGTGTCCGCACTTGTCTTTGCCATGGCTGCCGCGCTGGAGACGACTGAAACTCCGTCCATCGAAGGACCCGTCAAGACACCGGGCACGGCGGCTGGATCATGACCGGCATGCCAACGTTTATCATATCAGATTGCGGGTGCAGTTCCTGGCAAATGGCAACAAGGCAGCTCCCATGACATCCGGTCTCATCGAAACACATCGCTCCTTCGTCAACAGCTGGGAGTGCGACGAGAACGTCCACATGAACGTGCAGTTCTATCTCAAGCGGTTTGATGAGGCGGCACGGTTCTTCCGCCTCCAGGCCGGCGACGGAAACACGGGTGCATGCCTGCCGGGCACCCGCCACGTGCGCTATCATTCCGAACTGCGAATGGCGCAACTGACGGTCACCCGTTCGGCACAGATATCAGACGGGCCGCTCATGGGTCATGTCGTCCACTTCATGCGCGAAAGCATGACAGGGCGACTTTGCGCAACAGCCATCGACGCGCCAGACGGGTCGGCTTATTCTGCGGCGGTTTCCGCGGCAGATATTCCAGAAGCGCTGCCGCGCTCGATCCCGGTTGATCCGCAAGTACCGCTGAGCGGACAAGCCATGCTCGACAATGGCGGCATCATTTCGCATCGGTGCATGGTCCATCCGTTGGAATGCGACCGGAACGGCGAGATGCTTGAGCAATTTCACATATCGCGGTTCACCGATGGCGCACCGCATGTCTGGGACCATGCGGGCCTTGGTACGAAATGGCTGAATGAAAACGGCTTCGGGCGGGTCGCTGTTGAGATGAAGATCACCCACCACCATCCAGCCAAGGCCGGCGACGCCATCGCGCTTTATTCAAACGTCTCCTCCGTTGGCACCAAAACAATCCGGCTGCATCACGAACTGGTGAATGCCCGCGACGGCAAAGCCCTCGCGTCGGGGGACGTCATCGCGCTGGTGATGGATCTCAATACCCGACGGGCCGTGGAGATGCCGTCCTTGAGATCATGATGACGTGAATACGCGAGCCGGGCAGGCCAAATGGATGGTTCGTCAGGTTTTCTGCGGGCCGGTCGAAGGCGCTTCCTGTTTTTCGATTTCGCCGATGATGCCCATGAAGCGGCGGAAGAACTTTTCCATGAAGCCGAGCGTGCGCTCTAATTCCTCATCGCTGGGAAGACCGGCATCCGGGGTGACCAGGCCGGTTCCGTTGAGTGCTGCGATTTCCTTTTCCAACTTGGCCACACGGTCCTGAAGCTCAGACAATGCGCTGTCATAGGCGGCGATCTCGTCTGGCGCATTTCGGCAGACCATCTGCCCGCCTTCTCCCTTGCAGGTGGCAATCAGGCCGGTCTGGCGGTCAAGCCGCACATAGCCGTCTGCGGACTTCTCGAACTGGAACCGCCCTTCTTCGGCAGCAATCGCCGGAAAGCCCATGGCTATGGCCATGAAGGAAACTAGGACAAGGCGCATGATGGAATCCTTCCTGAAGTGTGACCGGATGCTGGCCGGACTTTGTGCCGAAAATGCGGTGGAGCAGGCAGACGGGACGCTTCCAACGAGCCCCGTTTGCACCTATAGCAAGGCCATGTCACAGCTGATTTACAAGATTGCACCGCGCAGCCTCTGGACCGAGGCTGAAGCCAAGGGAGCCTTTACCGGCGCTCCAGTCGATATTGCCGACGGGTTCATCCATTTCTCCACCGCCGACCAAGCCCTCGAGACGGCAGCCAAGCACTTTGCCGGTCAGCATGATCTCGTGCTGGCAGCCATCGAGGTTGACCGTCTGGGCGCGGCGCTGGTCTGGGAAATCTCGCGTGGCGGAGACCTGTTCCCCCATCTTTATGCTGCGCTGCCGATGGATGCCGTGCGCTGGGTGAAGCCCTTGCCCATAGGTGCCGGTGGCGCGCATGAATTTCCAGAAATGGATGGATGACCATGCTGCTTGAACGCCTTGGAATGAAGGCGCTTCTCGCCTTTGACGCGGAAACCGCTCACGGTCTGTCCATCGCTGCCTTGAAAACGGGACTAGCGCCCTGCCCAGCGAAGGTAACCGATGCACGGCTTGCGGTCAGCGTCGCCGGGCTCTCCTTTCCCAATCCGCTTGGACTGGCTGCCGGCTATGACAAGAATGGCGAAGTGCCGGATGCCCTGCTGAAACTCGGCTTCGGCTTTGTTGAAGCCGGCACTGTGACCCCTCGCCCGCAGCCCGGAAACCCGAAGCCGCGCCTTTTCCGGTTGCCGGCAGACCATGGCGTCATCAACCGCTTCGGCTTCAACAATGAGGGCCATGATGCCCTGCTGAAGCGCATGGAATCGCGGCGAACCAAGGGTGGCATCGTCGGTGTCAACATTGGCGCCAACAAGGACAGCGAAGACCGGATCGGCGACTATGTGACCGGCATCAAGACCTTCGCGGCGGTCGCCTCCTATTTCACGGTCAATGTGTCCTCGCCCAACACGCCGGGCCTGCGCAGCCTGCAAAGCCGGGAAAGCCTGGCCGAATTGCTGGCCAAGGTGCGTGTTGCCAGCGATGCGACGGCGGAGCGCTCCGGCCATCACCCGCCAGTGTTCCTCAAGGTCGCTCCCGACCTTTCGGAGGAAGAGCTCGACGACATTGCCGCAGAAGTGCTGGAACAGAAGACCGACGGGCTGATTGTTTCCAACACGACGCTCGCGCGCGACGGTCTTGCCGATGCCGAGACCGGCAAGCAGGCCGGCGGTCTTTCCGGGCGGCCGGTCTTTGCGCGCTCGACACGCGTTCTGGCCAAGCTGCGCAACCGCGTTGGTGCTGACCTGCCGATCATCGGCGTTGGTGGCGTCGAGGATGGCGAAACTGCCATGGAAAAGATCCGCGCGGGGGCGGACCTCGTGCAGCTCTATTCCTGCATGGTCTATGGCGGGCCGGGCCTGCCGTCGCGGATCCTGCGGGAGATGGGCGCCATCCTGACGCGCGAACAAGCAAACCATGTCAGCGAGCTGAAATCATCGCGGCTCGATCACTGGGCCAGCCAGAGCCTGTGAGCCTGCACATCGTCCACCATCCAGACTATGATGCGCGGTTCTCGCCGGTGCACCGGTTTCCGATGGGCAAATATTCCATCCTCATGGAGGCCTGGGGCGAACGCGGGCTCATCCGCCAGGGCTTCCTTCACCAGCCGGGCGAAGCGCCTGAAGCCTGGCTGACCCTTGCCCATGACCGGACCTATGTGGATCAGGTCATCGCCTGCCAGGTTCCCGAAAGAATCGAAAAGGAGATCGGCTTCCCGGTTGATGCGCGGGTGTCGCGGCGAGCGCGGTTGGCAAGTGCCGGTACGGTGCTGGCGGCGCGCCTCGCCAAAGAGCACGGCATTGCCTGCAATGCCGCTG
The DNA here is from genome assembly GCA_041738295.1 of Zhengella sp. Lineage (GTDB taxonomy): Bacteria > Pseudomonadota > Alphaproteobacteria > Rhizobiales > Rhizobiaceae > Zhengella. Next base: position 35,675 of record JBGSQC010000355.1, on the reverse strand, counting down.
GCGGCTCCCACCATGCCCGGCGTACCCAAGGGGCCGGCTTCTGCACCTTCAATGATGTCGGCGTAGCGGCCTCCCTGCTGCTGGCGACCGGCGAGGCGGAGCGCATCCTCGTGGTTGACCTTGACGTCCACCAAGGTGATGGCACGGCCGACATTTTCCGCGACGAGACGCGGGTCTTTACCCTGTCCGTCCATGGTGCGCGCAATTATCCGGCCCGCCGGATAGCCGGAGACCTCGACATCGAACTGCCGGACGGCACCGGCGATGCGGCCTATCTGGAAACGCTGGATGCAGCGCTGGACCGCGTGCTGCCAATCACCAGTCCAGACCTCGTCTTCTTCAACGCCGGGGTGGATGTCCACGCCGAAGACCGGCTTGGCAGGCTGTCGCTGTCCGATGAAGGCCTAAGGGCGCGCGACACGATGGTGATTTCGCGCCTTCGCGACGCCGGCATCCCGGTCTGTGGTGTGATTGGTGGCGGCTATGGGCACGACATGGCGTCACTCGGGCGACGCCATTCGATCCTGTTTGAAGTGGCAGATAGCTTCGCGTGAAGGCTTACGGCTTGCGCAGGGACAGGATGCGCAGGACGATGAAAGCCGGGATGACAATCACCGCGCCCAGCAGGAAATAGCTGAAGAAGCGGCCGAGCGCCTCGAAACCCATTTCCCAAATGCCCAGAAAGAATTCACGGATGTTGTAGAACACATCCCAAGGCGTCCAGTTCAGCGCAGCCATGACCATGCCGACAATGAACGAGACAACGACCAGCTTCACGGCGATGCGCAACGGCGTGTCGCCGAGGAACCTGACCAGACCATTGCCCATGGGAAAAATCCTTACCGCCCGCATGAATTGACAGGGCTCAGATACGGTTTCAGGATGGCAAGTTCAAGGGTTCGCCGCCGCCCGGCAGGAGTTTGCCCCATGCAACCAACCAGCGAGTTTCCGCTCCAAAAGGCCGCCATCCTGGCGCTTGCGGCATGCGGGTTGCTGTTTGCTGCGGTCTGGAGCCTGAGGCCGGATCCGGCGGGCCAGCCCTATCTGCAATTTTCCGGTGGCGGGTTTGTCTTCAACTACCGGATCTCCGAAGTCTTCTACGGGTTCACCGCTTTTGTGGCGCGGCCACTGGAAACCGGCTCGATCATCGAGGCGGAGTTTTCCCTTGGGCAAGGCCGAGGAACGGCCATCTTGCGCCAGCGCGTCGGCACCGAGACCCGACGCTATGCGATGCGATCGCCCGCCTTGGAGGATGTCGTTGCAGGCGTTGCCTATCCGGTGAAAATCCGGGTGCTCGACCGGAACGGTACACAGGAACTGTGGCGCACTGAGCGGACCTATATCAGCCAGATTTCAAGCCAGGGGATAATCGGGAAGACACCGTTGACCGTCGGTCCGGGCTACGCGCCTTTCCCCGGTGATGGCAACGAAGGAAAAGGGAAGTGAAGGGTTGGAGCGGGTGAAGGGAATCGAACCCTCGTCATCAGCTTGGGAAGCTGCTTCTCTACCATTGAGATACACCCGCACCGTGCCCGCCAGATTGACCGCCGGAGCGCGGCTGTCAAGCCTTTCAGCGAGCAATCCCGCAATGTTACGCCTGCCGGAAATGCTTGGACAGTTTCAGGCCTTGCGCCTGGTAGTTTGAATTGAGGTCAGCACCGTACATCGCCTTTGGCCGCGCCAGCATGTGCTCATAGACCAGCCTGCCCACGATCTGGCCGTGTTCGAGGATGAAGGGTACCTCATGGCTGCGCACCTCAAGCACGGCGCGCGCGCCGATGCCTCCGGCGGTCGCATTGCCAAAGCCGGGATCAAAGAAACCCGCATAGTGGACGCGGAACTCGCCAACGAGCGGATCGAACGGTGTCATCTCGGCGGCGAAATCCGGCGGCACATGCACCGCCTCGCGGCTGACGAGGATGTAGAACTCGTCAGGATCGAGCACCAGCTCGCCCTGGCCGCGCTTGTAAAGCGGCTCCCAAAAATCAAGCACATCCTGCGCCGCCCGCACATCCACATCCACCAGGCCCGTATGATGCTTGCCACGATAACCGATGAGGCCGTTTTCGCCGCCAAGAAGATCAATCGACAGACCGAGACCAAGGCCGGAAATGTTCGGCTCGCCGCCATCCACCAGCGTTTCAGCCTTGTGGAGAAGCGAAAGTTCGCCTTCGGACAGCAACGAATGGCCCATGCGGAAGCGTATTTGCGAAAGCCGCGAACCAGTTCGCGCAATGATCGGGAAGGTGCGCGGGCTCACCTCCATGAATAGCGGGCCCTTGTATCCGGCAGGGATCTTGTCGAATTCCCGGCCGAAATCCGTCATCACACGGGTGAAGATGTCGAGCCGGCCGGTCGAGCTTTTCGGATTGGCGGAAGCCGAGATGGTGTCCGGCAGCGCCAGGCTTTCCAGAAGCGGAATGATGTAGACGCAGCCCGTCTCCAGCACGGCTCCCGCCGACAGGTCTATCTCGTGGAGCTTCAGCTGGTCGAGCTTGTCCTCAACGCGCGCCTTCGGGCCGGGCAGGAAGGAGGCGCGCACCCGGTAAGCCTTGGCGCCCAGGCGAAGATCCAGACTGGCCGGCTGGATCTGATCGCCATCGGGCGCCCGCTCGGCAATCAGCATGCCGGACTGGAACAATCCGGTAATCTCGCGGTCTGGCAGAATGCCCGTCTGACGCACGGCCCGTCTCCCTTGTTGGTTCCCGAATCCAATAATGGCTTCGACAATTGACGCAAGGCAGCAGCCGGATTAAAGAGGGCTTATCCCGTGGTGATTTGGCCGGCCGGCTTGCAGCCACGTTAAACAAGTCGCTAAAAGGGGCCGAATGAAACCGGCTTTGCGACTTTTCGCGGCCGGTTTTTTATTGGGCAGACGAAACATGGCAAAGACCGGACGTTCACTTCATCCCGAAACAACCCTCGTGCATGGCGGCACGGTGCGCTCGCAGTTCGGCGAGACGTCCGAAGCGCTCTATCTGACGCAAGGCTTCGTCTATGACAGCGCGGAAGCTGCCGAAGCCCGCTTCAAGGGCGAGGAACCGGGATTCATCTATTCGCGCTATGCCAACCCCACGGTTGACATGTTCGAGAAGCGCATGTGCGCTCTTGAAGGCGCTGAGGATTCCCGTGCCATGGCATCAGGCATGGCGGCGATTTCGGCAGCACTGCTCTGCCAGTTGAAGGTGGGCGACCATATCGTTGCCGCGCGCCAGCTCTTCGGCTCCTGCCGCTATGTGGTGGACGTTCTATGCCCGAAGTTCGGCATCGATTTCACGCTGATTGACGGCACAAAGATCGACGAGTGGGATGCTGCGGTAAAGCCCAACACCAAGGTCTTCTTTCTTGAAAGCCCGACCAATCCGGTGCTTGCCGTCATCGACATCAGGGCGGTTGCCGACATTGCCAACGCCCACGGCATCACGGTCGTCGTCGACAATGTCTTTGCAACGCCGCTCTACCAGAAGCCACTGGAACTCGGCGCCCATGTGGTGGCCTATTCGGCGACCAAGCACATTGACGGACAGGGCCGCTGCCTTGGCGGTATCGTGCTGTCATCCAAGGACTGGATCGACGAGCACCTGCATGATTATTTCCGCCATACCGGCCCCAGCCTCTCGCCCTTCAACGGATGGGCCCTGCTGAAGGGGCTGGAAACCTTGCCGCTCAGGGTGCGCCAGCAGACGGAAAGTGCCGGAAAAATAGCGGACTATCTTGCCAACCACCCAGCTGTTGCGCGGGTGATCTATCCGGGCCGTTCAGACCATCCGCAGGCCGACATTGTCGCCAAGCAGATGACCGGCGGATCCACCATGGTCTGTTTTGAGCTGAAGGAAGGTAAGGCCAAGGCCTTCTCCTTCGAAAACGGGCTGGAGATCATCCGCATTTCCAACAATCTCGGAGATGCCAAGAGCCTGGTGACGCATCCCTCGACCACGACACACAAGAACCTCACCGAGGAAGCGCGCCTCGAACAGGGGATCACGCAGGGTATGGTTCGCCTGTCGGTCGGGCTGGAGCATGCCGAGGACCTGCTGGCTGACATCGAGACCGCGCTGGCCTGATATCAGGCCGCCTCGTTCAGCTGTGGAACTGGCGTGATGCCAGCACGATGCGCGACAGCGCTGTGTAGAAGCAGATGGCGGCAAAGCCCCAGGCGAGAACCGGGAACCATGCTGGGAACAGGCACATGGCGACAAAGACCGCGATGGTTTCTGTCGCCTCGGCCAGACCTGTCGTGAAGAAAAGCGATTTCTCGCCGCGGGCCTGGCTTTCCAGACCCCGCTTCTCCGCCATGACCGCATAGGCAAGGAAGCTCGCCCCATTTACATAGAAGGACAGGATAAGCGCGGCGCCAGCGATGCCATTGGCGGTCGGATCAAGCAAGACGAAACCGAAAGGTACGGCACCGTAAAACAGGAAATCAAGGACGATATCGAGATAGCCGCCGAAATCGGTCTTGCCCTTGATGCGGGCGACTGCCCCATCGAGACCGTCAGCAAGGCGAGAGACGAGAATTGCACCAAGCGCCGCCCACAGCCAGCCCGTTGCAACAAGGCCGGCTGCGACAAGTCCGATGGCACTGCCGGCAAGCGTCACCTGATTGGCTGTGATTTTCTTTGCGGCAATCGCGCGGGCCATCCTGTCCAAGGCAGGATCAATTCCCTTGCGCACCCAGCCATCAAGCATCTGCTTCTCCCGCTTAGTCGGCCCTGCCTATCAGCCGTTATCCCTTCTTGCCAATCACCAAGCTGTCAGCCGGGATTGACGGGAATGCCACTCCTGTCCATGTAACAGACATGTACCAGGCAACCACCCACAACATCACCGTTTCCGCCGAGCCCTTCTATTTGGCGGAGCAATCCGACGAGGCCTCGGGACGGCACGTCTGGGCCTACCGCATCAACATAGAAAACGGATCACGGGAGACGGTGATGCTGCGATCGCGCCATTGGCGGATCACCGATGCAGCGGGCCGGCTCGAAGAAGTGCGTGGCGATGGGGTGGTGGGGGAGCAACCGCTCCTTGAACCCGGCGACAGCTACCAGTACACATCGGGCTGCCCGCTTGATACGCGCAGTGGCGTGATGGAAGGCAGCTACCTGATGGAACGGGCTGACGGATCAACCTTCCAGGTGGCGATCCCGGCCTTTTCGCTGGATATTCCAGGTGACCGTCGCGCCGTGAACTGAGGAGGGCAACAAGCGCTACTCATGTCGCAAGGCGGCGGCGGGTTCTTTCTCCGGAAAAGATTGCGGTCAGGGCTCGGCGAATGTCATCACCGATGCCCACCAGTGCGGGAACAAGGAACAGCACCAGCAGCGTGGCCAATGCCAGCCCGAACACCACGGTGATGGCCATGGGCAGGAGGAACTGCGCCTGAAGGCTTTTCTCGTACATCAGCGGCAACAGCCCGCCGATGGTGGTCATTGAGGTCAGGATGACAGCGCGCAGGCGGTCCCGGCTGGCGCCGATTGCTGCGGTGGAAAGATCATCGCCTTCAGCCAGCCGCTCATCCATGCGGGAAACGAGGATGATGGAATCATTGACCAGGATGCCGCCAAGGCCAAGCAGCCCTATCAGCGAGAGGGCCGTCATCTGGTATCCCATGACCCAGTGCCCAAAGACCGCTCCGACAATACCGAAGGGGATGATCAGCATGACTGCCAGCGGGCGCCAGTAACTGCCGAAGACCCATGCCAGAATGATGTAGATGACTGAGAGCGCGACCGCGGTGCCGAGAAGGAGATCGGCAAAGGCCTCTTTCTGTTCTTCCGCGCGACCGGAGAACTTGTAAGTGACACCGTGGCGAGCCATTGCTGCCTCGAGCTTGCCGTCAGCGCGCAACTGGCCAATTGCGCCGTCGGTGGTGTTGATCTTGTTGTCGATGTCGCCGGCAACAGACAGGATCGACTTGCCATCGCGCCTGCTGATGACTGCAAAGCCCTGACGCTCGGTCAGCTTCACCACCTCGACCAGCGGCACGAAATCGCCGGACGGGCTCTTCAGCTCAAGGCCGCGCAGGCCGGTCATGCCCTTGTTGCGCAGTTCCTGGCTGACCCGGATCGTCACCTCGTCATCGCCATCAGCGAAGCGGCGCGGAATGGCCCCTTCAAATGCATTTCGCACCTGCCTGCCGACATCCTCCACCGAGAAACCGAGTGCCCGGCCCAGTGGCGTGATTTCCATGACCAGTTCCGGCTTGCCAAACGGCAGGTCATCGGCGACGCCTGAAACCCCTGCTATGCCATTGAGGATCTCGGCGGCATCGAGAGCCGCTGCCTTCAATTTCGTGGCCGAGCCGCCCTCGATCTGGATATCGATGTCGCGGCCGGGCGGGCCGCCACGCACTTCAACGATGGCAAAGCGGTTCATCCCCGCAATGTCAGGCACCCTTGCCTGCCACTCCTTGACGATGTCGGGCGTGCGAACGGTTCGCGTCTCGGACGATGTGAGCTGGACACGAACCTCAGCCAGATTGTCTGCTGTATTCCGCCCGGCCTGTCCAAGAGTGACAAAGACGGCACTCACCAGTATTTCGCCCTTGCCGAGAACGCGCTCGGCGCTTCGCAAAGCCTCTTCCACCCTGGCGATGGCATCGACGGCCCGCTCGCGCGGCGTGCCCGGGTTCATCGTGACAAAGCCGCGAATGTTCTCGGCTTCCGGTGACGGGAAAAACACAAACTCGACCCGGTTGCTGCGCAGCAGTCCGAGGGCGATGACCAGAACGAGCGAGACCGAGATGGCCAATGTCACGTAGCGCCAGCCGTAGGACATGCGGACAAGCCCGTTGAAAGGCTTGTCCTTGAACCAGTCGAAGCCCTTGTCGAAGGCCCTGCGGAACCCGCTTTCGCCCTTTGCTCCTGACGCTGCATTGCGCCTTGCAAGCAAGCTGAGCAGCCATTCAACCAGCGTGGCGAAGACATAAGAGATGGCAGCGATGACGAGGGCGAAGAGAGGTGCGGGCAGTGTCGAGCGCCAATGGCTGATCAGCTCCGCCAGTGCTCCAAAGCCGAAGCCCAGCATCTGGCTGGCCGAAGGGCTTGAGGACAGCAGCAGGAAAAGGCCGGCTGCGAGTGCCAAAAACATCTGGCGCCAAGGCGACCAGCGCGACCGCCCCCTGGCACCTGCATCCAGCGAATGCGCCAGATGGCCCGGAAGGATGAAAAAGCACTCGACAAGACTTGCCGTGATGACAGCCAGCACGACCAGCGGCAAAACAGCCATGATCTGGCCGATGACGCCCGAGATGAGCAGGATTGGCGCGAAGGATGCGGCGGTGGTGGTCATGGCCGCCATCACCGGAACCAACATCATGCCGACCCCGTTCTCGGCGGCCATCTCCGGCGTATCGCCCATTTTCAGGCGGGTATCGGTGTGTTCGCCCACAACGATGGCATCGTCCACGATCACACCCAGCATCATGATCAGGCCGAAGAGCGACATCATGTTGATGGTCTGGCCGGTCACAAACATGATGCCAATGGTGGCCAACATGGCGATGGGAATGCCTGCAGCCACCCAGAAGGCGATGCGGGCGTTGAGAAACAGAAACAGGATGGCGACGACCAGAACCAGACCGCTGACGCCATTGCGAACGAGAAGCCCGATCCGTTCGGACAGTAGGTCGGAGGAGACCTCATAGGTAAGGACTTCAACGCCGGCTGGCACTTGCGGGCGGATCTCCTTCAGATAGGTCTCCAGAATGGCCGCCGTCTTCAGCGTGTCAGCCGTGGGTGATCGCAGGACTGTCATCTCGATGGCCGTTCGCCCTGATGACAGGCCGCTCAGATCATCGCCGTCAAAGCCTGCGCGGACATCGGCGATGTCTTCGAGATAGACCTTTTCTCCGGATGCAAACGACTTGACCTCCACCTGGCCGATGGCGCGCACCGACCGGAAATCCGACAGCGTTCTGACCTGCTTGTCGGTTTCGCCTTCGATATTGCCCGAAGGCAGGTCCCTGCTGTTCTGGGCAATTGCATTGGATACGGCGGTCACGCTGGTGTCGAGGCGGCGCAATTCGCGTTCCGGCAAGACCACCTGGATCTCACGATCACGCATGCCATTGAACTCGATCTTGTCGATGCCGCGCGCCACCAGATCGTCGCGCATGCGCTTGGCCCAGATGCGCAGCGTTTCTTCGGGAACCGTGCCGGTCAGCGCCACCTTGGCAACTCGATCGAAAAATTGTGACCGGCTGATCACAGGTGCTTCGGCATCCTCCGGCAGGTTGGTGACTGCCTTTACCGCCGTTTCGACATCCGACAGGGCCTTCTGCATGTCGGTGCGCTCTTCGAACTCAAGCGCCACCGTGCCGGAGCCTTCGCGCGCATAGGAGCGCATGTCCTTGACACCATTGATGAAGCGGACTTCCGGTTCGATGATGGAAAGAACGTTGGATTCCACATCTTCTGCGCTGGCACCGGACCAGGCCGTGACAATGGTGACGGTGGGCTGGTCAACGGTCGGGAAAAACTGCGTGTTGATCTTCAGCAGCGCGAACAGGCCGAACAGCACCAGCAGTGTCATTAACAGGTTCGCGGCATTGGGATGCCGGATGAAGGTGGCGACGAGATTGGCAGGGCGGACCGGAGACTGCGTGTCCATGTCAGTTTCCGGAAACCCGGACTGCCAATCCTTCGCTGGCTTCCGAAAGGCGGGTCGTCAGCACTTTCTGTCCAGCGTCCAGTCCAGCGGTGATGATGACGCCGGAGGCGGTGTAGTCGGCGATGGTGACTTCCCGGCGCTTCAAAACATCCTGCTCCACCACATAGACATAGTGACCGTCATAGATGGCGGCTTCCGGCACCAGGAAGGATGACCGGTAGAGCGTGTCAGGCAGCGTTATTTCGAGAAAGGCGCCGGGCCGCAGACCCAAAGCCTCGTTGCTTCGATCAAGGCCCGCAAAGAGCTCCACGCCGCCACGCGCTGCCGTGATTTCGGCCCCGACGCGATCTATACGCCCGACATAGGCGAAGCGTTTGCCGCCGATGGTCCAGACTGCTTCGACCGGGCGGCCGACAAGCGGTTCCTCGTCGGTGACGAGGCGACCATATTGCGCATTTGTCAGGGAGAAGCGGGCTTCCAGCTTCTCGTCGCTGTAGATCGAGGCAAGGATATCGCTTGCCCCGACCGACTTGCCAATTTCCGCGGTGGAAGAACGAACCACTCCGTCAAACGGCGCCTTGAGGACCGTATCGGCAAGCGCGCGCTCTGCCTGCGAAACTTTCCATGCCAGTCGTTCCGCCGCGGCTTTCTGCTGCTGGAGACGGGCGCTTTCAACCACCAGATTGCTTTCACGCAGGCTCACAGCCTGGCTGCGCTGCGATATCAGGAGGGAGCGGTTTTCCAGCTCCTTTGCCGTCAATGAACCCGAGCGGCGAAGCGCCGCTGCCCGTTCCATGTCCTTGTTGGCGAGATCAAGCTGCTGGCGCGCTTCGGCGAGCTGGCTCTTTTCGGAGGCAATGCGGGCATCGTATTCGGCAACGGCAGCATAGGCTTGGGCGAGGTTGGCCTTGGCTTCCACCAGCGCGCCTTCATAGGCAAAGCGGTCGATCTCGACCAGCATGTCGCCTGCCTTGAGCCTGCTTCCAGCCGTCAATTGCGGGCTGATCGCTGTGATTTCCCCGGAGACAAGCGGACGAAGATCCACCGTACGCGCCGAGACAGCCTGTCCGAAGACCTGGATGATCGCCCGGTTGTCCGCCGGGACCAGCTCCAGCGCGGTGACAGGATAGATTGTGGGTGTCACCACCTTGCCTGCACGCTCGGGAGCGGTGGCCACAAGGCGCTGCATGGCAAAGACGCCGACAGCGAGCACCAGAACCATGACAAGCGCCTGCAGCCCGGCCCTTCCAAGCCTTGCGAGCAAGCCGGGACGAGTGTGCCCCTCATCCGTTGTCATGGTTTCGGCCGTGATCTTGTCTAGCATGCAACCATCCGTTTTCATGATCTTGAGACCACAAGACCGGAATGGTTGCAAGTTACCGATTGGACAGGATACGCGACAAAAAGGCTTAATCGCCGCTGGTATCCGGACTGGCGATTTCAGCGGGATCGAATTCGTAGCGGGTGGAACAAAACTCGCAATCAACCCGGATCTTGCCGTTCTCAATGCTGTCAGAGACTTCCTCGGCAGAAAACCCCCGCAGGATTCCGCCAATCTTCTCGCGGCTGCACGAGCATTTGTCGAGGACGGAAGTGGTCGGATAAACGGTGACGCCATGCTCATGGAACAGACGATACAGCAGCAATTCCGCGCCAACGGTCGGGTCCCAGAGTTCGGTCGGTTCGATCGTGGCAAGCAGCACTTCCGCCTCGCGCCAGGCGTCGTCGGGCGAATGGGAAGACCGACCATCATCACCGTCTCCGCCGTGAAGATCAGGCATTCGCATGCGTTCCGGTGCATCGGGCAGGAACTGGGCCACAATTCCGCCAGCCCGCCAGACCTCGCGGCTGATCCCCTCTCCAGTCACCAACTGACGGCCAGCGGCCAGCCGGATCGCGGTCGGGATCTGCTCGGATTGCAGGAAGTATTTCCGCGCCACCTCTTCGAGCGTCGATCCGTCGAGCTGGACAATGCCCTGGTAGCGCTGAGTATGAGCGCCTTGATCGACCGTCAGTGCCAATATGCCCTTGCCCATCAGTTCTTCAGGTCGGGTTTTGCCGGCGGCGCGCGCCTCGGCGACCTTGCCGGCGTCAAACCTTGCATAGGCGCGCATGGCATCAGGCGTCGAGAAATCGGCGACCAGCATGTCGACCGGTCCGTCGGTCTGGGTCTGGAATATGAACTTGCCGGAAAACTTGAGGGACGTTCCGAGCAAGGCGGTCAGCGTGATGGCTTCGGCCAGAAGCAGCGCCACTTCGTCGGGATAATCATGGCGACCGAGGATCGCGTCCAGCATTGGGCCCAGTTGGACGGTGCGTCCACGCACGTCAAGCGAATCCACCTGAAACGGCACGACATTGTCGTCGCCAGCATGTCCGAAAGTGCCGAGACCGGTTGCTTGTTCTGTCACGTCATGCCCCTGCAAAGCACCAGGCCAGAATGGCCTTTTGTGCGTGTAGACGATTCTCGGCCTCGTCAAAAACCACTGAATGGGGTCCGTCGATGACAGCGTCCGTCACCTCTTCTCCACGATGGGCTGGCAGGCAGTGCATGAACAGCGCATCGGGCTTGGCGCGCGCCATCAACGCCTCGTTCACCTGATAGGGCATAAAGACATTGTTGCCACGTGCCTTGTCCTCGAAGCCCATCGACACCCAAGTGTCGGTGACAACGCAATCGGCGCCCTCGACTGCCTGTTCGGCAGACTGGCAGAACTCGATCTTGCCTCCATTGCCGCGTGCCCAATCAATATAGCGCATGTCGGGTTCACTGCCTTCGGGAACTGCAATGGCGATCTCGAAGGCAAAACGGGCCGATGCCTCGGCAAGCGAGTGCAACACATTGTTGCCGTCACCGGTCCAGGCAAAGCGCTTGCCGGCGACTGGACCGCGATGTTCCTCATAAGTGAGGATGTCCGCCATGATCTGGCAAGGATGGGTTTCGTTGGTCAAGGCATTGATGACCGGCACGGTGGCGGCATCGGCCAGTTCAAGCAAGCGATGATGCTCGGTCGTGCGGATCATGATGGCGTCGACATAGCGCGACAGAACCTTGGCAGTATCCGAAATGGTTTCAGAGCGGCCCAACTGCATTTCGGTCCCGGTCAGCATCAGGGTTTCGCCACCTAGTTGGCGCATGCCGACATCAAAGGACACGCGGGTCCGCGTCGACGGCTTTTCGAAGATCATCGCCAGGACCTTGCCGGCCAGCGGCTTGCCCGCGGTGCCTGCCTTCTGCGCTGCCTTGATGGCAACGGCACTGTCCAGCATGGCGCGAAGATCGGAACCGGACGTTGCCGAAAGGTCAAGGAAGTGGCGAGGATGTCCAGCCATTGAATGGCCTCCGTTTTTTCGGCTTCAGGCCGGGGTACGCTTGAGCGACAGTGCTTTTGCTGCCGCGCTGATGCGCTCAACAGCCATGCGAATTTCTTCGTCGCTGGTGGTCAGCGGAGGCAGCAGGCGCAACACATTCTCTCCAGCCGGAACAGTCAGCAGATGTTCGGCGCGAAATGCAGCATTGACGGTTGCAATCGGCAGAACGCATTTCAGGCCCAGCATCAGGCCCATGCCGCGCACCTCCACGAACACATCCGGAAATTCATCAACAATCGACGCCAAGCCTTGCTTGAGAAGGAGCGATTTGCGGGACACTTCATCCAGGAACCCGTCTTCCAGAACCACGTCCAGCACGGCTCCCGCCACTGCCATGCCCATCGGATTGCCGCCATAGGTCGATCCATGGGTTCCCGGAACCATCCCGGACGACGCCTTCTCGGTGGCAAGGCAAGCGCCCACCGGAAATCCGCCGCCAATGCCCTTGGCCACGGCCATGATGTCTGGCTCGATACCGGCCCATTCATGAGCGAAGAGCTTGCCGGTCCGGCCGATGCCGCACTGAACCTCGTCGAGCAACAGAAGGATGCCCTTTTCGTCGCAAAGGTTGCGCAGGAATTGCAGGAAACCGGCCGGCACCGGACGGATGCCACCCTCGCCTTGGACCGGCTCGATCAGGATACCTGCGGTGGTGTCGCTGATTGCGGCAAGCACGGCGGCCTCGTCGCCGAACGGCACCTGCACAAAGCCAGGTGCCTTGGGACCGAAGCCTTCGAGGTATTTTTCCTGGCCACCTGCCGCGATGGTCGCGATGGTGCGTCCGTGGAAGGCCCCCTCGAATGTGATGATGTCGATGCGTTCGGGATTGCCTTGTGCAAAGTGAAAGCGGCGGGCGGTCTTGATGGAGCATTCGAGCGCTTCAGCGCCGGAATTGGTGAAGAAAACGCGATCGGCAAAAGTATGGGCACAAAGGCGTGCAGCGACATCAAACTGGCCGGGAATCTCATAGAGGTTCGAGACATGCCAAAGCTTTCCTGCCTGCTCGCGCAGGGTTTCCACAAGGTGCGGATGGCAATGGCCAAGCGAGTTGACGGCGACACCGCCTGCAAAATCGAGATAGCGCTGGCCGTCGGTTGTTACCAGCCAACTTCCCTCGCCGCGATCAAAGCGCAGCGGTAGGCGTGAATAGGTCTCAAACAATCCAGAACCGGACATTCCGTTTCTCCAGACGGGGAGCGCTCTGCAAAGTCAAAGCCAAGCGCACCAAATAAAAAACCGCCCTCCGGGCGGCCTCATTCAGATATCCATATTAGATGCGGGCGTGTCAATCAATTGTGAAATGGGCGCCCTGCCGTACCTGGCCAACCCGTGGTCGAGCCCAGTTGCCAAAGAAGCGGCGGTACGGCGCGCCCGGTCCGCTGCGCGCAAATTTGGGGAAAACCCACTTATCCCCATCCCGCTTGTCCGCCGACTCTTGTCAGGGAGTCAGCACATACTGTAGGTTATGTCCACAAATAGACTATATCTCGTGCGGCGTTCCCAACATCTTGTGCGGAGTGAGGCGTCTGGCCCTGCCAGGCGAAGCCGGGGGATTCGATCAAAATGCGGAGCACTAATCCATGAATTGGACTGACGAGAGGGTCGAGCTGCTTAAAAAGCTATGGGCCGAAGGATTGAGTGCAAGCCAGATTGCTGCGCAGCTTGGCGGTGTCAGCCGCAATGCCGTGATCGGCAAGGTGCACCGGTTGAAGCTTTCCAGCCGGGGGCGCGCAACCGGCACGCCAACGCGCCAGAAGAAGGCCCCGCGCGCCAACCTGCCTGCCGCCAAGGCGGGTAGCCGTCCGGCTCCGATGTCCGGCGCCGGGCGTCCTTCGGTCATGACGTCAGGAGCCAATGCCCTGAAGATCGACTATGAGGCGGATCCGGTCCATGAAGTGGAAGTGCGGCCGGTTCGCCAGCCGATGGTCGTGCCGGTCTCCCGCCGTCTGGCGCTGACCGAACTGAACGAACGGACATGCAAGTGGCCCGTAGGTGATCCGCTGTCTGAGGATTTCCATTTTTGCGGCTGCGACTCTCCTGAGAGCGGCCCCTATTGCACCTACCATTCCCGGCTTGCCTATCAACCGGTGTCGGAACGCCGCAAGCGCGCCTGATCCGGTTGGACTTCATATGTGTCAACGCCGGCTTTTCAGCCGGCGTTTTCATTTCCAGCCATCAACCGGGACGATCAACGGGTCTGGACGAGATGGCTTTCATCATCCTTCGGCCGCTCTGCTGCCATTTGGCGGCCGGTGGAGATGAAATAGATCGTCTCGGCGATGTTGGTCGCATGATCCCCGATCCGCTCGATGTTCTTGGCGCAAAAAAGCAGATGGGTGCAGGCGGAAATGTTGCGCGGATCTTCCATCATGTATGTGAGGAGTTCTCGGAACAGCGAGGTGTACATGCTGTCGATCTCTTCATCGCGGGCCCGAAGGACGTCGATTTGTTCGCCGGCGCGCAGCGCATAGGCGTCCAGAACATCTTTCAATTGGGCAAGGGCGAGGCCCGACAGCGCTTCCAGCCCGCGGAACAGCTGGACCGGCTGCATCTGGCCGGAAACGGCAACAACGCGCTTGGCAATGTTCTTGCCGAGATCGCCGACTCGCTCCAGATCGGCAGCGATGCGCATGGCGCCGATGGCCTCGCGCAGGTCCTGCGCCATGGGTTGGCGGCGCGCAATCAGCGAAACAGCTTTCTCGTCGATTTCACGCTGTCCGGCATCAAGGTCGGCATCTGCCGCAATCACGCCCGCTGCCATTTCACCATCGCCGCGAACCAGGGCCTGAACGGCATCAAAGACCATGGTCTCGGCGAGACCACCCATGCCGGCCAGGCGGGTAGCCAGCACCCGAAGCTCTTCGTCAAAAGCCCGCACCGTATGCGAGGAATTCTGCATTCCGTCTGCTCCCGTTCCAAAACCGTGCCTGCGTGCTGCGAGCAGCTCACTTATGCGTCTGTTTGCCCGGCCTGATCACGGTTCAAGCCCACACCGCTTATAATGGAAGACTCATGTGACGGCAGAAGGACAGAGAATGTTGATCCTTTGCCGACTTCCGAGTCAATCATCAGCCGTCCCTTGTGCAGCGTAATGATATGTTTGACGATGGCGAGGCCCAGCCCAGTTCCTTTCTGCACCTTGGCCTGATCGGAGTCGCCACGGTAAAACCGCTCGGTCAGGCGCGGCACATGCTCTTTGGCGATGCCCCTGCCAAAATCCTGCACCGAGACCTTCACAGCCGGGCGCCCCGCAAGCGCAGCCTTCTCAAGGCGGATGATCACCCGTCCGCCTTCGCTTCCGTACTTGCAGGCATTGGCGACAAGATTTTCAAGGACCTGAAACAGTTCGTCGCTTTCTCCTGCCACCCGCCAATCAGCGTGCTGCCAGTCGCGTTCGATTGTGACATTGCTGTCTTCAGCCAGTTGTGACAAGGCGCTGATCACGGTTTCGCACTGGGCCACCAGATCAACGGGAAAATCGCGGCGGGCCGACGCCTTCATCTCAAGGCGGGACAGCGAAAGCAGGTCGTCTATCAGGCGGGCCATGCGGTTGGCCTGAACTTTCATAATGCCCAGAAAGCGTGCCGATGCAGCCTTGTCTCCCGATGCCGGCCCCTCAAGGGTTTCGATAAAGCCGGATATCGAGGCCAAGGGCGTTCGCAATTCATGGCTGGCATTGGCGATGAAGTCCGAGCGCATGCGATCCAGCCTGCGCATCTCGCTGCGATCGGAGAAAACTGCCATGAGCACCGGAGGTTCACCAGCGATGGTTTCCATGCGGACATTGAAGACATGTTCGACAGGCAACCGGAAGGCAACATCATTGGCGTGGGCAGCTCCGGACTGAAGGGCCTGCGAAACCAGGGCGACCATTTCCGGCGTCCGCAGGACAAGGCGGACATCGGTGCCCGCAGTGAGGCGGCCGAATACGGACTGGGCGCCTTTGTTGGCCATGATGATGTCGCCGCGCCCGTCAAAGATGATGACCGGATCGGGATATGCATCAACCAATGGCCGGTTTGCCTGGATGCCTGCTGTCTGCTTCTTTCTGGCAATGGGACGAGTGACCGGCTCATCCCGTCTCAGGACAAGGATCAGACCGGCAGCCGCCAAACCCGCAGCCATCAACGGCGCGATTGCCGGAACAACCCAAGCGACTGCGGCGGCAACCACCAAGCCTGCGACAATGGCCAGACGTGCCCAGGAAACAGTCTTTGCGCTGCTGTCGTCGTTCTGATCCATCGGCCTGTCAAATTTGTTCTGTTGGCGCTTCACATCCGGCCACCTATACCAATAATCTCGCGGTTTGCGCGATTCAGATGAAAGGCTTGTGAAATGGCGAAACGCATCACGGAAATCGGCGGTATCAAGCTGGAACCGGTAGAGCTTGACGTTGCCGGCCAGAAGCGAGTCTTTGACATCGGAGATCCCGTTCTGCCTGACTGGATCAAGGACAATGCCCTGACCTCGGGCAGCTATCCCTATGCGAAGAAGCTCGACGAAAAACTTTTTTTGAAGCAGCTGGAGGATCTCCAGGAAGAGCTGGTCAAGCTGCAAGGGTGGCTTCAGGCCTCAGGCGAGCGGGTGATGATCCTGTTTGAGGGTCGTGATGCAGCCGGCAAGGGCGGCACGATCAATGCATTCCGGGAGAACCTCAATCCGCGTTCGGCCCGCAATGTCGCCCTCTCCAAGCCCACCGATGCGGAACGGGCACAATGGTATTTCCAGCGCTATGTCACGCATTTCCCGACAGCCGGCGAAATCGTCACGTTTGACCGCTCTTGGTACAACCGGGCAGTGGTCGAGCCTGTCATGGGGTTCTGCACAGCTGAACAGTATGCAAAATTTCTGCTTGATGTGCCGCATTTCGAGCAAATGATCGTTGATGAAGGTATCCATTTCTTCAAGATTTGGCTCAATGTTGGTCAGGAAATGCAGCTTCTTCGTTTCCATGACCGGGCTCACAGCCGGCTGAAGCACTGGAAGTTCTCCCCCATTGACATCAAAGGCATGACCCGCTGGTCGGCTTACAGCGAACACCGCGACCGCATGTTGACGGCTTCCAATACCGCGTTTGCGCCGTGGACGATGGTGCGTGCCAATGACAAGCGCCGTGCACGACTGGAAGTGATACGCCACGTGCTGCTATCGGTAGGCTACAAAGGGAAATCAGTCAGGAAGATTGGCGCAGCTGACAAATCCCTTATTATTTCCGGAGATGAGATCCCTGCGAGCGTAAAGTAGCCATCGGCTTGTGCGCCGTCTTTTCCCAGTGATGGGGGCGGCGCATCAAATCGATGACGGCGCGCCAGCCTGCCCATGACATCATCAGCCAGTAGGCAGGGAGAAACAGCAGGCTGGCGTTTGATTTTTTGCGCTCCATTGCACTTTGCGGACGGCAGCCGAGCATGTAAAATCCCGCATGTGCAACAATAATATTTAAAATATCCGTAGCGAACAACATCTTTCTTTCAATTGTAAAAACTTGCCCTGAAATCAAATTTGTGATATCGTATATAATAATAAATATCGATGCTGGATATATTAAGACAGACAAGATTATACCGGCCAGAAAAATCTGGGAGACAAGAAAGTTTTTTATTTTAAGATCTTTTCCAAGCGTTTTCATGCTTCTGTTATGAACAAGCCAGCACTGCATCCAACCCTTGAACCATCGGGTTCTCTGTCCGAGCCATGTCCTGAAATCTTCCGGGGCTTCTTCAAGGGTAGGGCTGGTCAGGGTTCCGCTGCAATACCCGGCCCGGCTAAGGCGAATGCCAAGATCCGCATCTTCGGTAACGTTGTAGGGATCCCAGCCAAGCACTTCATCAAGCGCCTCCCGGCGAAAGTGGTTCGACGTTCCGCCCAGAGGCAAGACCAGTTCATTGCGGGCAAGCCATGGCAAAAGGCCCCGGAACAGGCCGGCATATTCGAGTGCGAACATGCCGGCCATCCGATTGACATGACCATTTGTGATCACCAACGGCGCTTGCAGGCAGGCAAGTTCAGGAGTGCTTTTGCCGAAGACGGACCAGGCTTCAAGAAGCTGGTCGGGATGCGGCTTGTCCTCGGCATCATAAAGTACGACGAACTCGCCCCTGGATGCCTGCAGCGCATAGGCAAGTGCATTGGGCTTGGTACGGGGACCGCCCCGGGTACTTCAATGATTTCGACCGTGCCGCCCAGTGCATGGCTCCTGATCGCGCTGATAGTCGCCTCATCATCTGCTTCGCAAACGAGTTTTACCTCCAGCCGGGATCGTGGCCATTTCAAACGGCTGAGACTGACCAGCAGGTCAGCGACCATGTTTTCTTCGCGATAGAGCGCAATGAGCACCGTGTAGACCGGGAGCGGACCGGGAACCGGACTTCCTTTCCAGTTGCTGCCAGACTTGCCTGCAGAGGGTATCGGCAAGATCCGCAAGACCGTGCAAAAGAAAAAGACAAGCGTTGAAAGCAGATGAAGTGCGATCACCATTGCCTGCGGCCAAAGGAGGATGGACACCGGGACCAGCACCGCCAGTGACCCCAAGAGAGCCGACTGCCAGGAATTCGTGACGATACGTGCTGACATCCGGGGACGAGTCACGAACAGACGGTTTGCCGAGCGCGAAACCATCTCCGTTCCCGTCGCTGTGAAGATTGCCTTGCGAAAGACGGCTGGCGGAACCACTTTCATGCGCGATTGCATGGCCGGGTAGCGACGAAAATAGGCGTCAAACCGCGCCGCCTGGGCAATGTCCGGCGAGATGAGGATGTCTGTTCCTCCCCTTCCATCCGCATAGAGGCAAATCATCCCGTTTGGCGGCAATGCGAGCAAGTCTGGCAATGGACAAGCGAGCGGGATCAGCCGTTCCGGATGCGGATTTGCAAGAAAACCGATGCCGGAAGCATCGGCTATCGCCCGAAAGAAGCGTTGTTGGTCGATGCTGGGATCGCCTTGCATTTCCTCATGAATGGAGGTGCCGTTCATTCGGGCGGCGCGCACATAGGGCAATGCCATCGCCGGAGACAGCCCGAGCGCCTTGAATACGGCAACCGCCAGGGCCTTCTCGGTGGAATCGATCGGTGCAAATGATCCGGTCTCCGTCGCGTTCACGATGCGAGCCCCGCGCGCCTATCATGCAGCCAGACTGGCAAGACGCTTGATGCGCCTCAGCGTCTTTTCGTCATTCAAGGCATCCCGGAACAGTGCGATTTCCTGGTCAATCCTCGAACGGACGGCTGACTGCTCGCCGCGCAACAGTCGCCTCGTCGTCTCAAGGGCTGATGCGGGCTTTTTGGCGAGAGCGCGTGCAAATGTGAGCGCGCACTCAAACGTGTCCTCTTCGTGCCCTTCACAGACCTCACTGACGAGGTTCATGGCCTGAGCCTTTTTGGCATCCAGCACTTCGCCGAGGCAAAAGAAGCGGAATGCCTGCATGTATCCGAGCCGTTCTGGCGCCAGCAGGCTGGTGGCTGCATCCGGGACAAGCCCGAAATCGACGAAAGGCACCCGGAACGTGCTGGATCGGCTGGCGAAGACCAGATCGCAGTGGAAAAGGGTAGTGCAACCCACACCGGTCGCTTCACCGTCCACGCATGCCAAAAGCGGTTTGGGGAAATCAGACAGTGCCCGGAAATATCCGGTTACCGCCTCTATAAGACCCGGTTAGATCTCCGGATCGGTAAACTCGTCCAGATTGGCTCCGCGGCAGAAGCAGCCTGCAAAGCCGCGCAGGATCACGGTCCTGATGGCCTCGTCTGCAGCAGCGCTATTCAGCATGGATGTCAGGTCGCAATATGCCTTGCGATCCAACGAAGGGGGCCCCTTGCCGTCATGGAGGGATACGACGAGGCTCGAATGGTGAACAGTTGCCGAGATTCCTTCAGACATGGTGTTCCTCGCGATCTGGAGACAGATTCAGCAGGCGTCAGATTGGACAGGTGTTTTCAGGAGGCGAAGCGAAGTTCGCGCTTCCTCTCATCCCGGCAAAGGACAGGCTTGTGGAAATCCCGCTTCTCACGGACAGCTTGCAAGGTTTCCGAATTGAAGCTCAGCAATGTGGCCACCACGTTCTGGTTTCCGATCACACGCTGATAACCAAGGGGTCGCGCCAGGAATTTCAGCTGCAACGCCCGCAGCACCCACATCGGCTCGAACTCGATGATGACGCTGTGCACCCCGCCCTGGAGACCCCACTCAACGAAACCGGCGATGAGTTCCGATCCGACGGTTGAGACACCGCGCCGGCCATCCCTGAATGCCGGGGAAACCGCATAGCGGGTCAGTTCGAAGATATCGGGCCCGAATGGACGCTCCCCTTCGCACAGTTCCGGAAGCACGTCGGTCAGAAGGTGAGGTCTGGTTGTCGGAAGCATCCGCTGGTAACCGGCGAGCTGGCCGTCGCGCATGCACAGCATATGGATCGCTTCATCATGATAAAATTGGTCGATTTCCAGCGCGTCAGGCCGGAGAAGGTCATCCCAGCCCATTTCTTCAACGAAGATCTGGTATCGCAGTCTGTATACTGCCTCCCAAAGACCAGGGCTTTCCATAAGACGGGAGGTTGTTAGTGCAAGGATCATGAGGTGCCTCCATTCAGGGTTGATGGAGGTACTTTAACCGTCGTTAACCATCAAAAAATGGTGCGATCACGTAATGTATCCGCGCCTTATGGCTTCCGCTACCGCTTGCACGCGATTAACGGCACCCAATTTTGTCTTGGCATTGAGAAGATGTTTTTCTGACGTATGTTCGGAAATTCCAAGGATCATGGAGATTTCCCATTCGCTTTTTCCTTCAGCCGCCCAACGAATGCACTCCGTTTCGCGTCGAGTAAGGTTTTCGCTTCCCGATCTCGGGGTCATTGCGCTGAGATGAAGCGCGCGGGCTATCGCATAAGTTGAAACAAGTGACAACATGCCCATGGCAAGCGGGGGTATCTCGGGTCTTTCTCCCCCAAGGGAAACCAAGGCCATCGTGCCATCCATCGTGACCAGCGGGATGGCGATGCCAGCGCCCAGGCCAAACTCGCGCGCTTCGTTCATGAAGAGTGTACCCGGATCAGACTTCTCCAGCCCGGCGCTCGCTTCCTGCCAGTGAAACGGATTGAGACTGGACTGAACATGCCTGACGATAGGATCAATTCTGGCATATTTATTAGTGACATAGCGCTCCATCCAGCCTTCCGGCCAACCGCTGAGGATGGCATGCTCCATATGCTTCTTTTTCGAAGCTCGCGGGTCGGGCTGCGTTCCAGCGACAAGCCGGTCGAGACCAAAAGCGGCTGTCACCCTTATCAAGCGCAGGCAAATCTCTTGCGCATCCCTGGCGGAATTCAGATCGCTGATAATGTTCAGAGTCTCATCGAAATGATGCATGTCCCGCCGCCCCCACGTCGCCTGCTCGCGTCAATTAGAACAAGGTGTATGAGTTATTTCTATGTATCTACAGTTGATCTTCACGGTAAAGCTGTTGCGAAAATCAAGCTCGTCTGTCATGTACAGCGCTGACCGGATCAGGCTGCGCAGCGGTGCAGTTTACCGGGCGTAGACCGGCAGGACGCTCATGATGCCCAAACTGAAATTGGCGATCCGGCTGGGTCTGGCTGCTTTTGTTCTGGTACTATCGCCGGACAGATCCTTGGCGGACTATCCTCTGCTCTGGGACCCGCAGGAACGCATTGCAAAGCCTCCCCTGTCGGATCAGACAAGGCTCAGGTTCCTGACGACCGTCGATTTTCCGCCATTCAATCACCAGGACCAATCCGGCCGTCTTTCCGGATTTCATGTTGATCTGGCGACGGCCATCTGCCGTGAGCTGGAACTGCTCGAACGCTGCCAGATCCAGGCCATCGAATGGAACCAGCTTGTTCCGGCGATTGAGCAGCGCCAGGGCGAAGCCATTATAGCAGGCCTTGTGCCGGGTGCCGGAACGGCAGGGAAGCTCACCTTTACAAGGAGCTATTTTCCGTTTCCTGCCCGGCTGGCCGTGCGTGGTGCCAATGCCATTGACGAGAAGGCGGTATCCGGCAAGCGGGTAGGCGTTCTCGAGCGGAGCGGCCATGACACCATGCTTGGCGTATTCCTGCCCTTGGCAAAACCGGTCCGCTATTCGCGGGAGGATTGGATGCTGGCAGATTTGAAAGAGGGGAAACTCGACGCTGTCTTTTCAGATGGCATGCGGCTTTCTTTCTGGCTGGCCGGTGCCAGCTCCGAAGGCTGCTGCGGTTTTGCAGGCGGAGCCTACTTTTCACCGGAACTGCTTGGAAACGGGCTGCGGATTGCCACGTCTGCCCAATCCCCGGAGCTTGCCGGAGCGATCGACTATGCACTCAAGCAGCTTTCCCTGAAGGGAACGCTCAACGAGCTTTATCTTCGATATTTTCCAAAGGATTTCTTTTGACAGCTTGATGATCCCGGCTGTCGGTGAATGACCGGCCGCGAAACGGCAACAGCAAAGACCAGCCCAGGCGGGCGGAGGCATTTTCACGGAACTCGTCGAGGCCAATCGTCATCGCCTCATGGCCCTTTGACGGCTGATCATTGTAGGTCGAGAAGATGCGGTCCCAGATAGGCAGGTTGAAGCCGTAGTTTGAATCTGTTTCCCGAACAATGGCCGAATGGTGAACGCGATGCATATCGGGCGTCACCAGGAAAAGTCGGACAACCCTGTCGACAGCCAAGGGCAGACGATAGTTCGCGTGATTGAACATGGCACTGGCGTTCAGCACGATCTCGAAGACAAGGACTGCCACGGCCGGCGGCCCTAGAAGCAGGATCACCAGAGCCTTCCAGACCATGGACAGCACGATTTCCAGCGGGTGGAACCGAAGCGCCGTCGTCAGGTCGAAGCCTTGGTCGGCATGGTGCATGCGGTGAATGCGCCATAGCAGCGGGATCTTGTGGCTCGCCAGATGCTCAAGCCAGACTGCGAAGTCCAGCACGACGAAGGCGATGATGCCCGCCAGCACCGGATTGAGATCAAGCATGCGAAACAGGCCGAAGCCGTTGGCCTCAGCGTAAAGCGCCGTTCCGACTGCGGCCACCGGAAACACGATCCGCAGAAGCACAGTCGAGAGCACGACAATGGAGAGATTGGTGAACCAGCGCTGCATCTTGAGGCTGCCCACCATTTGCGGCCGGGAGAGGCGTGGAGACACCAGTTCGAGAACCGCCATGACGGCAAAAACCGATGCAAAGGCACCGAAGCGGATCACGGGTTCGCTCGTCATGAATTCCGGCATTTCCAATTCCTTCGGGCAGCGTGGATAAAGGCTTGCCGCCTGCTTCCATCACAGTCGCGAATGCCAGGCCAATCAAGCCTTTGTGCAGTGCTGCGTCATACTTACACGGCAGTGCGGAATTTCGCCTGTGCAGCGCGCTCGATCGCAGCCACGGTCAGGCTGTCGAGGATGAGATGATCGCGCAGCAATTGCAGCAGGCGCAGTTCTTCAGGCTCGACCTGAAGATCAACAGCAGCGATCTCGACAGCCAGTGCGTAAGCTGTATCAGCCAAGCGCAATGGGATGGCATCGGAGACCTGACCGAGCATTTTCTCAAGCCCGTTCTCCTGCTGAAGAACTTCCTGGCAGGACCGGGCCGCCACAAGAATGCGCTCGTCGTCGTAGCCCCGGAAAGCAGGCAAGGTATGAACCATGGCTCCGATGCGCTCAAGTTCAGCGTCGGTCATCGAGCGGTCGACAGCAGACATCAGGACCATGACCTGAACCAGTGCATCCTGAATTATCGTAGACGCCATGGCATGCCACTCCCTGTCCATATTCGTTCGGACCATCTTCCGGTCAGGTTCCTAGTTAGGTGGCTGAGGCTGGCACATCAAGCGAATTCACCATGGATTTGCATTGACGCCTTTCAGGCGCGCGCATAGGTTCCGCCCGCCTTGCCGAGGCAGAAACAGTCAGGAAATTCACAATGACCGATGCGCGAGAAGCCAAGCTCGAACAGACCCCGGAACTCATGGAGGCTGCTGCCACGAGCAAGGCCTGGCCGTTCGAGGAAGCGCGCAAGATCGTCAAACGCTACGAGAAGACAGGTTTCCCTGAGACCGTTCTGTTTGAAACCGGCTACGGGCCATCCGGCCTGCCGCATATCGGAACATTTGGTGAAGTGGCGCGTACGACCATGGTACGCCACGCTTTCCGAATCCTGACCGGCGACACCGTGAAGACGCGTCTCCTTTGCTTCTCCGACGACATGGATGGCATGCGCAAGATCCCGGACAATGTGCCGGATCGCGCCGCACTCGAACCCTATCTGCACATGCCGCTGACCGTGGTGCCGAACCCGTTCGGCGGCGACTATCCGAGCTTCGGGCATCACAACAATGCGATGCTGCGCCGCTTCCTCGACACGTTCGGCTTTGCCTATGAGTTTGCCAGCGCGACCGATTACTACAAGTCCGGCAAGCTTGACGACATCCTGCGCCGGGTGGCGGAACGCTATGACGAGGTGATGGCGATCATGTTGCCGACGCTTGGCGAGGAGCGCCGCGCGTCCTATTCGCCCTTCCTGCCAATCTCGCCTAAAACGGGTCGCGTGCTCTATGTGCCGATGAAATCAGTCGATGCGGTCAACGGCACCATCACGTTTGACGACGAGGATGGCACCGAGACCACGCTGCCGGTGACTGGCGGCAAGGTGAAGCTGCAGTGGAAGCCGGATTTTGGCGCTCGCTGGGCGGCGCTCAACGTTGATTTCGAGATGTTCGGAAAGGATCACGGCCCGAACATGATGGTCTATGACGCCATCTGCAAGGCGCTTGGCGGACGTCCGCCGGAGCATTTTGTCTATGAGCTTTTCCTTGATGAAAATGGCGCAAAGATCGCGAAGTCGAAGGGCAATGGCCTGACCATCGACGAGTGGCTGACCTATGCGCCAACCGAGAGCCTGGCGCTGTACATGTTCCAGAAGCCGCGCACAGCCAAGAAGCTCTTCTTCGATGTCATCCCGCGCGCGGTGGACGAGTATTTCGCCTTCCTGTCGGCCTATCCTCGCCAGGATGCGGCAAACCGGCTGGCCAACCCGGTCTGGCATATCCACAACGGCAATCCACCGGCCTGTGACATGCCGGTCAGCTTTGGCCTTCTGCTCAATCTTGTCAGTGCCTCCAACGCCCATGACAAGGCCGTGCTCTGGGGCTTTATCTCGCGTTACGCACCCGGCGTGACCGCTGAGAACAATCCCATGCTTGATCAGCTTGTCGGCTACGCAATCCGCTACTTCGATGATTTCGTGAAGCCGACCAAGGTGTTCCGCGCTGCCGACGGTGCGGAGCGGGAAGCGCTGGCGAAGCTTGCTGACGCTCTGGCCGCCCTTCCTGCCGGAGCAGATGGAGAAGCTATCCAGAATGCAGCGCTTGACGTGGCGCGTGGCATCGAGCGCTATCAGGATCATTCCAAGAAGAGCCCGGAAGGCGGACCGGGTGTCTCGGTTGCCTTCTTCCAGATGATCTACGAGGTGCTGATCGGACAGGAACGCGGACCGCGCTTCGGCTCGTTCGTGGCGCTCTATGGAATTACAGAAATGCGTGATCTGATCGGCAAGGCGCTGGCTGGCAAGCTGGCCTGAGGGGCCGGCTCGTCAGTCCTTCGACAGAAGCAACCGGCTCTGCTTGCCCAAGGTGTCGGATAGCTTGTCGGCCATGCCGGCAAGCAGCATTGGCAAGGTCAGCTCGATCACCATCGCCGTATCGGTGACATCGACCTTGCCGGTGACCTTCTGACCCATGGCAGCTGCCTGGAAGTTCAGCTGCTCCCCAACCCAGTCCTTCTCAAGCTTCACGCCAAAGCCTATGGCCTTTTCCACCTGGTCAAAGCGGGTGCGCACGCGCTCCAAAGCCTTTTCACGGCCCAATTCGTGGGGGACGTTGATGGTGACCGGCTTTGCCATGGTTTCTCTCCTTCGTTCTCCAACCCATATAGGGGCGCAGAGGCCAAAGTGAAAGTCAGTCGAAGCGACTGACACCAGGAAACGCGTAAATCCCGACTTTTTGCCGGCGCGCCGTTTCAAGCGCAGCAGCCAGTTCCGGAGTGCTGGCTTCCAGCAACCAGCCGTTCTCGGCAAGCCATAAAGCCATGTCCTTGCCGGCGAGCGAGCACCACGTTGTGATCTCCTCCTGCGAGGGCTGATCCGGCACGGCACAGGTGACTGCACGGCTTCGCACCCATTGGCGGACCGCAGAGCGGGCCATCATGCCGCAAGGCTGTTCGGTGCCTTTTCCGTCCAGACATTGAAGGGAAGGATCGGGTGCCGTGACCCCCTCCAATTCCACGACATGGCCGCCGGCCTCCAGCGTGGCAACGCCAGTGACAAGCGGAACATGGAGCAGCTGAGCCTTGCGCTTTCCGGGCTCGATCATTTGGCGAACCGGGGGATTGGCAGGACCGATGGAACTCAAGGGCGCGCGAGGCTCTTCGCGTTCCAAGGGACCGGTCAAGGAGGGTGGCGCAACGATCCCCGGCGCTATCGGGCGAGCGCGGGAGACATCCGTTGTTTCGACGCGCTCGACCGTAGAAGGCTGAGGTGTCTCAGGCGTTCTGGCTTTCCCCGCTTGAGCCGGGTTCGGGGCAGCCCTTTCGGCAACCGGCGGAATCTGCTGGTTGCCCCGCAGGCTGAGGACTGCGAGCACGCCCAAAGAGGTCAAAACCGCGAGAGCCAGAATTGCCAGAAGACGCATTATCCTCTCCGGTCGTTGCGGTCGAAGCTCAGGGGTGAAAGGGCGCGCGTCGCGTGCTCAAGGCCCGATCCAGATATTCGATCCTGTCCTGGCCCCAGAACGGTTCGCCATTCAACACATAAGTCGGACTGCCCATGGCGCCCGCCGCCACTGCGTCAGCTGTGTTTCGGGCGATTGCTTCCTGCATGGCTTCGCTTCTGGCGGATGCAATAACAGCGGCGGCATCATGCCCGCAGGCGGTCAGCCGCGCAGCAACGACCGCCTCATCGGCGACATTGGCATCATCCACCCAGACAGCCCTGTAGAGCGCGTCCATGTAGTCGAGGGGATCAGCCCCGGTTGCGACAAGCACCGCGACGGTGGCGTCACCCAATGAGGGATCGGCCGGAAAGAAGGCCGGTTTCAGATTGATTGGAAGGCCACGAAATTCGGCAATGCGTTGCAATTCGATCAGCCTGTAGGCCTTGCGTGCCTCTGTACGCTGCGCCAGCGGCACTGCGCCCGATGTGGCGAAAACCTCGCCCAGACGCATGGGGCGGCAGGACAGTTGGACCTCATGGCGCCGGGCAACCTCCTGGACGGCCCGATGTCCAAGATAGGAGAAAGGCGAAATGCAGGTGAAGAAATAGTCGACGGTCGCAGCCATGGTATCCTCCCTGTGGTGGAAAGACCGTAATCTAGCAGGGCGATGCTGAAAGCCAGAATATTCGTCAGCGGCCAGAAGTTTCGTCAACGGGACGACAGATTGCCGGCCTTGGACAATTGGCGCAGCCGTCCGTGGCTTTCCATGAAGGCGCGTTCGGCTTCCGTTGGCGGGCGCGGCGCATCCTCGTAGCCCAGCGCCTCGATCACGTCTCCGGCGCGCACAAAGCGGCGATTGGTGAAATCATAGACGCCGGCAGTGGTCATCACGGCGGCAGCCATCGTGCCGTCTTCCAAGTGGAAGGTGTGGCGCCCGATGATCTGGCTGTCCTCCCAGGTCTCGATGGTCGAGACCACTTCAAATTTCCGCCAGAGCTTGATCTCGCGGACATAGACTGCCTGAACACCCCCCATCAGCGGTGCCCCGTTGCGCGCCCGCGTCAACTTGAGGAGGCCGGAGCGGAAGAAGATGTCCAACCGGCCGCAATCGGCCAGCATCATGTAGCGCGCATTGTTGAGATGCAGGTTCGGATCGATGTCGGTTGGCAGGCAGCGGAAGGTCAGCCGGCTTTCATCGCCGGCCTTGAACGGACCGCGGGACTTTTGCGTCGCCGCGATCCGCAGCATTCTGGCCCAGACATACATTCAGGGGTGCCCGGAGGCAGCCGGTCAGGCTGCCTCCTTGTCCTTCGGTGCGTAGGGGTTGAAGCGATCGTAGAAGGTCTGGCCCTTGTCGGCCATGTCCTTCAGCAGCTTCGGCGCCTTGAACTGCTTGCCGTAGCGCTTCTCCAGATGCTTGGCGAGCTTCAGGAACTTTTCCATGCCCATGCCGTCGATGTAGGACAGCGTGCCGCCAGTATAGGGAGCAAACCCGAACGCCAGGATCGAGCCGACATCGGCCTCACGCGGATCGGTGACGATGCCCTCTTCCATGACGCGTGCTGCTTCCATGGCGATGGTGACGAGGAAGCGCTGCTTCAGCTCTTCCACATCCACATGGTCGGGCTTCTGCTGCTTGTAGAGGTCCTTCAGGCCCGGCCACAGATGCTTCTTGGCAGGCTTTGCCGGATAATCATAGAAGCCCTTGCCGTTCTTGCGACCGAGGCGTCCATGCTTTTCCACCATGGTGTCGATCAGCTCGACATGGTGCTTGTCCACGGCCTTCTCGCCCAGATCCTTCATCGTCTGCTTCAGGATCTTCTGCGAGAGGTCAATGGCCGTCTCGTCGTTCAGTGCCAGCGGTCCTACCGGCATGCCGGCCATCTTGGCGGCATTTTCGATCATGGCCGGCGGAACGCCCTCGACCAGCATGTTGTAAGCTTCCGACATGTAACGCAGCACGCAACGGTTCACATAGAAGCCGCGCGTGTCGTTGACCACGATCGGCGTCTTCTTGATGGCGCGAACATAGTCAATCGCCACGGCCAGGGCTGCATCGCCGGTCTTCTTGCCGAGGATGATTTCGACCAGCAGCATCTTGTCGACCGGCGAGAAGAAGTGGACCCCGATGAAGTTCTTCGGGCGGGCCGAATTTCCGGCAAGCGCCGTAATCGGAATGGTCGAGGTGTTGGAGGCGAAGATCGCATCCTTGGCTATTGCGGCTTCGGCCTTCTCGGTGACGCCCTTCTTGACGGCGGAATCCTCGAACACAGCCTCAACCACCAGCTCGGTACCCTTCAGCAATGCATAGTCAGCTGTGGGAGTGATGAGCGCCAGCAGCGCTTCCTTGTCCGCAGCCGTGGCGCGGCCCTTCTTGATCAGGTCGTCCATCAGGCCGGCAGAGTGCGCCTTGCCTTTGTCGGCGGCTTCCTGGTCGCGGTCAATCAGCACCACCGGGATGCCGGCCTTGGCGGTGACGAAGGCAATGCCAGCGCCCATGAAACCCGCGCCCAGAACGCCAACCTTGGTGAACTTGGTCGGCTTGACGCCGTCAGGACGCCGCGCGCCCTTGTTCAGCTCCTGCAGCGAGACAAAGAGCGAGCGGATCATCATGCCGGCTTCGGTGGTCTGAAGGATCTCGGCAAAATAACGCTGCTCGATACGTAGCGCGGTGTCGAACGGCACGAGCAGGCCTTCATAGACGCATTTCACGATGGCCGTGGCGGCTGGATAATTGCCGTAGGTTTCCTTGCGCAGGATGGCGATGGCCGGCGGGAACAGGTTTGCGCCCGCTGCCGAATAGACCGGGCCGCCCGGCAGCTTGTAGCCCTTCTTGTCCCAGGGCTGCACCGGATCAAGCCCATCCCTGATCAGCTTCTTGGCCGTTTCGACCAGCTGGTCAGGAGCGGCAATGGCCGTGATCAGGCCCATCTTCAGCGCCTTGGCCGGCGTCAGGTTCTGGCCGGTGGTCATCATCTGGAGGGCCGACTGCGTGTCGGTCAGGCGGGGGACGCGCTGTGTCCCGCCAGCACCTGGAAAGATGCCGACCTTGACTTCCGGCAGCGCCATCTTGACGTGCTCGGCGTCAGCCGCAACGCGGGCATGGCAGGCAAGCGACAGCTCGAACGCGCCGCCCATGCAGGTGCCGTTGATGGCCGAGACCCACGGCTTGCCGCAGGTTTCCACCTTGCGCCACAGCCAGTTCATGCGGCCAGCGGCCTCGAAGACCAGCTGGGCGGCCTTCTTCTCGTCCTTGGCCTTGGCGTCGCGGATCGTGTCAAAGATGCCACGCAGCATGGTGAGGTCGGCACCGCCGGAGAAGCTGTCCTTCTTGCCGGAGGTGAAGACAACGCCCTTGATCGCAGCATCAGCCACGACCTGGTCAACGATGGCGTCAATCTCGTCCATCACGCCCTGCGTGAAGACGTTCATGGATTTGTCGGGCATGTCCCAAGTGACGAGGGCAATGCCGTCGGCGTCGGTCTCAACCGTGAAATTCTTGTACTTGGCCATGGTCTTTTCTCCCGGTCAGACGCGTTCGATGATGGTGGCAGTGCCCATGCCGGCACCGATGCAGAGCGTCACGAGGGCAGTGTTCAGGTCGCGCCGCTCCAGTTCGTCGAGCACCGTGCCGAGGATCATCGCACCCGTGGCACCCAGCGGATGGCCCATGGCGATGGCGCCACCGGCAACGTTCATCTGGTCATGGGAAATGTCGAAAGCCTGCATGTGGCGCAGAACGACCGAGGCGAAGGCCTCGTTCAGTTCGAACAGGTCGATGTCCGAGATCTTCATCTTGGCACGCTTCAGCAGCTTCTCGGTCACGTCCACCGGGCCGGTCAACATGATCGCCGGTTCCGAGCCGACATTGGCGAAGGCGCGGATGCGGGCGCGAGGCTTCAGGCCCATGGTCTTGCCGGCCTTCTTTGAGCCGAGCAGGACGGCAGCGGCCCCGTCGACGATGCCTGACGAATTGCCGGCATGGTGGACATAGTTCAGCTTCTCGATTTCCGGGTAGCGCTGGATGGCAACGGCTTCAAAGCCGCCCATTTCGCCCGGCATGACGAAGGACGGGTTGAGCCCCGCCAACGACTGCATGTCGGTGCCCGGACGCATGTGCTCGTCACGGTCGAGGATGGTCATGCCGTTCTGGTCCTTGACCGGAATGACCGAATTCTTGAACCAGCCTTTTTCCCAGGCATGGGCGGCGCGCTTCTGGCTTTCCACCGCATAAGCGTCCACGTCGTCACGCGAGAAGCCGTACTTCGTGGCAATCAGGTCCGCCGACACGCCCTGCGGCATGAAGTAGGAAGGCAGGCCAACCGAAGGGTCCATGAACCAGGCACCGCCCGACATGCCCATGCCGACACGCGACATGCTTTCCACACCACCGGCGATGACGATGTCGTCTGCCCCCTGCGCGATCTTGGCGGCGCCGAGGTTGATGGCGTCGAGACCCGAGGCGCAGAAGCGCGAAATCTGGATGCCCGGTGCCTTGATGTCATAGCCGGCCTCGAAGGCCGACGAACGCGGAATGACCGAGCCCGCTTCCATCACCGGATCGACGCAACCGAAGATGATGTCATCGACGGTGCCGGTGTCCAGCCCGTTGCGGTCACGGATGGCTTCCAGAACCTTTGCGCCAAGGCGCACTGCCGGCACTTCGTGCAGGCTGCCATCCTTCTTGCCGCGTCCGCGGGGTGTACGCACCGCGTCATATACATAAGCGTCTGCCATGGGGGTCTCCTTCCTGGCCGCAAGCTTCACAGGCTGCGGGCAATGAGCAATTTCATGATTTCGTTGGTGCCGCCATAAATGCGCTGGACACGCGCATCGCGGAACATGCGGGCAATCGGGTATTCGTTCATGTAGCCATAGCCGCCATGCAGCTGAAGGCATTCGTCAACGATCTTGTTCTGCAGGTCCGACAGCCAGTACTTGACCATGGAGGCCAATTCCGGCGACAGGCGGCCCTCCAGATGCTCGGCCACGCAATGATTGTAAAAGGTGCGCGCGATCGTCGCCTCGGTCTTGGCCTCGGCCAGCTTGAACTGGGTGTTCTGGAAAGAAAGCACCGGCTGACCGAATGCCTTGCGTTCCTTCACATAGTCGATGGTCAGCGCCAGGGCGCGCTCGATCATGGCGATGGCGCCGGCACCGATCATCAGGCGCTCCTGCGGCAATTGCTGCATGAGCTGGATGAAGCCAAGGCCCTCGTCATGGCCAAGCAGATTTGAAGTAGGCACGCGCACATCGTTGAAGAAAAGCTCCGACGTGTCGTTCGCCTTGAGTCCGACCTTGTCGAGGTTGCGGCCGCGCTCGAAGCCGTCGGCGTCATCGGTCTCGACCACGATCAGCGAGGTGCCCTTTGCGCCCGCTGCCGGATTGGTCTTGGTAACGACGATGATCAGGTTGGCATTCTGGCCATTGGTGATGAAGGTCTTGGACCCGTTGATCACATAGTGGTTGCCGTCGCGGCGCGCCGAGGTCTTGATGCCCTGCAGGTCGGAACCGGCACCGGGTTCGGTCATGGCGATGGCGCCGATCAGCTCGCCGGTGGCCATGCGCGGCAGCCACTTCTGCTTCTGCTCTTCCGAGCCGTAGTGGAGGATATACGGGGCGACAATGGCATTGTGCAGACCGATGCCAAAACCATCGACACCGACATGACTGATGGCTTCGATGATGGCCGTCTCATGGGCATAGGTGCCGCCGGAGCCGCCATATTCTTCCGGCACGGACGGGCACAGAAGCCCCGCCTCGCCTGCCTTCAGCCAGCTTGCCTTGTCAACGATCTCGTTCTTCTCGAACTCCTCGTAGCGGGGCGAGATTTCCGCCTCCAGCCACTTGGTGGCCATGTCCTTCAACATGGCGACATCCTCGGTCTCCCATTCGGGAGCACGAATGCCGAGAATTTCTGCCGGTCTGGCCGCCATGGTTTCCTCCCTTGCGGTTTCCTGCAGGATCGAGGGCCGCTTCCGGCCCTCATCCCTGGAGCTTAGAACGCCTCGACGGGCAGCGCCATCATGGAATCGGCTCCAGCCTGGATTCGAGTGAGGCGCAGGGACGTTTCCGGCATCAAACGCTCCATGAAGAAGCGCGCGGTCATGATCTTGCCATTGAGGAAGTCCTTGGAATCGCTTGCGCCAGACTGCAACTGTTCCTGGGCGTTCTTCGCCATCATGGCCCACATGTAGCCTACCGCCACCAGGCCGAAGAGATGCATGTAATCCGTCGAACCGGCGCCTGCATTGTCGGGCTTGGCCATGGCGTTCTGCATGAACCACATGCTAGCGGCCTGAAGGTCGTTGAGGCCCTTCTTCAGGCCCTTGGTGAGGGGAGCCATGGCCTCGTTAGCACGGTTCTCCTCGCAGAAATCGCCGACTTCCTTGAAGAAGGCCATGAGCGCACGTCCGCCATTGGCCGGCAGCTTTCGTCCCACGAGATCGAGCGCCTGGATGCCGTTTGCGCCTTCATAGATCATGGCGATGCGCGCATCGCGCACATACTGGCTCATGCCCCATTCTTCGATGTAGCCATGGCCGCCGAACATCTGCTGGGCTGCAACGGCATTGTCGAAGCCCTTGTCGGTCAGCACGCCTTTCAGAACCGGCGTCATCAGGCCGAGATGATCGTCAGCATCCTGACGGTCTTTCTCACTGCCGGACCGGTGGGCGACGTCAGACTTCAATGCGGTCCAGAGGATGAGCGCACGGCCGCCTTCATTGAAGGCGCGGATGGTCATCAGCGTGCGGCGCACATCGGGATGAACAATGATCGGATCGGCCTTCTTGTCGGGCGCTGCCGGGCCGGTGAGCGCCCTGCCCTGGATGCGTTCCTTGGCATAGGCGACGGCGTTCTGGTAGGCGATCTCGCTGATCGACAGGCCCTGCAGGCCGACGCCGAGGCGCGCCTCGTTCATCATCGTGAACATGGCCTTCAGGCCCTTGTGCTCTTCGCCGATGAGATAGCCGGTGGCGTCGTCATAGTTCATCACACAGGTCGAATTGCCATGAATGCCCATCTTCTCCTCGATGGAACCGCATGACACGCCGTTGCGCGTACCCGGATTGCCATCGGCATCCAGCATGAACTTCGGGACGATGAAGAGCGAAATGCCCTTGACGCCTTCAGCCGCGCCTTCGATGCGTGCGAGCACCAGATGGATGATGTTTTCCGACATGTCATGTTCGCCGGCAGAGATGAAGATCTTCTGGCCGGAAATGCGGAAGCTGCCATCACCATTGGGCACGGCCTTGGTGCGCAGAAGGCCAAGATCCGTGCCGCAATGCGGCTCGGTCAGGTTCATGGTGCCGGTCCATTCACCGGTTGCCATCTTCGGCAGATAGGCGGTCTTCTGCTCGTCAGTACCATGGGCCAGAATGGCTGCCATGGCCCCCTGCGTGAGGCCCGGATACATCATCAGCGCCATGTTGGCCGAGGACAGGAACTCACCCACGGCCGAATGCAGCGTATAGGGCAGGTTCTGGCCGCCATATTCCTCAGGCAGGGCCAGACCCATCCAGCCGCCTTCTCGATACTGGTCATAAGCAGCCTTGAACCCTTCCGGCGTGGTGACCGACCCGTCATCGTGGCGCACACAGCCCTGATGGTCGCCGACCTGGTTCAACGGGAACACCACGTTCTCGGCGAGCTTTGCGGCTTCCTCGAGCACCGCTTCGACGACATCCATTGGAGCATCGGAAAATCCGGGAAGGTTCGAGTAGCGCTCATAGCCGAGCACATCCTTGAGAATGAAAAGCGTGTCCTTCACGGGTGCGGTGTAAACAGGCATGGGTTCCTCCGGAATTGTTCCGCCCATGGCAGGCGGATGGCGCACGGCTGGCACCAGTTTCGTGGGTCCAAATTTATTGACGTTTGCGTAAACGTCAATACGGAAATTCACCTTTCACGAATGATTGTGCGGATCCGTGGCAAAACCTGGCATATTGCGCGCCATATAGAAAAAACCCGGGGCTTTCGCACCGGGTTTCCACAGTTCAGTTCGTGACGGACATTCACTGGCTGGATTTCTGTCCCGAAGATTTCTCTGCCATCTTGACGCGAACCGAATCCATGGCATGCGCCAGTGAACTGATTGCATCCTCAATGGCTTCCCTCTGCGAAACGAGGCGGCCCATCTGCTTTTCTGACTTCTCCAACGCCACCTTCAACTGGCGGACATTGGCACCATGAGGATCATAGAGGTCCATCATCTGCTTGACGTCGCGAAGCGAGAAGCCAACCTTGCGACCGAGCAGGATCAGCTTGAGGCGCGCCTGGTCCCGCTTGGTGTAAAGCCTTGTGTTTCCGTCGCGAAGAGGCTGCAAGAGCCCCTTGTCTTCATAGAAACGCAAGGTTCTCAGTGTGACGCCAAATTCGTCGGCCAGTTCGCCGATTCGCTTGAGGTCTCCTTCTTCGGAGTTGCCTTGCACGTTTCTTTTTGCCGTCTTTTCCATGACGGCGTCTTGGTCGATCATTTTCGTTTTCCCTTTTAGCGGGCGCTCCCGGCTTGGGAAGCCAGTCGCACCGCATCCGCCCCAGGGGCTGGGCAGCTGTTGGTCAGGCAGAGGCCTGGGTTCAGTCGTCTTATTACGTTTACGTAAATCCGATATAAGGACGAACTTTTACACCTTCAAGAGGCAGAATTGAGGGTCCATCCATATTTTTACCAGTTGGATAAAAATTATTAACGGAGATTAACCGCTTGTTTACCACGATCTTGCGAATGTGAGCCGTCAGTGAATCATGTCTAGTCCATCGTTCCATGCATCACTGATCCAAGGGCGTCCCGAGAACAGGCTGCAAAAAGCCGATTGAGAGCGGTCCGCCCTTTTGGAACAGGAACAACCTCCGGGAAGGCCGGAAGTTTCAAGTGAGCGGGCGTTTCGATGGACTCCAGAAGACCATATCTCGACAAGCTGAATGCCGGGCGCGAACGCCGGGCGAACCCCACGCTTGAAGACATCAGCGAGACGCTGAGCGCGCTGGAA
>JBGSQC010000312.1:0-2450 GCA_041738295.1 Zhengella sp. | reverse complement strand
CTTCAGCACGTCATCATTCTGTGACAGGCCCTTGCGCGCCTCCGGCGTGCCGAACACCAGGTCGACGGCGTCGAGCACATCACGCGTCGAGCGGAAGGAATGGGTCAGCCGCACGGCCTTGAAATCACGGCCCGCCTCGCCGGCCTTGGCGCCAATGGCGCGCCGCGTCGCCTCGAAGGCTTCGGGTTCGGCCCCCTGGAAAGAGTAGATCGATTGCTTCTCGTCGCCCACCGCAAAGACCGTGCGCAGGATGTTGGAGCGCGCGCCCTCGCCGGTGAAGAACTCCGCGGTCAGACGCGTCACCACATCCCATTGCACCGGGCTGGTGTCCTGCGCCTCGTCCACCAGCACATGGTCGATGCCCTGGTCGAGCTTGTACTGCACCCATGGGCCGGCATCGGGCCGCTTCAACAGGTGGGAGGTGCGCATGATGAGATCGTTGAAATCGAGAAAGCCGCGCGCCCGTTTCAATTGTTCATAGCGGGCAATCATCCAGTCTGCGATGGTCAGCGCCGCATGCGTGGCCTCCAGCATGCGGAGCAATGCCAGCCTGTCGCGCGTGGCAATAAGCGCCGCAATTGCCTCAAGGTAGCGCTCGCTGAGATCACCGAACCGGCTGTGCATCGCTTTGGTGAACAGCCAGCCCGGGCTGTAAGCCTCGCCGCTTTTCTTGAGCAGCGCTTGCGCCGCAAATCCCAGCCGCTTCACCGGATCGGCCTCGCGTGAAGCCACCACAGCGCCATAGGTCGCCTCATAGGCATTCTTGGCCCCGGCATTGGCCGCAAAGTCTCTCAATTCCACGAGGTAAGCCGGGTCCATGCCCGGCAGCGGCCATCCGGCGACGGCAATCGAAACAGCGTCCTCGTCCGCGCCGTAGCCATGTTCTTTCTGCAGCGCTTCAAGACATCCATCGGCTCCGCCATGGCGGACAAGAAACTCCTTCAATCCGTCGCGGTTCATCACGATGGCTTCAAGCAGCCCGTCCAGCCCTGCTTCGCCGCCATTTTCCAGCACCATGGCAAAGGCTTCAGCCAAGGCACCGCCGTCGCCATGCGAAGCCCCGGTCAGCAGGTCGCGCCGGGCCTCGGCCACCAGCGCGGTTTCCATCTGGCTGTCCAGCAGCTCGAAATGGCCGGCAATGTTGGCCTCCAGCGGAAACTGGTGCAGCACTGCCTCGCAGAAGGCGTGGATGGTCTGGATTTTCAGCCCGCCCGGCGTTTCGAGTGCCCGGGCAAAAAGTTGCCGCGCCCGCTTCAGCAGGGAAACGCCGGGGCTCCTTCCCTCAATGTCAGCGATGGCGGCGGCGAGCTTGTCGTCCTCCATCATGGTCCACTGACCAAGCGTGTCGAACACCCGGTTGGCCATATTGGCGGCTGCCGCCTTTGTGTAGGTAAGGCAGAGGATTTTTTGCGGGTCGGTTCCCGCCAGCAGCAGGCGGATGACACGGCTGGCCAGCACATGCGTCTTGCCGGAGCCGGCATTGGCCGACACCCAGGCCGAGACCGCCGGATCGGCTGCCGTGCGCTGGGCCTCGATGGTGGAGGCGGGGACTGGCAGGCGCTCCTTCATTCGCCGTCCCCTTCCGCGTCTTCGGCTCCGGCGGCCGACCATTCCAGCACGCGGGCCAGATGATCATAGGTGCCGGTGAAATCGCCTTCACGCATGGGCAGCAGGCGCGACACATAGGGACTGGCCGGATCATTGTAGAAGGCG
The DNA here is from genome assembly GCA_041738295.1 of Zhengella sp. Classification (GTDB taxonomy): domain Bacteria; phylum Pseudomonadota; class Alphaproteobacteria; order Rhizobiales; family Rhizobiaceae; genus Zhengella. The sequence goes on along the minus strand of JBGSQC010000312.1, from coordinate 737 downwards.
AGTGCTGCTTCCAGCTTCTCCCAGGCCTGCCCGGCCAGATCAGGCGCGGAAGGGGCATCCTTGCCCTTGCAGATGTCTTCCTGCTTCACCTCACCATCGGCCTTCAGCCGGACATAGGCCAGCTGCCGGACGGACAAATCGCCCGGCAGGTCGGTGAAGGCCCCGCGTGCCAGCAAGGCTGCTTCCAGCGCCAGTTGCGGCGCCAGCAGCGTGCGCGCCTGCTTGACGCTCGGGGTGGAGCCGGTCTTGTAGTCGAGGATCACCGCTGTCTTGTCTGGATAGCTGTCTATGCGGTCGGCCCGCCCGGATAGCGCCACGCCCGTCACGCCGACTTGCACCGGCTGCGCCCTGATTTCGGAATGACGGGTCAGGCCCGGTTGCTGGTGCTGGCGCTCATGATCGACGAATTCCGGAACCAGCGCCAGGAAGCGTGGCCACCACACGGCATCCACATCGGCAGGCAGGGCCAGTTCGTCAAAGCACTGCCGGCCGATGCGCGCCATCACGGTTTCTGCCTCCGCAGCATTCATGTCTTTCACATGGGAGGTGAAGCGGTGCAGGATGTCGTGGAACAGATTGCCGCGTTCGGCTGCACCGGGATCACGCAGCAAGTCATCCAGCGGCTCCAGTTTCAGGATCTTTCGGGCATGGATGGCATAGGGGTCGCGGCGCAGCACCTCGACATCGGTCACTGAAAGGCGCTTGGGCCGCCTGTCCAGCGGCGGGCGGGGCTCCGG
>JBGSQC010000294.1:0-7858 GCA_041738295.1 Zhengella sp. | reverse complement strand
GAGGAGGTGATCCTCGCGGCGCACGCCATAGGATACGACATTGAACCATTTGCCCGACATGTTGACCGGCGAGCCATGCGTCAAATGCCCGCCGGAGTTGAGATCGAGGCCCATGAAGGTGTCGCCCGGCTGGAGCAGCGCCAGGAACACGGCCTGGTTCATCTGCGAACCGGAATTGGGCTGGACGTTGGCATAGGCTGCACCGAACAGCTGCTTGGCGCGCTCGATGGCCAGCGTCTCGGCGACATCAACAAAATGGCAGCCGCCATAGTAGCGCTTGCCCGGATAGCCTTCGGCATATTTGTTGGTCATGATGGAGCCCTGGGCTTCCAGCACGGCGCGGCTGACGATGTTTTCCGAGGCGATCAGTTCGATCTCGTGGCGCTGACGGCCAAGCTCATCGCGGATCGAGCCGAAGATCTCGGGATCGATCTCTTCCAGCGGGGCGTTGAAGAAAGCGCTGGTATTGGACATGTCGCAGGTCCCTTTCCGGTCAGACGGGAGATTGAAGAAGAGCGGCCTTACCATAGTTCGATTTGCGCCGCCACTTGGCCTCGCCGCAAAATGGAGCGGCGCGGGATGAAGTCCACCACACAATGAAAAATGCCGCTCCGGGGAGGAGCGGCATTGCCTGTTGTTTTCGCGCCAAGATGGCTGATCAGAGAGCTGACGACAGCTGCAACTCGTCCACGCCGTCGCGGGCATAGATGTCATCGCGGAAGTGGACGGCACCATCGCCGGTCGACCAGGCCGAGACATAGGTGAAATAGACCGGCACCGGATTGTTGAGGCGGACCGGCGTGTTCTCGCCCGACTTGATGGTGGTCTCGAAGCGCTGGCGGTTCCATTCGCCGGTGTCCTTGAGCAGCCAGGTCACCAAATCGCGCACGTTCTGCACGCGCACGCAGCCTGACGATTCAAAGCGCGCCAGCTTGCCGAACAGGCTCTGCTGGGGCGTGTCATGCATGTAGGTGTCATGCGGATTGGGGAAATTGATCTTCACCGAAGCCATGGCGTTGATCTTGCCCGGATCCTGGCGCAGCCGGTACTTGGCGGCCTCATCGGTCGACCAGTCGACAGTCTCCGGCGGGATCTCGCTGCCGTCAGGCCCGAAAATGCGGATCTTGTTGCGCGTCAGGTAGGTCGGGTCCTTGCGCATCAGCGGAATGATGTCCTTGCGGATGATCGATTCCGGCGCGGTCCAGTAAGGATTGATGATGACTTCGTTGATCTTGGAATTGAGGATCGGCGTCTGGCGGTCCACCTTGCCGACAATGGCGGTGTGACGCTGCACGACGCGGCCGTTTTCCACGGCCTCGATCTGGGCAGCCGGGACGTTGACCATCACGTAGCGATCGCCAAGGAAGCCGGACATGGAGCGTAGGCGCACCAGATTGGTTTCGAGCTGGCCGAGGCGCACCTGCGCGCTGATGTTGAGCGCGGCATAGGTGTATTTGCCCATCACGCCATCGGACGGCAGGCCATGGCGGGCCTGGAAGCGCTTCACCGCGCCATCCACATAGGTGTCAAAGGCCGGCGAAATGCCGGCGCGCTGCGACAGGTCGCCGGAAATCATCAGGCGGCGGCGCAACTGCTCGACCGAAGGATCGCTCATGCCGATTTTCAGCTTCTGGCTGGCCGGAACGACAGGCCACCCGCTGGCGGCCACGATCGACTGGTACTGGCTGATGGCGCGCTCGATATGCATCACCGTGTCGGGCGAGAAGATCGGCAGGGTGGACTGGACCTTGGCGCTCTGGCTGGCGCGGGCGTCAAATTCGGTGTCCCAGCCACGCTTCGGCGAATTGATGATGCCGCTGATGGCATCTTCTGCGAAGGCAGTTCCGGCAAAGCCCGAAAGGACGGCCGCACCGGCGCTGGCAAGAAATTGGCGGCGGCTGGTTGCCATCATCATCACACCTCGTTCATCGTTGGCTTCTTCTGTCAGTCGCAATGCGCGGCCGGCGGCACAAGCCTATACGGATCAATCTTAACAAACCGGCAACCATGTTGAAACTCCCGCCTGGGGAGCACGGCTGCCTGCTCAGGTCACCTGTCATGACAATATGGCCTGAACGTGACGCGACCCAAGGCACAATCTTGTGATCGGGGGCACGTGAAGGGGGCATGGCTGCCATGCGCTCGCGGCGCAGGTGTTGCGGGCGTCTAGACAAGAACGCCCGCCGGACACAGGGGTCCGGCAGGCGCTTCGTGATGGGTGTCCGGTCCGCCTGCGGGCGGGAGCGATCACATGCGATAGGCGATGGTATCGTTCCAGAAGCGGTCGAGCCGCTGCAAGGCACGGTTCATCTGGCGGAAGTCCTCCGGGCCGATGCCGCCAACCTGCTCGATGGAACCGATGTGGCGGCGATAAAGGCCGCCCACGACATCGGCGACTTCATTGCCCTTGTCGGTCAGGCTGACCCGCACCGAACGGCGGTCCACCTTGGAGCGCTGGTGATGGATGAAGCCCATGTCGACCAGCTTCTTGAGATTGTAGGAGACGTTCGAGCCGAGGTAGTAGCCGCGGGTCCGCAACTCGCCTGCCGTCAGTTCCGAATCGCCGATGTTGAAGAGAAGCAGCGCCTGGACTGCATTGATGTCCGAATTTCCCTTGCGCTCGAATTCGTCCTTGACCACATCAAGCAGGCGGCGATGCAGGCGCTCCACCAGATGCACGGATTCCATGTAGAGCGAATGGATGAGGTTGTTTTCGCTGGGTTCAATGGCAGGCGGAGCCTGCACGACACGACGCGCATTCATCATTGTTTTCTTGCCTTCTGTTCAACGCCTGGTGATGTTGTTTTTCTCTCACCTTGGCCCGACCGTATCGCAGGCAGATAAAATTCGACTTAAACGCTTGGCTTAATGAAACCTTGCGGGCCCTGCTCCGGCTCACACGGGCAACAAAAGGTTAAATGGCAATGGATCAGCGGCGGCGATGGCGCTCGATGCGGATGGCAATGCGCAGGACGACATAAAGCAAAACAACCGCCAGATGGCCGATGACGGTCATGTCGTGGCGGCCGAATAAGTCCGGAAACCAAGCGTACATGACGATCTCGATGGCCGCGCAGACAAACCAGATAACCGGTCCCCAGGAGGCCAACAACCAAAGGCCGAGGACTGCGAACGGGTATAGCACGGCAAGCGTGACTGCGGGCACCTGCCAGGCGACCGGCATCAGGTCAAACCGCCAGAGCGGGCCGGGATAGAAGCCCGAAAGGCGCACCCACCAGACCAGACCCGACACGAGGCTGAGCACCGCCACCACGCGCAGCAGCCATTGCCTCACCGATTCGGTGAGGCCGGGCTTCAACGCAACAGCAGCCGTATCACGCATCATGGCAGCATCAGCTCCCCGCCGGGCAAGGGAGCAAAATAGGCGTCAATGGCCTGCTGATCGAGACCGGCAATGGTGGCCGGCTCCCAGACCGGCTTGTTGTCGCGGTCCACGAGGGCAGCACGGATGCCTTCATAGAAATCATGGCCGGTCAGCATGCGGTTCACGATGCGGTATTCCATGGCCATGGTTGCGTCCATGTCCATCTTGCCGCCTTCGGCCAACTGGCGGAAAGTGACGGCCATCGAGGTCGGCGACCGCGTGGCCATGGTGTCGAGACAGGATTGGGCAAACGCATTGCCACCGGTGGCCTCGGCTTGCAGCGCCGCTATCACGGCATCCAGCGTAACGCCAGCAAACAGCCGGTCCATGGCGGCCAGATCGGCAGTGGTCGTCAGCGGCTCCGGCGAAATGGCAAAGGGCGCAATCGCCGTATCCGGATTGCCGGTTTCGCAGAGCGCGGCAAACAGCGGCTCCATGCTTTCGGATGCCACCGCATGGGTGGCAGCACCAATCGCCAGCGCATCGCCCTGCTTGACGCGCGAACCCGTCAGGCCCAGCCAGTAGCCCGACCGGCCCTTCAGGCGCGGCAGGAAATGGCCGCCGCCGACATCGGGGAAAAAGCCGATGCCGACTTCCGGCATGGCCAGAACCGCGTTCGATCCGTAGACACTGTGGCTGCCATGGGTGGATATCCCGCAGCCGCCACCCATGACGATGCCGTCGATCAACGAGACATAGGGCTTCGGGTAGCGCGCAATATGGGCGTTCAGGCGATATTCGTCGAAGAAGAACTGCGACAGCACGCGGCCCTCGCGCCCGGCCTTGTAGACATCGAGAATGTCGCCGCCGGCACAAAACGCCCTTCCCTCGCCGCGCAGCACGATGAGCGCCACGGCATGATCGGCTTCCCAGGCAATCAGAGCGCGGCGCATGGCATTGACGATGGTGTGGGTCAGCGCATTGAGCGCCTTGTGCCGCGTCAGCGTGATGCAGCCGGCGGTGCCGATGCGCTCGAAGCGGACTTCCCCTGCCCCGCCGAAATCCACCTCCATGCCGCTGCCTCCCGCCCGATTGACCATTTGATCCCGGATTAGGGCTGGCAGGCGGTTTTTGCAATGGCGCAGTTGCGGCCATCCCCGTTTGGTGGTTGAACCGCTCTGACACCCCGTGACGACGGAGACCCTCCATGCTGAAGAAACACCTGACCGCCCCCCGTTCTGTCGATGAGATCACCGGATCGCGCCGGTTGCGCCGCATGCGCAAGGCCGACTGGTCGCGCCGACTGGTGCAGGAAACGCGGCTGACGGTCGATGACCTGATCTGGCCGATCTTCATCATCGAGGGCACGAACCGCACCGAAGAAATTTCCGCCATGCCGGGCGTCCGGCGCATGACGGTGGATCTTGCCGTGCGGGAAGCAGAGCGCGCGGCCAGGCTCGGCATACCGGCTCTTGCCACCTTCCCCAATGTGGCGATGGAGCTCCGCGACCAGACCGGTTCGCATATTCTCGACCCGGACAATGTGATCAACAAGGCAACCCGTGCCATCAAGGCAGCGGTGCCAGAAATCGGCATCATCACCGATGTGGCGCTCGACCCGTTCACCAGCCACGGCCATGACGGGATCCTGCGCGACGGCATCATCGTCAATGACGAGACGGTGGAAACGCTGGCGCGCGCGGCCATCGCGCAGGCCGAGGCCGGGTCGGACATCATCGCGCCGTCCGACATGATGGACGGGCGCATCGGCGCCATCCGCGATGCGCTGGACGGGGCCGGGTTCCAGGATGTCGCGATCATGAGCTATGCAACGAAGTTTGCCTCGGCTTTTTACGGCCCCTACCGCGAGGCGGTGGGCACAGGCGGGCTGCTCAAGGGCGACAAGAAGACCTATTACATCGACCCTTCCAACACGGAGGAAGCCATCCGCGAGACCGAGGCCGACATTGCCGAGGGTGCCGACATGGTGATGGTGAAGCCCGGCCTGCCCTATCTCGACATCTGCCGCAGGCTGAAGGACACGTTCGGCCTGCCGACCTTCGCCTACCAGGTGTCGGGCGAGTACGCGATGATCAAGGCGGCCGCCGCCAATGGCTGGCTCGACCATGACCGCGCGATGATGGAAAGTCTTGCAGCTTTCAAGCGGGCGGGCTGCGACGGCATCCTCACTTATTTTGCGCCGCAGGTGGCCGAAATGCTCAACGAGCGCCGCTGACCGGCGCAGCGCTTGAACGGAACCTTTGCCTTTCTTATCTGTTTGGGACAGCGCGGGTTATCCGCGCGCGGCAAGGCAAGGAAGACAAGACCAGTGGCAAATCCGTTTGATGGCGAAATGTTGAGTGTCGCGAAGGCCGGTACCGTTCCGGTCGCACCGCGCACCATCGAAGCGAAAGCCAACGCGCCGGAAATTGACCGGTTTGACGACTGGCGCCTTTATGATGGCGTGCGCAGCAAGCGTATCTTCGCCTTCCTGATCGACTACGCGATCATCCTGATGCTGATGGTGCCCTTCGCCATCCTGATCTTCTTTGTCGGCCTGTTCACGCTTGGCCTTGGCTGGATGCTTTTTGCCGGCTTCGGCCCGCTGGTGGCGCTGACCTATGTGGCCTTCACGCTCGGCAGCCGCGACCAGGCGACCACCGGCATGAAGATGATGGGCATCCGGCTGGAGCGCCTTGACGGCGGTCGCGTCGATCCGATCCTCGCCATTGTCCACACCGTGCTGTTTTGGGCGGGCAATGTGTTCACCTCCGGCCTCATCCTGCTGGCGCCGCTGGTGCTGGACCGCAAGCGCACCGTCCATGACCTGCTGCTCGGGACAGTGGTGACGCGGGCCTGACCGGTATCACTTGGCGGGTTCGACGGGTCGTGAAAATTCCTGTGGCGCAGCCCGCTTGGCCGATTTATCGTCAGGGACATGACTCAGCAGCCGGTAAACAGTCCTCAATTCTACCTGACGGCCCCGTCGCCCTGCCCCTATCTCGAGGGGCAGTTCGAGCGCAAGGTGTTCACCCACATGGTGGGCGAGCGCGCCAAAGAGCTGAACGACCTGCTGACCCAGGGCGGGTTCCGCCGCTCGCAGAACATTGCCTACCGGCCGGCCTGCGAGACCTGCCGCGCCTGCGTCTCGGTTCGCATCCTTGCCAATGAGTTCCAGCCGTCGCGTAGCATGCGGCGCATTCTGGCGGCCAATTCCGATCTTGTCGGCTCGGTGCATGAGTCCGAGCCTTCCACCGAACAGTTTTCGCTCTTCCGCCACTATCTCGACACCCGCCACCGCAAGGGCGGCATGTCGGAAATGAGCGTGCTCGACTATGCCATGATGGTGGAGGACAGCCATGTCGATACCCGCGTCATCGAATATCGCAGGCGCGGACCGGACAGCTTCATCACCGGCAAGGGAGTGGGAGAACTGGTGGCCGTGGCGCTGACCGACATGATGGGCGACGGCCTGTCCATGGTCTATTCCTTCTACAATCCGGAGCTGGAGAAGCGCTCGCTCGGCGCTTTCATGATCCTTGACCACATCCGCCGCGCGCGGTCTGCCGGCCATCCCCATGTTTATCTCGGATATTGGGTGAAGGGATCGCGCAAGATGGAGTACAAGGTGCGGTATCAACCGCAGGAGCATCTGGGGCCGACAGGCTGGGTGCGCTACGAGGAGCAGGCACGCTGACCCGACATCCGGACCATCTCAAGGGCCTGGCCATCACCGGACTGGGCGGGATGGCGCTGACCGTCGACATTCCCCTGCTGAGGCTCGGCGGCGGCGATTCGTGGAGCGTGATCGCGCTGCGCTCGGTCTGCACGCTCACCGTGCTGCTGGTTTTCTGGTTTGCCCTGAAGCGGGCCGGGCGCAATCCGCCGGCGCTTTTTGCCGATCCGGTCACGCGCATGGTCGGCGTTCTCTATGCGCTGACCGGCGTCTGCTTCATGCTGGCGGTGTTCATCACGCCGACCGCCAATCTGGTCTTCATCCTCGCACTCAATCCGATGCTGGCTGCCCTGATGGGTCGCGTCTTCCTTGGCGAACGCCTGTCCGCACAGACACTTGCTGCGCTGGCGGCGATGATTTTCGGCGTGTTTTTGATCGTGCGCGACGGGCTGGTGGCCGGAAATCTCGCCGGGCACATCCTGTCTTTCCTCGCTGCTCTCACCCTGGCAATGGCCATCACCGTGTCGCGCACCAGCAAGGAACCGATGGGCTTCACCAATGTGATTGCGGCCGGCCTTTCCGTGGTGGTGGCACTGGCCGTCATCGGCTGGAAGCAGACCGGCTTTCAGGTTGATAACCCGTTCTGGATCATCCTTGACGGTGCGGTGGTGATGCCGATCGCGCTTTTCTGCCTCTATTCCGGGCCGAAATGGCTGTCAGGGCCGGAAGTCGGTATGTTCTACATGCTGGAAACCGTTTTGGCCCCGGTCTGGGTCTGGCTGGTCTTTTCGGAAGTACCAACGCGCATGACGCTGATCGGTGGCGCAATCGTGATCGCCGCGCTCATCGCCCACACC
>JBGSQC010000272.1:0-2602 GCA_041738295.1 Zhengella sp. | reverse complement strand
CGATCTCGCCATTGCGGGCGAGATGCTGCATGCAGCGGTCAAGCACGGTCGTGCTGCCGCTGGCATCAAGAATGCAGGCGTAATCCTTGCGGGCATCGTCGGCCGGGTCGATAACGTCATAGCCCACACCACCGGAACGACGGTCAGCCTGGGTTTCCCAAACGGTCGGGATGTGTCCAAGGGCAACCGCAATGCGCGCCATCAGGCGACCGAGCACGCCGTGGCCGACGATCAGGTCCGGCAGGCGTGACAGCGTGACGGCGTGATAGGCCGTTGCGGCCAATGCCAACAAGGTTCCCTTTTCGCCGAGATTGTCATCAATGCGAATGAGTCGGCTGGCCGGAGAGGCAATGCGGCTCGACGCGCCGCCGAAAAGCCCGCGCACCGGCCCGTAGCAACTGGCACCTGGCACGAAAACGCGATCGCCTTCCGACAGACCTGAACCGGCAGGCGTGCGTGAAACGCGGCCGACGGTCTCGTAGCCCGGAACCAGCGGGTAACCCATGCCCGGAAACTCGGGCATGTCACCGGTCCAGAGCAGACGCTCGGTGCCCGTGCTGATGCCGGAGAATTCGACGTCAATGATGGTGGAGTCGTCTGCGGGCAACGTGAGGGGCAGGACCCTCAGCTCCAGGTGCCCCGGAGATGAAAAGACGACGGCTGTTGTATCCATCCCCTCTCTCCCCTGATTACCCGCCCCGTCACATCGACTGGACTTATAGCTGTCACTCTAACTTGACACTTTGTTCTGTCAATCCCTATTTACGTTTATCCTTGTCAGGCGTGAGTGACAAAATGCCTGAGATGAGAGGCATGCGGGTCGGCCACTGCTTCATCTGGCCAAAACCTGCCTGGCTCGCGAGCGCCGCTATGTCGCGCGGGCTGCGGGTTCGCCCCTGCCCCATGGCAGCGAAATAGAAATTGAAATAGGCGTCGGTGACTCGCCGCGTGGACCGGTTGCCGGCAAAAGGTTCGGCAATCAGCACTGTCGTTTGCGGTTCGCAGGCGGCCCTGACATTGCGCAGCAGCGCCAGCACCGCTTCGTCATCATGGTCATGCACCACCCGGACGATGGAAATGACGTCCATGCCGCGTGGCAACGGGTCATGGCGGAAGTCACCATGGTGATGGCGAACAAGAGGTTCTTCGGCTGTTTCGCTTACACCCGGAAGATCGAACACATTGAGGTCGAGATTTGGATGGTGCCGGCCAACCGCACGGGCGAAGGCTCCGGTTCCGCCGCCGACATCCAGCAGGCGCTTGTGGCGCCCGAAATCATAGGCAGCAAGGATCTGCTCCGACACTGCCACCTGCGAGGAAGCCATCAGGGCAGAATAGAGCTCCTTATTGGTGCCCGCTTCGTCATAGGTCCAGAAATCACGCAAGCCTCCCGGCACGCGCGCGCCCTTCAGCATGTCAGCCGGGTTTTCGAGATCGCGGTAGAAATGGCGATGATGCTCGACGAAGTGAACGATCCATGGCTGAGCCAGCAGCACAGCCCCCTGCTCGCCGAGATGAATGCGGCTGCCGGAGCGTTCCAGAAGGCCGAGCGCGGCGGCGGCCTTGACCAGCATGGTGCAGCGCTCGGGCGAAAGGCCGGTGTGTGCAACAAGCTCGTCCGTTGAACAGCCTGCAAGGCCGACCTTGGTAAAGACGCGCATCTCCACACAGGCAAAGAGAACCTGCGAATAGGAAAATCCTGCAAGCAAATCAAAGAGCTGGACGGACCTGCGGCGGGCGATCAGGCGCGTTAGCGCGAAGCGCTGGACAAGCTGATGGAACCGCGGATCCGCCAACAGTCGGTTGCGGAACCGGACAAGGGTTTCAGGCAGCACCGCGATGAAGCTTCTTGGGAACCATGGCCATGGAGACTGCAACGATCTGCTGGTTCAGGCCATCGCGGCCCCGGCACTCCGGCGTGCTTTCAGTCACCTGCCGAAGAAGGTCTTCGAGCCTGTGGAAAGCGCCATCAAAGCCCAGCTCCGAGACCATGTTGGGCAATCCGTGGGCAGCGTCCTGACCGGTCGGCTTGCCGATCTCGCCGGAGATTCCGGCCACATCGCGCAAATCGTCCGCCACCTGGAAGGCCTCGCCAATCAGGTTGCCGCAATGCTTCCACGGCAAGGGGTCATGACCGGCCGCCGATGCACCCAGCATGGTACAAGCTGCAAACAGCGCTCCGGTCTTGGCCCGCTGGTACTGGACCAGATCCATGGTGTCTTCGCATTCCCAGGCCTGACCGGCGCAAATGCCATGAGGCGCCCCCACAGCCTGCGCGATGAGTCGCGTCATGTCCGGATAGGCAGCCGTTGTGGCAAAGGCCTCGACGATCAGCGCATCACCGGCCAGCACGGCAAGGCGCTCGCCGAAGGCCACGTGGACCGAGGGCTTGCCGCGCCGGAAGGCGGCATCATCAAAGCAGGGGAGATCGTCATGGACGAGCGAGGCGCAGTGCAGGATCTCGATGGCACAGGCCCCCGCGAGTGCGGCTTCCATGTCCGTGCCGCCGCAGGCTTGTGCCACCGCCAGAACGAGCTTCGGCCGGACGCGGGCCCCGCCGGGGAAAATCGAGTAGTTGAGCGCTTCGGCAAAGCGAGGCTGA
>JBGSQC010000267.1:0-3563 GCA_041738295.1 Zhengella sp. | reverse complement strand
CGGGCGGCTGGCCGGCACCGTGTCCTCGCGGCAGGAGCGGCGCACCCGCACCGGCAACAAGATGGGCATCATCGCCTTTTCAGATGCGTCCGGCGCCTATGAGGCGGTGCTGTTTTCCGAAGGGCTGGCGCAGTTCCGCGACCAGCTCGAAACCGGCCAATCGGTGGTGATCACGGTTGCCGCCGAAAACCGGCCCGAGGGCGTGGGCCTTCGCATCAATTCGGTGCAAAGCCTGGAAAAGGAAGCCGCCCGCACCACCCATTCGGCCATGCGCATTTTCGTGCGCGATGCCGCGCCGCTCGATTCCATCGCCGCGCATCTGGGTGCACGCGGGGAGGGCGAAGTCTCGCTCATCCTCATCAAGCCGCAAGGAGCAGGCGAGGTGGAGGTCAGCCTTCCGGGCACCTTTGCCTTGCCGCACAAGCTTCCCAACGCCATCAAGGCCATTCCCGGCGTGGTGGATGTGGAACTGGTGTGAGGAGGGGCAAGGCGGTTCTTCAGGAATTGCTTGCATGCTCCGGTGATCCTGCGATCAAATGACGGCATTCAGCACAAGGACCCGCAGCCCATGATCCTCCGCCTTTTCGCATTGCTGGTCACAGTGATGGTTCTAGCGCCCTCTGCCAGCCGGGCTGCAGAAATCAATCTGGTCTCCTACCGCTATTCCAAGGCGCGTCCCGTTCCGCATATCCGGTTGACCGGCGTCATCAGGCCCGGTGATGAAGCAACCGCGCTGAAGGTGATCGAATTGGCCAAGGCTTGCGCCGGCTGCGGCGGCGAAGATGGCGGGCCGGTGGCCGTCGTGTCCCTCGACAGCCCGGGCGGGCACTACAAGACGGGCATTGCGCTTGCCGATGCGTTCCGCGCCAACATCACCGCCACCGTGGTTGAAACGGGCGATACCTGCCTGTCCGCCTGCGCTGTAGCGTTTCTTGGCGGATCTGCTTTCTGGCCCACCGGCGGTATTGGCATCTTCATGGACCGGGTGATCGAGCCGGGTGCAACAATCGGCTGGCATTCGCCGCTGTTCCCGGATGAGGTCGTGGCCTCCATCACCGATGGAGGAAAAGCCAAACTGGCACTGGAGACGACCCGCATCGGGATTTCCTCCATGGTCGAAGTGTTGACCCGCTACAATGTCAGCCCGCAGGTCATCGACAAGATCATCGCCATGGGGCAGGGCGAAACCTGGAACGCGGACACGGCGGGTGCCCTTTTTGACGTGCGTGCCAACATGCCGGAGTTCCCGCTGTCAGGCCTCAACATTCCGGTGGATGAGCAGTTGCGCCACGCCTGCGCAAGGCTGGCCGCAGTGCACTACACAACCTCGCTGGAAAGAGGAATGGAGATCGTCGCCGGCCCTGTGGAAGCTACTATTGGCAATGACACCGAAGGAAACCAACTGACCGGCATCGCCATCGATGACCGCCCGCTCAATGTCGCTGCCTGCGCACGGTCAGGGGAAGGCGTTGTCGATGGAGTTCTGACTGGTGCGGCGCTTTACCGTTTGGATGGCAAGGGCGAGGGCAATCTTGAAATCGTCAAGCAGATGGCGACTGGTGCGGAAGGCGGCTGGTCTTTCGTGGCCTATGATGGCGGCGATGCCACGCGATCCCTGCTGTTTTTCGGTCCCATGGCCCATGCAGTGATGCCGCCGGATTTCAAGCTGGCGGGTATCGAACAACTGGTGCGCCCATCCATCGATTCGGGCAAAGCGGTGGACGGCGCTTCAGCTTTGCCGGTCCTCAAGCGTGATCTTGGTCTCTCCAAGGTCAGCGAAACAGCTTTTTCCCGCGTTTTCGAAGGCGCCGGAATGATCTTTGCGGAGCAGGTGGGAACTGCGGAACTGGCCGATGAACTGATCAACCAGAAGGCCAGCGCAATGGAGGTCAGCTTTTCCAAGGATTTCCCATCCGCCATTGTCCGCTCCGGCAATGACGCGGAAAAGGGCGTCTCTTTCTACTGGATCGCAATCCGTTCGGGCACGCGCGCCGCCGCCATCCGCATCGAGATGCCGGTGCCAGGAAACAAACTGACTGATGCCCAAAAGAAACTGATCACGGCCTATGCCTGCTCCGTTGATTTCGAGGGCAAGCATCTGCCCTGCTACGGGAAGTGAGGGCTTCCTGGCGTAGAAACGCTTGCCCATCACACACTCGTGTCCCCGCGCCGTATTGCCACAGATGCATATGTGTTCATATATCGTATTGGAACGCGATGATCACCCGGAGACGATCCATGTCTGGCCTTTTGAAAACCCTTGCCGCCACTGCCCTTGCCCTCGTGATGGCAGCACCGGCCTTTGCCTTTGAGGTTTGGACCCCGCGCGAGGCGGCTTCGGCTGTGGAAAGCGGCAAGGCCGTGCTGGTCGATATCCGCACGCCGCCGGAGTGGAAGCAGACCGGCATTCCGGCACCCGCCACGCCCATCGACATGACGGCGCAGGATTTCGTGCCGAAGCTCAAGCAGGTGCTGGCCGACAATCCGGGCAAGACCGTCGCCTTCATCTGCCGCACCGGCAACCGTTCCAACCATCTGACCGGGCTGCTGGAAAAAGCGGGGCTGACCAACATCGCCGATGTCGATGGCGGAATGGCCGGTGACGGCAAGATCAAGGGCTGGATCGCCGAGGGCTTGCCGGTCAAGCCGAACTGATACAGTTTGACACTGGCAGGGCTGCACAGCCTATTTCACAAGCATCGGCTTTCCGGCAATCGCCGTGGTGTCTTTGCCCTTGGTCGTCATTTTCCAGTTTGCGGAATTGACAATCAGCGTGTTGACCACAAGCTCCACCTCATTGGCATCATGATTGGTGGTGGAGTTGTAGGTCACGTCCCGGTTCGGCAGATAGATCAGGCCGGACAGCTCTTCCGAGACTGAACCGTTGAATACGAAGGGGCGCTTGGCCGCATTGTTGGATGCGCTCGTCGTTTTCTCGAACATCAGGATGTCTTTGTAGGGTCCGGTCGTCGGCGCGGTTGCCTTCATGGTGATCCCGCCATTGAACTGGATGCCGGAATCGGTATCCGGAAAATAGAACGTCACCCCTTCAGCCTCGACCTCGGATCCGGCATTGATGATCATCGAACCGGTAATGATGTGCAGGCCAGGCTCAAACGTGATTTTCGGATTTCCGTTGAAGATGGTGCCGCAATGGCGGCCGGGCGAAAGCGTATGGTTTGAACCGCTCTTGGCACCGCTGCTGGTGCAGGAGATAGGCACAGCCGGTTCGGGAAGCTTCTGGAAATGGCTGTCAGGTTCAGCCGCGCAGCCGGTGTCGACGTTTGTCAGGCTGCCGCCATTGTTGATGTATTGCGTCCCCTTCAGGCAGATCGAGGCGACATCCAGGGTCACTCCGGCGTTGCCGATCATGGCTGGGTTCTGCTGCGAATGAACATGAATCTCGCATTTCGAGGCATTGATTGCGTATTCCGGGACGATCCGGCCACCGATTCCGATAGCATCCGGCCACTGATTCCGATTTGATCCGGCCGGGGATTCCGGGGCATCCGGCCACCCCCATTTCAACCCAGCTTAGGCTGCTGCGAGGCGATCTGTAACAG
>JBGSQC010000257.1:0-1809 GCA_041738295.1 Zhengella sp. | reverse complement strand
TCAGCCTGCCGGGCGGTGCTGACAGCGCCATCGCCGGCCTCGGCTGATGCAGTGACAGTAACGGCCCGGGGAGCGCCTGAACCGGTCATCGCGGCAACGCCGCCTGCCCCGGTAAAGTCCGGCGCACCGGTGGCGGCCAATGCCTTTGCGGCAGAGCCTGCCGGCAAGCCATTGCCGGTTCCGACGCCACGGCCCACAAACTGAGCCATCCCGGCCTTCCGCCTGATGCTGCAAGGCCTTTGCAGGTCTGGTCTTTCCGTGCACTTGTCGCTATGAAGGCCCGCCGGTTGCCCTAGGCTGCGGGCCAGGGTCAGGAATGGACGCGCGCTTCATGGGCAGAAAAGACCGCATCAGGGACAAGACCCGCGTCCGGGAAGCCTATGGTGTCGTGCGCCGCATCCTGGAAGAGAATGGCCGCGACCACTTCTGGACCTATGTCTTCGCCATTGCCTGCCTGCTGGCAATTGCCGGAGCGACGGCCTATCTGGCGTGGATCATCCGCGACATTGTCGACAAGGTTTTCTACGAGGACCGCAAGGACCTGATCCTGCTGCTATCCGGCTCTGTCTTCCTTGCCTTCGTCGTGCGCGGCGTCGCATCCTACGGACAGGCAGTCGCGCTGGCGCGTGTCGGCAACAACATCATTGCGCGCTACCAGCGCCGCATCTTCGACAAGCTGCTGACCTTGGGCATGGATTTCTATGCTGACCAGCGGTCCGGCCAGCTAACCGCCAAGCTCAACCAGAACATTTCCGGCGTGCGCAATGTGATGAACATCACGCTGACCTCGATTGCGCGCGATGCCGTATCATTGATCGCACTGGTCGCGGTGATGTTCTACCAGGATCCGATTCTGTCGTTGGCGCTGTTCCTCATCGGCCCGCCGGTGGCGCTTGGCATCAACTATCTGATGAAGCGCATCCGCACGGTGACACGCCAACTCGTCAACCTGAATTCGCGCCTGCTGGGTGCCTTTCAGGAAACGACGCAGGGCATGGCGATCGTCAAGGCCTTCACCATGGAAGCGCAGTTGCGCGAAAAGCTGGAAGAGCTGATCGTCCAGGCCGAGGCACGTTCCAACAAGATCGCCGAAGTGCAGGAACGCACCACGCCGGTGGCCGAAATCATGGCTGGCGTGCTGGTGTCCTGCGCAATTGCCTATACCGGCTTCCGGACGCTTGAAACCGGCCAGCTTCCCGGATCCATGGTTGCCTTCGTCACGGCCATGATGCTGGCCTATGATCCGGCACGACGGCTGGCCAGGGTGCAGGTCGGGCTGGAACAGGCGCTGGTCAATGCCCGCATGATTTACGAGTTGCTCGACACGCCCGCCAGCCAGCTGGATGTGTCAGCGGCAACGCAGCTCAAAGTGACAGGCGGAGACATCAACTTCGACCATGTGAGCTTCGCTTATGAGCACGATTTCCCGGTGATCCGGGACCTTTCGCTTTCGGCCAAGGCGGGAGAAACCACGGCAATCGTGGGCGCATCAGGCGCTGGAAAGACGACACTGATCGCCCTGATCCAGCGCTTCCACGATCCTGTGTCCGGCCGCATCCTGATTGACGGGCAGGACATATCCGGCGTCACCAAAGCCTCGCTGCGCGCGTCCATCGCCTATGTGTCGCAGCAACCCTATTTGTTTGAGGGGACCATCCGCGACAACATCCGCTACGGACGCGAAGGCGCCAGCGATGCGGACATCGAGAGTGCGGCGCGGGCGGCCTTTGCCGAGGAGTTCATCCTTGCCCAACCGCAAGGCTATGACACGCCGGTCGGCGAAGGCGGGGCCAGCCTTTCGGGCGGGCA
>JBGSQC010000239.1:0-2986 GCA_041738295.1 Zhengella sp. | reverse complement strand
CCCGGCGCCGACCGACAAGCCGCGCGTGCGCATCACGCGCTGCGGCGTGTGGTGGTAGGCGCGACAGGTTTACTCAAAAAGGATGATTTCGGCCGGAATCTCGACCGATCCCTGGTATTTGACCGAGCCTAGGAGGCGGTTGTCATCGCCAAGCGCGAAGGTGCCGGTCAGGGCCTGGTTCGAAAAATCGAACTCGATGCTGGTGCCGCGCAGGACAAGATATTCCCTTTGCCTGCAAGCCCCGTCGTCCTGCAGGCTGATGCATCCCCTGGTCCTGTCGATGTAACGGTTCGGATAGAGAATCGAGCCTGAAGCGCTGTTGATGAAATCGAGCGCGCCCTTGTCTGACACGCCCTTCTTGTCCAGCGCCAACTTGAAGCGGCCTTTGCTGTAGAGGATTTCGGCAAGGATCTGTCCGCGCGTCAGGTCATCAGTCGACAGGCCCAATCCGTTGCGAAGGGCATGATCGCGGATGGCCGGCTTGTCGGAGCAGGCGAGTGTTTCGAAGGCTGCCAGCTTGTCCAGCGGATCAGCCGCGGCATCGGCCATCACCTTCAGCAGTTCCTTGGCCTGCGCGGTATCGACAGCAACATAGGTCTCGCAGGCAATGGCCGGGCCGGCCCAGAGGAATGCCGCCAGACATGCGGCGAACTTCAGCTTCATCTTCATCAACTCCGGTGTTCGATCAAAACGATGCGCGGGGGCCGGTCGGGGCGGACTTCCACGAATTCAAGACTGCACCGGGAGGACAGTGGCACCTTGTCTCCCGCCGACACGGCAAGTTCGACGTTCCGGCCTGAGGCGCTGGCTGGATCCGCATAGCGCATGGTGACCTTGGGCAGCGACTGGCCCTTGCCGTCCCTCCATGCGACGACCGTCACTTGACCAACACCGCATGCAGGGAAGCCGGTACTCTCGGCAATGATGATTTCGCGCGGCCTGGCGACGGCATCGGCCCGTCCGGATTGCACCTTGTCCGGCGGCGCCGGAGCAATCACGGGCGGGGCAAGCCCAACTTTCACCGTCTGCTGGTCAGGTTCGCTTTTTCCTGCCGGTGACGGGGCTGCTGCCATGGTCGTTCCGGGAGAAGCGGCCTTTCCTGGCTCCTTGTTTTCAGCTGCCGGCGGCTTTTCAAAGAACCATCGATGCAGGAGATCAGCGCCGGCCGCATAACCGCCGACAACGGTTGCGCCCGTAACAACGAGAGCGCCGATCCGCGCCCACAAGGACCCCGCTGTCTTCGGCCCGTCCACCATCACCCTGAATCCCGTTCCCGATGGCTCCAGAAATACTTGACGCCGAAAGCGGCTGCAACCGGAATGAAGCCGGTGCGGACTGCCTAGACACCTGCCCAGCTCCCGCTTTCGCCGGCGCGGTAAATGGCGTCGATCACCCGCTGGTTGGCGAGCGAGCTTTCCAGCGTGAAAATGCGGCCGCCCCTGCCCTCTGCTGCCTCGACAAAGGCTTCCACCTGGTCGCGGTACTGGCGCACTTTCGGGAAGCGCAACAGTTCGGCGCGGTCATGGGTGCGGTTGCTCCATTCCACCACCGCCTGGCCATATTCCGGCGGGTTGAACGGGGCATGGACCTCGATGAAGCCCTCGTCGCCGTGGAACACCATTTTCTGGCGCAGCGCCATCTGGGTGGAGCAATAGAAGGACAGGTCGAAGGCCCCGAAATCGGCTTTCACCGCGGCATAAATGTCGGTGCCGAACACCGGATCACGTTCGATGGTCGCCTGGATGCGCTGCGGCTCGACGCCGGTGGCAATGCGGGTCGTCACCGTCGGGTAGACGCCGATGTCGGGCAGCGCGCCGCCGCCCAGATCCAGCTGGTTGCGGGTGTTGGCGGGGTCCTTGGTGTAGAAAGTGAAGACGCCCTGCACATGGCGAAGCGTGCCGATGCGCCCTTCCGCAATCAGCGAGGCCACCGCCTGCCATTGCGGATGATAATGCACCATGAAGGCTTCCGAGATGGTGACGCCATAATGGTCGCGCGCGGCAATCAGCGCGCCGATTTCCTCGGCCTTCAGCGCAATCGGCTTTTCGCACAGCACATGCTTGCCGGCCTCTGCCGCACGCACGGTCCATTCCACATGATGGGCGGTGGCAGCCGGAATATAGACGCCGTCAATCGCATCGCTTTCCAGCATGCCCTCATAGGAGCCGAAGGCCAGCGGCGCGGAGAATTGGCGCGCCAGCGCCTGCGCCCGGTCAAGGTCGCGCGCGGCCACCGCCATCACCATGCCGTTGGAACTTTCGGCAATGGCGGGCATGACCTGCTCGCGGGCAATCTTGGCGGCAGAAAGGATCCCCCAGCGGAACATCGGCACGTCTCCTGTTTCGGCCAGACCTTATTGCGGCCCAGACCTTATTGCGGCAAGGGGAAATAGAAAAGGGCGGAGCCCAAGCCCCGCCCTTTCAAATCCGATGCAGGTCCGCAATCAGCCGCGAAGCGTGCCGCCGGTCTGTTTGCCGACATTGGCGATGATGGCGGCGGACAGCTTTTCGAAGTCCTCGTCCGTCAGCGTTTTGTCGACCGGCTGGATCGTCACTTCGATGGCGACCGACTTGCGGCCTTCGCCGATGGTGGCACCCTCGTAGAGGTCAAACACGTTGACGCCGGTAACGAGCTTCTTGTCGGCACTCGAAGCAGCGCGCACGATCTCGCCTGCGGCCACGCCCTTGTCCACCACGAAGGCGAAGTCACGCGTCACCGCCTGGAAGGGCGAGAGATCAAGGCGCGGCTTGGTGCGCGTCGCCTTGGCCTTTGCATCGGGAATGGCATCGATGAAGACCTCGAAGCCGCAGACCGGGCCGGAGACATCAAGGCCTTCGAGAACGCGCGGATGGAACTCGCCGAACCAGCCGAAGACCAGTTTCGGCCCGAGCCGGATGGTTCCCGAGCGGCCCGGATGGAACCAGGCGGGCGCGCCCGCGACGATCTGCAGATTGCCGACCGACGCACCGGCGGCTTCGAGTGCTGC
>JBGSQC010000231.1:0-10523 GCA_041738295.1 Zhengella sp. | reverse complement strand
CGACAGCCTGAAGGTCACCACCGCCTCGCCCGGCGTATCGATCGCCAATGGTCCGGTGCTGCCGCTCAGCCCCGCGCAGATCGTGCTGGCTGGCACCAGCCCTTGGCAACCGGTGACGCTGTCGCTCTGCGCCTTCACCCTGGCTGACCTGAAAGACAACAAGCCAGCCACCTGCTGCCGCGTGACCGCCGCCTTCGCCATGCCCGGCGAAGCCTGCGTGAAGAAATGAGGGAGGGGAAGACGATGATGAAGACCCTGTTCCGCCCGCTCCTTCTCGCCCTGGCCCTGCTGCTGCAGGCAGCCGCGTCATCGATGGCCGCATTGCCGGACATGTGCCTGAAGCTGGAACCCAAGGTTTCCTGCAATGCCGGCGTGGTGAAGGTGACGCTGACCGGCATTCCTTCGCCGGAACTCGAACTGGGTTCGCTGACGCCGGGCGTCTCGATCAATCCGTCCTTCGTGTCCCCCTTTGACGGCAGCCGGACGTATACAATCACCGGAGCAACCCAGGGAACGACCGTCTCGCTGATCGGCACGGTGGCCGGTTTCGGCCCCGGTGCCTTTCCCGGAACCGACTTGTGCTGCACCGGCATCATCCAGTTCTTCGTGCCCGACATCAAGGCGTGCAGCCCGCTGCCGCTCTCTGCCGCGCCGCCACCGCCAGCACCCAAGCCGCCCGTGGTTCTTCCGCCTGTCATAGCCAAACCGCCCGTGGCCAAGCCGCCAGTTGTGATCAAGCCCGCCGCTCCACAGCCGCCTGTTGTTGTCCTTCCGCCGAAGGGACCGTCCTGCGATCCGTCCACAACGGTGGATCGTGGCAATTCCTGCGTTTGCCGGTTTGGCGGCGCTGTGAAAGTTTCGGACACGGCCTGCGTCTGCCCGCGCGGAACGAAGCTTGATGCGCGGCAAGGGCGCTGCGAGGCAATCATTCCGGAGTGCCGCCGTGGCACCGAGTTCAATCCCCGCTCCGGCAAGTGCGAAGTCGTTCGCCCGGACTGCAAGCGCGGAACCGAATTCAACACCCGCACGGGCCGTTGCGAGGCCGTCATTCCCGAGTGCCGCCGTGGAACAGAGTTCAATCCACGTTCCGGACGGTGCGAAGTGGTGCGCCCTGACTGCAAGCGCGGTACCGAGTTCAACCCGCGGTCAGGCCGTTGTGAAGTGGTCCGCCCGGATTGCAAGCGCGGCACCGAGTTCAATCCGCGTTCCGGCCGTTGCGAAGTGGACCGGCCTGATTGCCGCCGGGGCACGGAGTTCAATCCGAAAACAGGCCAGTGCGAGCAGGTGCGCCCCGTCTGCCGTCCGCCGATGGTCTTTGATGCCAAGCGCAATCGCTGCGTCGAAACGCAGCGCCAGTGCCAGCGCGGCGAAGTGCTGGTAAACGGCAAATGCGTTGGCCGCGAAAGGTGCCCGCGCGGAACCATCCGCGATCCCCGGTCTGGCCAATGCGTGAAGCTCGAACGAAGGGATCAGAAGCAACAAAACCCGCAAGGGGATCGCCCGACGCGCGTGCTGCCGCGCGGCTGACATGAGGCCAACGAAAAAGGGCGTCCGGGGTAGTCCGGACGCCCTTTCTGTAGGGGAAACAGCTCAGCAGATCCCTCGCCTCACAGCATGGCGGCAATCAGCGCGCGGGTGTTGTCGAAGGTCATCTCCACCGGGTTGCCGCCGGTGCTGGGGTCACGCAGCGCGGCAGCCGTCAGCGAATCCAGATCGACATTGGTGACGCCGAGAGCCGTCAGGGTCTTCGGGATGGCGAAGGACGCGTTGAATTCGTCCACAAAGGCGCAGAAACCGTCGAACCCGCCGGAAATGCCGAGATAGGCAGCCGCCGGGCCGAAACGCTCACGGATGAGCGGCGCGTTGAACTTCAACACTTCCGGCATGCAGACGGCATTCGTGGTGCCGTGGTGGGTGTTGTAGAGCGCGCCGACCGGATGGCTGATGGCATGGATGGCGCCGAGGCCTTTCTGGAAGGCGGTGGCGCCCATGGCCGCCGCACTCATCATGTGGGAGCGGGCCTCAAGGTCCGTGCCGTCGGCATAGGCGCGCGGCAGATACTCCTTCACAAGGCGCATGCCTTCGAGCGCGATGCCCTGGCTCAGCGGATGGTAGAAGGGCGAGGAATAGGCTTCCACGCAATGGGCAAAGGCATCAAGCCCGGTGCCTGCCGTGATGAATTTCGGCATGCCGACGGTCAGCTCCGGATCGCAGATGACGACCGAAGGCAGCATCTTCGGGTGGAAGATGATCTTCTTTTCGTGGCTTTGCGAATTGGTGATGATGCTGGCGCGGCCGACTTCCGAGCCTGTGCCGGCGGTGGTCGGAACGGCGACGATTGGGTGGATGCCCTTGGGGTCGGCGCGGGTCCACCAGTCGCCGACATCCTCGAAATCCCAAAGCGGTCGGGTCTGGCCGGCCATGAAGGCCAGCGTCTTGGCAAGGTCGAGGCCGGAGCCGCCGCCAAAGGCGATGACGCCGTCATAGCCGCCCGCGCGATAGGCCTTGAGGCCTTCCTCGACGTTCATGTCGGAGGGATTGGGATCAACCGCGCTGAAGATCGCGCGGCCAAGGCCGGCCTCCTCCATCAGGTCGAGCGTTCGCGTGGTGATCGCCATGGAGGCCAAGCCGCGGTCGGTGACCAGCAGCGGACGGGTGATACCGGCGGCCTTGCAGGCATCGCCGATCTCGGCGATGCGCCCGGCGCCGAAGCGGATGGGAGTGGGATAGTTCCAGTTGCCCTTGAGGTTCATGTGTTCAGCTTCTTCAAATGGTAGGATTTGGGACGGGTGAGATTGTGGAAGCCGATGACCGACAGGCCGCCACCGCGTCCGGTGTCCTTGCAGCCGGTCCAGCACAGCGCCGGATCAAGATAGTCGCAGCGGTTCATGAAGACCGTGCCGGTCTCCAGCCTGCGACCGATCTCCTCGGCCTTGGCGGTGTCATTGGTCCACAGCGAGCAGGTCAGGCCGTACTGGCTGTCGTTCATCAGGGCGATGGCTTCCTCGTCGTCCTTCACCTTCATGATGCCGACAGCGGGGCCAAAGGTCTCGTCGCGCATGATGCGCATGGTGTGGTCGACATTGGTCAGCACCTGCGGGGTGAGGTACGCCGCGCCATCATCGGCATTCGACACCGGGATATGAGCGATGGCACCGGCCGCAACCGCCTCCGAAATCTGCGCGCGGACTTCACGCGCGAAGCGCACATTGGCCATGGGGCCGATGGTGGTGTCGGGGTCCAGCGGATTGCCGAGCTTGTAGCCCTTCACCAGCGCCACGGCCTTTTCCACGAAGGCGTCATAGAGGCTTTCATGGACATAGATGCGCTCGATGCCACAGCAGCACTGGCCGGAATTGTACATGGCACCGTCGATCAGCACATCGACCGCGCGGTCAAGATCGGCGTCGGCGCGCACATATCCCGGATCCTTGCCGCCAAGCTCGGTGGAGACGGCGGTGAAGGTGCCGGCGGCTGCGCGTTCCATCGCCTGGCCACCGGCAACGGAGCCTGTGAAATTCACAAAGCCGAAGCAGCGCTCGGCAATCAGGGCCGCGGTGGTGTCATGATCGAGCACGACATTGGTGAAGACGCCCTCGGGAAGGCCAGCCGCCTTGAAGGCATCGGCCAGATGCTCGCCGACAAGAATGGTCTGGGCAGCGTGTTTCAGCACCACGGTGTTGCCGGCCATCAGCGCCGGGGCAATGGTGTTGATCGCCGTCATGTAGGGATAGTTCCAAGGCGCGACGACGAGGACGACGCCATGCGGCTCGCGCTCGATCTTGCGCAGGAACGCGGCACTGTCCTCGATCACCATCGGGGCGAGCGTGTCGGTAGCAATCGACGCCATGTAGTCGCAGCGCTCCTTGAAGCCGCCGAATTCCCCACCGTAGCGGGTCGGGCGGCCCATCTGGTGGGCGAGTTCGGTGGTCATGCGGTCGCGCGTGGCACCAACAAAATCCACCGCCTTGCGCACGAATTCCAGGCGCTCGGCCAGCGGGCGCGCGGCCCAAGCTTTTTGTGCCTCCTTGGCGGTCTTCATCACCGCGCGGGCAGCGTCCAGCGCCAAGGGCATCCGCTCGGCATAGACCGAGCCGTCAATCGGCGAAATGCATTTGATCGTCTTGCTCATGATATCCTTCATGCCTTCTCGAAGCCGCGGGCGATTTCCCAATCGGTCACCACGCGTTCGAATTCTTCCAGTTCCCAGCGCGCACAGCGCGAGTAGTGGTCCACCACATCGTTGCCCATGGCTTGGCGCAACATGGACGAGCCGTGAAGCGCGCCAATTGCCTCACCCAGCGTGCGCGGGATGTGGGGAACGTTGCGGTTGTCGTATAGGTCGCCGCCGACAGGGGCTTCCAGTTCCAGCTTCTGCTCGATGCCGGCAATGCCTGCCGCCAGCACGGCCGCCTGGGCGAGATAGGGGTTGATGTCGGAGCCGGGGATGCGGCATTCGACGCGCACGCCCTTGGTATGGGCGCCGCAAAGGCGGAAACCGGCGGTGCGGTTGTCGACCGACCAAGCGATCTTGGTCGGCGCAAAGGTGCCCTTGGCGAAACGCTTGTAGGAGTTCACGTAAGGCGCAAAGAACCAGGTGCAGTCGCTGGCATAGGCCAGCGCGCCGGCCAGGAAATGACGCATCAGCGGCGACATGGCGAGGCCATCGGCCTTGTCGTGGAAGGCGTTCTTGCCGTCCTTCCACAGCGACATGTGAATGTGGGCGGCGGAGCCGACGCGGGCATGATGCCATTTGGGCAGGAAGGTGGCCGAATGGCCCTTCTGCCAGGCGATTTCCTTGACTGCGTGCTTGGCAATCGAGTGGTGGTCGGCGCAGGCCAGCGCATCGGCGTAGCGGATGTTGAGTTCCTCCTGACCCGCCTCGGCCTCGCCCTTGGAATTCTCAATGGGGACACCGGCGGCATAGAGCGTGTTGCGCACCGTGCGCATCACATGCTCCTCCTTGGTCGTCTGGAAGATGTTGTAATCCTCGTTGTAGCCGCTGATCGGTTCGAGATTGCGGTAGCCCTCGCGGCGCAGCTGGTCGAGTGGCTTGGCAAACAGGAAGAATTCCAGTTCGGTCGCCATCATGGCATCAAAGCCCAGCGCCTCCAGCCGGTCGATCTGACGCTTCAATACCTGGCGCGGCGAATGGGAAACAGGCTGATGGGTGTCATGGTCGAGGATGTCGCAAAGCACCATGGCAGTGCCTTCGAGCCAGGGCACGGGACGCAAGGTCGTCAGGTCCGGCTTCATCACATAGTCGCCATAGCCCGCCGCCCAGCTGGTGGAGGCGTAGCCGTCCGGCGTCGCCATTTCGAGGTCGGTTGCCAGCAAATAGTTGCAGCAATGGGTTTCCTCATGGGCGCTTTCGATGAAGTTCATCACATGGAAGCGCTTGCCCATCAGGCGGCCCTGCATGTCCACCATGCAGACGAGCACGGTGTCTATGGAGCCGTCGGCGGCGCGCTTCTTCAGGTCGGCAAAACTCAGCGGTGCAGTCATTCCAGGCAATCCCCCCTTTGAACGGCGCTGCGGGGCAGAGAACTGCCCCGCAGGTTGTCAGACCGGAAAGCGGTCAGGTGTAGCGGTACGGACGGCCCGCCTTGGCCATGTCCTCGTTGTATTTGCGGAAGATAGAGACGATCTTGGCCTTTGTCTCGGATTCGGCTGCGATCTCGTCCCAGAACTTCACCGCAGCCTGCTCCACGGTTGCCCATTCGGCATCGGGAATGGTGGTCAGCTGCAGCTTGGTGCCGTTGACGCGCAGATCGGACTCGCCGCCCCAATACCACCACTGGCGGTAATAGTGGCTCTGCTCGAAGCAAACCGACATCAATTCCTTCAGATTGTCGGGCAGCTCGTTCCAGCGGTCCATGTTGGCGAAGAAGTGGCCGATCCAGGCGCCGGAAATGTTGTTGGTGAGGAAGTACTTGGTCACGTCAGCCCAGCCCACCGTGTAGTCCTCGGTGATGCCTGACCAGGCGATGCCGTCGAGTTCGCCGGTCTGCACGGCGACTTCGATGTCTTCCCAGGGAAGCGTGACCGGAACCACGCCGAACTGCGACAGGAAACGGCCGGCCGTGGGGAAGGTGAAGACGCGCTTGCCCTTGAGGTCGGCCAGCGAGTTGATCGGATCCTTGGTGGCAAAGTGGCACGGATCCCAGGAGCCGGCGGAAATGTGCTTCACACCGACCTTGGCATATTCGGCTTCCCAGATTTCCTTCAGGCCGTATTTGTTGAACAGCACCGGTACATCCAGCGAGTAGCGGCAACCGAAGGGGAAATAGCCGCCGAAGACGGTGACTTCGGTTGGCGAGGCCATGGAATCATCGTCCGATTGGACGGCGTCGATGGTGCCGCGCTGCATGGCCTGGAAGAGTTCGCCGGTGGGGACGATCTGGTCGGCAAAGAACAGCTCGATCTCCATCTGGTCGCCGGCGATCTTGTTGAACGCGTCGACGGCCGGCTTGATGACATGTTCGCCAAGTGCCGCGCCCGCATAGGTCTGGAGGCGCCACTTGATCTTGGATTGGGCAATGGCCGGAGCGGCCAGTGCTGCAACGGGAGCGGCAATCGCCGCGCCCTTGAGGAATGTACGTCGTGTCGTCGTCATGCTGGTACTCCCTTTCTTCTGGTCATTTGTTCACCTCAGTCGATCATGAAGCGCTTCTTGATGTCGCTCATTTCCCGTAAACCAGTTCCGGCAGCCACAGGGCAATCTGCGGAAATGCCATGATGAGAACCAAAGCCAGCACCATCACCAGCACGAAGGGGATGATGGAGCGGTAGATGTCTTGCAGCGCAATCTCCGGCGGCGCCATGGCGCGCATCAGGAAGAGATTGTAGCCGAAGGGCGGTGTCATGTAGGCGATCTGCGTGGTGATGGTGTAGAGCACGCCATACCAGATGAGATCGAAGCCGAGCGCGCCGACCAGCGGAATGAAGAGCGGCGCGACAATGACCAGCATGGCTGTGTCATCGAGGAAGGTGCCCATCAGGATGAAGGTCAGCTGCATCAGGATGAGGATCATCCAGGGCGACAGCCCAAGCTTGTCGGTGAAGAGGCTTTCAATGGCCTTGACCGCGCCCAACCCGTCAAACACCGCGCCGAAGGCGAGT
This sequence comes from Zhengella sp., assembly GCA_041738295.1. GTDB lineage: Bacteria > Pseudomonadota > Alphaproteobacteria > Rhizobiales > Rhizobiaceae > Zhengella. The sequence goes on along the minus strand of JBGSQC010000231.1, from coordinate 3,401 downwards.
GCGGCGAGGATGATCCACATGAACATGCAGGTGATGCCGAGCGTGTTCTTGACCGAGGTCTCGAAGACGGCCCATGTCATGCGGCGGCGCAACAGCGCGGCGAGGAAGGCGGTGATGGCGCCGATGGCGGAGCTTTCCACCAGCGAGGTGATGCCCATGACGAAGGGCACCATCATGGCAAAGAAGATGAAAAGCGGCAGCAGGCCGGCGAGCAGCAGGCGCATCTTCTCCTCGCGGGGGATGTTACGCTCCTCGGCACTCAACACCGGGCCGAGCTTCGGATTCAACTTGCAGCGGATGGCGATGTAGACAATGAACATGGAGGCCATCATCAGGCCGGGCACGATGCCCGCCAGCCAGAGCTGGCCGACCGGCTGGCGCGCGATCATCGCATAGAGCACCAGCACCACGGAGGGCGGCACAAGGATGCCGAGCGAACTGCCCGCCTGGATGACACCGGTCACCATCACCTTGTCATAGCCGCGCCTGAGCAATTCCGGCAGGGCGATCGTCGCACCGATCGCCATGCCGGCGACCGACAGGCCGTTCATTGCCGAGATCAGCACCATCAGGCCGATGGTGCCGATGGCAAGGCCACCCGGCAGCCCGCCCATCCACACATGGAACATGCGGTAAAGATCGTCGGCAATGCGGCTTTCCGACAGGATGTAGCCCATGAAGACGAACATCGGCACGGTAAGCAGCGGATACCAGCGCATCAGCTTGATGGCCTGGGCAAAGGCGATGTCAAAGCCGCCGCGTTCGCCCCACAGCGCCATGGCGGCGATGACGGCAACGAAGCCGATGGCCCCGAAGACGCGCTGCCCGGAGAACAGCAGTACCATCATGGAGGCAAACATCAGGAGCGCGATCATCTCGTAGGACATGCTCAGATTTCCTCACCCTTGATCCGCAGGATGTCCTTGAACAGTTCCGACAGCGCCTGCAGCAACATGAGCACCACGCCGAAGCAGATCATCGCCTTGATCGGCCACAGATACGGGCGCCAGAGCGTGCGGCTGCGCTCGATGGTGCCGATGCTCTCTTCGCCGGTGACCAGACCGATGAAGAAGCCGAAGGGATCACCGCCGAAATGGCCGAGCGAATAGGCTGTGGAACTGATGCCGCCCCAGAGCAGGACGAGCAGATAGACCAGCAGGCAGATGACACTGACGGCATCGACCATGGCCTTTTTGCGCAGCGACCAGTTCTCGTAGAACAGGTCCATGCGCACATGGGCGCCCATCTGGATGGCGAGCGGTCCGCCCAGGAAAAAATACGTGATCATCGCGAATTGCGCGGCTTCCAGCGTCCATTGCGACGGCGCTGACGAGAGCTTGCTGACGGTTGACCAGAGCAGGATCGCCATCATGACAAAGATCACATACATGGCGATGCGGCCGATGCGGTGGTTGATCCCGTCCACAACGGAAATGAAGCGGCGCAACCCGGTCATGCCCGCGCCTCGCGCTTTGTGTCAGCCGAAAGCGTGGCAAGGGCAGCTTCCAGCCAGGCCGTCAGGTCGCGCGCGATGGCATGCGCCGCTTCGGGCGTGCGCACCAGATCGTTGCGCACCTCGATCATGACATTCAGCCAGCCATTGGCCAGCCCATGGACCTTCAGCGTGTGAGTGACGCCGTCAGCCGGGCCATAGGGTTCGTTGCGGCGGATGTCATGGCCGTTCGCCACCGCCAGCATGGCATCGGCCAGCCGGCTGTCGTCGTCGTGAAGGATGCCGATCTCGACCGCACGCTGCTTGCCGAAATAGACCGGCGTAAAAGTGTGGATGGTGACAATGACGGGGGCAACGGAACGCGCGGCCAGTGTTTCCGCCAAAAGGTCACGGAAGGGGAAATAGAACGCTTCTGCGCGCGCCATGCGGCCGGCATCGTCCAGCCCGGCATTGCCCGGAATGTCGAAAACTTCGCTGCGGGCCGGCGCGCAATCGGGCGCTTCGGGCGGGCGATTGCAATCATAGACAAGGCGGGAGACGCAGGCGCGCACCAGCGGCGCATCCAGCAGGCGGGACATTTCTTCGGCGATCTCGCTGGCTCCGGGATCCCAGGCGACATGGCTGAGGGCCACTTCGGCTGAAACTCCAAGCCCGGAATAGGCCGGCGGAATGAAGTGGCTGGCATGCTCGCAGACAAGGACGACCGGATGCGACCCTTGCGGGTTCACCACTTCCGCCACCCTGCCCTCGCCTTGCGCCATGGCTCGTTCCTGCCTTGAATGCAGCCTCGGCAAGGATCATCCTTCAGGACCGATTTCGCCGTCAAGCGGCAAATGTAAAAATATCTTCACCCGCTTTCACAGTGTCTATATTCTGTGCAGATGAGGGTTTCGTTCGGGGGAAAGCGATGGCCAAGACCACGGTGCAGGAGAGGCTGAAGGCGCAGGCCGCCACCCTGACGCGCTCGGAGCTGCAGCTGAGCGATGTCATTGAGCATAACTATCCGGTGTCAGGTCTGGGCACGATCACCACGCTGGCGGAAGCAGCCGGCGTATCAACCCCAACTGTTGCGCGGCTGGTGCAAAAGCTCGGATTTGCCGGGTTCCCGAATTTCCAGAAAGCGCTGCGCGAAGAGCTGGACCAGAAGATTTCCAGCCCGCTCACCAAGCGGCAGAACTGGGTGGACGAGGCCCCGGAAGAGCATCTCGTCAACCGCTTCACCCGCGCGGTCATCGACAATATCGGCCAGACCATGGCCGGATTGAACATGGCGGAGTTCGATGCGGCGAGCGCCATGTTGGCCGATACGACCAAGCGGGTGTTCGTGGTGGGCGGTCGCATCACCCGCACGATTGCGGATTATTTCTTCCTGCACATGCAGGTCATCCGCGACCGGGTGGTGCAAATCCCCTCCAACACCAATGCCTGGCCGCATTATCTGCTGAACCTGGAGCCGGGCGATGTGGTGGTGGTATTCGACGTGCGCCGCTACGAGAACGCGACACTATGGCTGGCAGATGCAGCCCACCAGCGTGGCGCGCGCATCATCCTCTTCACCGACCAGTGGGTCTCACCGGTTTCCCAGCATGCGGAAATCACGCTGCGCAACCACATCGCCGTGCCATCGGCCTGGGACAGCGGCATCACCACCATGCTGCTGGCCGAAATCATGATCGCACAGGTTCAGGAGCAGAACTGGGAGACCACCCGCAAGCGCATGGAAGACCTTGAAGTGATGTTCGATCAGACGCGGTTCTTCCGGAAGTTCTAGGATCCGGAACGGGCGGCCGGACTGCTGTCCCTGAAGCTGTCCCGCAAAGCCTCGGCTGCGCGTGACAGGCGGCGGCGCGGGCTCCAGGCCAGCGACCAGAACCGCTCCAGCGGAAAGCCTTCCGCGTCCAGCTCCACCAGATAGCCATGGGCAAGCTCCAGCTTGGCTGCCCCGCGC
>JBGSQC010000330.1:0-12042 GCA_041738295.1 Zhengella sp. | reverse complement strand
ACCAGCGTGCGCGGATCGTCCCCCAGTCTCAGCCCGAACCGTGCCATGTCCCAAGCGTATTCAAGATTACGCCAAGCTGCCAGCTCATCGCACCACAGCGCATCATGCTGCGGTCCGCGAAGGCGCTCGGGCTCCTCGGCAGAATAGAGGGTCGCCTGTGCCCCGTTTTTCCAGACAAGGCGGCGGCGTGACACCTCGAACACCGGACGGCCGGTGGTGCGGCCTGCAGTGTCGCAGTCCGTCGGCCAGCAGACATTCAGGATGCCGCTTTCGCCTTCCACCATCACGGCGCGGGCATCAGCAGCCGTCGGCGCGATCAGGCCGATGCGCCTGGCCCCTTGCATCACCTGGGCGCGCACCCATTCGGCACCAGCCCGTGTCTTGCCGAAACCACGACCGGCCAGAATGAGCCAAACCGACCAATCGCCAGACGGAGGGCGCTGGTTGGCGCGGCCAACAAGCGGCCATCTATGGAAGGCGTTTGCCTTTGCCAGCGGGTTTGCGACTGCGCGAGCCGCGCGGAGCTTTGCCGGCGGCCAGATGTCGATCGATGAGCTGGTCGAACTGGCTGGCGGCATGCATGATCTCCGCTTGGGTTAGCGTGACGGTTTCAGGGCCCGAGACCGCCTGGCCGCAGGTCGGGCAGGATTCGCCCGGGCCGGGAGGTGACGCGGGTGGCGGCATTTCGGCAGCAGTGGCAGCCAGTTGCCGTTCGGCAATCTCGCGGCGGATGCGGATACGCTCGGCCTGCCCTTCTTTCCAGACCGCCAAGGCTTCCCCTTCGCGCTTGAGAAAGTATGCAAAAGTGTCAGTGCAGACGCCGAACGCGGTTGCCGCATCGGTCATGTTGGCCGTCCGCAAGGCATATTCCCGCACACGGTCAAGGGTCTCAGGCGTCGGATGCAGCAGCGGCGGGCGCCCGCCTTTCTTCTTCAGGGGCAAAGGGAAAGCCGGAGGCTGCGCCTCCGCGCCGTGCGGAACGTCATTCATGCGTGGACCTGTGTTCTTGAAAAAAGGTGGGATTGCAGGGTGTTGCCTGGTGAAGCGGCACCTCTGCGACCATGGACAAACTATAGCATTTCACCGTACGGTGTGGATCAAATGGGGATGCGTTTTTGTCACGGTCAGCGGTCAAGCGGCGCACCATCAACCATTGTGCTGCAAATCACTTGCCGACCGGCCGCAAATACCGGAAAAGGCGTAGTCCCTTAGTGTGGGCTTTCGAGCGCGGCACGAGCTGAAGCGAGCCATGAAGAACCCTTTTGAAAAGCGTCAGTCAAAGGCTCCCAAGGCGTCACGGCTCCTTGAGATCGACGCATGGTTTGATACGGCGCTCTACGAGGCCGGCTTTGCGCTGTCGCGTTTCTGGGAGAACGTTACGATTTTCTTCCGCCGGTTCCATGTTTCCGGCTGGCGGCGCGGCGCAGCAGAACTGCTGTCGGAAGGGTTCACCCTTGGTGCAGCGGGCAGCGTGGTGATGCTGGCGCTTGCCCTGCCTGCCTTCGAGGAAACCTCAAAGGACTGGCGCGCGCAAGACGACTACTCGATCACCTTTCTTGATCGCTATGGCCAGGAAATCGGCAAGCGTGGCATTCTCCAGCGCGATTCCGTGCCCGTCTCGGAAATGCCGGACCATGTGATCAATGCCGTGCTGGCAACGGAAGACCGGCGCTTCTTCCACCATTTCGGCATCGACGTGCTCGGCCTGTCGCGTGCCATGTTTGAAAATGCGCGAGCCAATGCCGTTGTCCAGGGTGGCTCCACCCTCACCCAGCAATTGGCCAAGAACCTGTTTCTCTCCAATGAGCGCACGCTGGAACGCAAGGTCAAGGAGGCTTTCCTGTCGCTCTGGCTCGAAGCCAACCTGACGAAGAAGGAAATCCTCCAGCTCTATCTTGACCGCGCCTATATGGGCGGCGGCACCTTCGGCATCGCGGCAGCTGCCGATTTCTATTTCAAGAAAGAGGTCAAGAACCTCAGCCTGGCCGAAGCCGCCATGCTGGCCGGACTGTTCAAGGCGCCAGCCAAATACGCCCCCCATGTGAACCTTCCGGCGGCGCGTGCGCGCGCCAACGAGGTGCTGACGAACATGGTGCAAGGCGAATTCCTGACTGAAGGCCAGGTGGTGGCCGCACGCCGTACACCGGCCACGCCGGTGGAACGCGATGGCCTTGAAACCGCCGACTACTATCTGGACTGGGCCTTCGAGCAAGTGAAGGACATTGCGCAGAAAAAGGGGCTGACGAACCACTCCTTCGTGGCGCGCACCACGCTTGACCTCGGACTGCAAAAAACTGCCGAGGAATCCTGCGAGTTCCATTTGCGGCAGTTCGGGAAGGATTACGGCGTAGAGGAATGTGCCTTGGTTCTGATCGAGGCCAATGGTGCGGTTCGCGCCATTGTCGGCGGCCGGGACTATGGCAAAAGCCAGTTCAACCGTGCGACCCGTGCGAGCCGCCAGACCGGCTCGTCGTTCAAGCCCTACATCTTTGCCGCCGCGATGGAAGCCGGCCTGACGCCCGAGACGATTGTCCCGGATGCGCCGATTTCGTGGGGAACCTGGTCGCCGCAGAACTATGCCCACAGCTATGCGGGCCGCGTTCCGCTGACCACCTCGCTGGTGAAATCGTTCAACACGGTTCCTGTGCGCCTGCTCAAGGAGCACATTCCGGGAGGGGCGCAGACGGTCAAGACGCTTGCCGAGGCGATGGGCGTCGAGTCCGAGATCTCGACGCACAAGACCATGTCGCTCGGCATTTCGGGCATGACGGTGATGGATCAGGCGACGGCCTACACGGTCTTTGCCAATGGCGGCTATGCCGGCACGCGCCACGCCATCGCCCAGCTGATGAACCATTCGGGCGAAGTGATTTTCGACGCAGGAACCGACCTGCCCGAGAAGAAGCGGGTCCTCAGCGAAAAATCCACCTTCGCCATGAACTCGATCCTGGTCCAGATCCCCGAATGGGGTACGGCACGGCGCGCGGCCCTCACGATGACGCCGGCAGCCGGCAAGACCGGCACCACGCAATCCTACCGCGATGCATGGTTCGTCGGATTTACGGGTAACTACATCGCAGCTGTCTGGATGGGTAACGACGATTATTCGCCGACTAACAGAATGACGGGCGGTTCTCTTCCCGCCATGACCTGGAAGCGCGTAATGGATTATGCGCATCAGAACGTCGAACTGAAGCCCATCCCGGGCGCGAACCGGCCTATACCCGATGCCGTCGAAAAGCCCGTCAGCGGCGAACCTGCAAAACCTGATGATGCTGCCCCGGTGCAACCGGAACGGCCGCTGATCCTGTCAGCAGAAACCATCCGGATCCTCAACGGCATCCATGAAGCTTTCAAGGCAGCCAAGCCGGTTCCCGGCCCGCAGGACACGACCAAGGTTTCAGCTGTCCGTGAGCAGCCCGGCAAAGCCCTGCCGGTGCGTTGACCTGACGCGATGATCAGAGTGCTTGCCCAGACCATTGCCATCGTCGCCCTTGCCTTTGGCTTGGGGATATGGAGCGTTCATTCCGTCCTTGAGACAGCCCAGAGGCCCGGCTCGATTACCGTGGGTGCGTGGACTGCCTATCCGGAGGCCGGAACGCCTGCCGGCGATCCCTATTCAAAGGCGCATATTGCCCGCAATGGTGAATTGCCGCTGGGTGCGGGAGAAGGCCTTGTCTTTACCGCCACGCGCGATTCGGCTGGGGCATCGCTAAGCGGTGATTGCAGCTATGTCATCGAGGGGCAAATCCCGCCGTCCAGGCTCTGGACCCTGCGCGGCAATGTCTCGACTGGCCAAGCAGCCGATGGCGTCTTGCCGTCCCTGCTGCACTCGCGCCGCGTCATCTACCGTCAGGACGGGTCGATCCGAATTCATGTCTCTCATGAAGCAAAGCCCGGCAATTGGCTCCATGTTCCGCCAAGCGCCCGCCCGGCCATCGTTTTTTCGTTCTATGACACCGATCTCGCATCCGCTGCCCGCGCCCGGGAAGCCGTCATGCCGCAAATCCTGAAGGAGAGCTGCAATGGCTAGGCTCCTTCATCTGTTGATCACCGGCCTTGTCGGGGCCGGCATTGTCCACATTGCTGTGCTGATGCTGATCCCTTCTCGGGCAGAAGGCGATGCTTTCAGCAGGCTCGCGCGGCTTGGGCCAGAGTTTACCTTCATCAAGGCGTCCAATCCGGTCGCGGCTCCGGTGCTGGCTGATGCAGATCCCTTGTTTGCCGTGTCTGCCTGCCGGTTCTCCCTTGAAAACGGCCTCGTCCATGCGCGGGCGAGCGGTTCGGTACCCTTTTGGTCGGTCTCCATCTTCAATGGAAACGGCGAGAACATCTACAGTTTCAATGACCGCAATTCCGCCGGCGGCATGGTGGACCTGGCAGTGGGAACACCGGTACAGATCATAAACCTTCGCCAGGATCTGCCGGAGGAGTTTTTACGCTCGATCTTCGTGGAAACGGAAACTGAAAAGGGCACGATCGTTCTTCGCGCATTTGCGCCGGACGGAGATGCCAAGGCTGCAGCAGCTGCCTTTCTGGCATCTGCGCAGTGCGAGCTCATCGAATAGGACCGGCTGGTCCGCCGCTCAGTGTGGCAACTTGCCCTTGGTTGATGCCGCAGGACCGGATTGAACCGGATTCAGTCCGTCCCGGCGCTCATAGCGAACGCCTGGAAAGATGATCACTTTCGCTTTCAGGCCACTTCTGGCCGTCGCAACCGGATTTCTGACCGGCTGGAACTGAAGAATTGTCGCCATTTCTGTTTTCCCTCTGGAACTCAGTCGAACGCAACGAATTTCAACGAATGCCCCCATCTGGCCATGCCAGGGTTAACAACTTGCTAACGGATTTGGTGCAATTGTGGTGAGTGGCGGCATCGGTCGCCTTGTTCTGGCGTCACAGGGTGTTCGGGTAAGATCATGGGTCATACGGCATTCGATTTCCGCGGGCTTGAAAAGCCATCGGGCAACCAGCGCAGCGAACAGCTGATCCGCGCTTCCGCTGCTGCCTTCTCTTCCCTTTCCCGTCCGGCAAAACTCGACATCCAGCAGTTTGGCGAACTGACCGACGCGCTCTACGATCGTGTCTCGGACGAGGCAAAGCGCCATATCGCGGCCGTCCTTGCCTCCAACACACACGCGCCGGCCGACATCATCCGCAGGCTCGCCAATGAGACGGTCGCAATTGCCGCACCCGTGCTGGCGCAATCTCCTTTGCTGACGGCCGGGGACCTCGTCACCATCATTGCGCGCCATGGCAACGAGCATGCGCGGGTCATTTCCAACCGGGCCGATCTTGATCCGTCAATCCGGGCTCTGCTGGCGCTGATGTTGCGCAATCACGGAGATGGTAACTCCGGGGACGAAACGGCGGCAAGCCAGCCCCGGCTCAAGGCTTCGGCTGCTGATGTCCGCCACGCCCTGCGCGCCACGATGGCCGCCAACAGTGAGCCCGCCGCCCTGCCCCCCGTTCCTGCGGTTTCGCGCGAGGTCCTGGTTTCACGGCTGGTTCCGACCGCGCTTTCCGGCAATCAGCAGTTCTTCCGAACAGCGCTTTGCGATGCGCTTGACCTGCCCTTTCCAATGACCGCTGACATTGTGTCCGGAGAAGGAACCGCCGGTCTCAGCATGGCGTTGCGCTGTCTCCTCATGCCGGTTGCCCAGGCTTTCCAGATTGCAGCCTGCCTCAATCCCGGCCGCTATCTTTCAACCCATGCCATCGCCCATTTCTGCGCGCGCTACGAGGCGATTGCCCTGGACGCAGCCCGTGATTGGCTCGAGGACGTTAAAGCCAGAAGCTTTGACGGGAACGAGGCAGACGTTGCTGTCCGGCAAGATGGCCCGGCCCTCGCAGCCAACAGGGACACCGCGCGCCAATTCATCCTGAAAGCCGGCTGACCGGTCAGGACTTAGCCACGACAATCAGGTCTTCAAGTGCAACATTGCCCGGCTCGATCTCGATCATCCAGAGATCGGGGTCAAAGCGGATTTCGCGTTCCATGCGTGCTTCTTCCTCGCCCGGCATCAACCCGCTGTGGAGAAGGGTGAAGAGGCGCTCATCCGGCTTGGCACCCTCGTAAACCTGCTGGGGTGCGGGCCCAAACAGCGAAGCCGTTCCATCGCGCGAGCGAACGATCAGGAAGAGTGCGCCAGCGCTGTCAGCACCATGGCGCAGCACAGCGGCGTATCCGCCTGATCCAAAAACCCGGCGCACCAGCGCCGAAGCCCAGAATTCCGTGGTCAAGCGCATGCTCGTCTCCCGGCTTGCGGCCGGTCAGTTGACGAGGCCGATTTCCTTCATCTTGGCGACCAGCGGAGCATCGGCCTCACCGGTCTCCGGCAATCCGAACAAGGCCTGGAATTCCTTGATGGCAGAGCGTGTCTTGCCACCGATGCGGCCATCAATCTCGATATGATCATGCCCGAAGGAGCGCAACCCTGCCTGCACCTTTTCCACCATCGGTGAAGGCGCGGGAATGGAAGCGGTTATCTCGGCACCCGGGGCCGGCGCTGACACGGTCATGATCTCGTTGCGCGGTGCCGGCCTTGGCAGCGGAACGACATTGTCCGGTGCCACCGACACCGTCGCCGGCTGCACCTTGGTGCCGGAAAGCCCGTCGATCTGGGCCATCAGTTGCGGCGTCACCTTGCCGGTCTCGGCATGGCCAATGATGCGCTGATAGGTCTTGAGGGCATCGCGCGTGCGCGGACCATCTAGGCCGTCGACAGCACCGTCATAGAGCTTCAGGCTGGCGAGAACGCTTTGCACCTTTGCCAGCGCCGGATCGCCCTGCACCACGGCCGGAGCGGGCTTGGCGGTTTTTGTGCCGGTATCTTCCTCGCGGATGATAATCCGGCTAACGCGGTCGCCGAAGCGGGCAGTATCGAGCACCGGCTGGCGATAGGCGGAAAAGTCGCGTGTGGCGAACAGCGGCGCGGCGTGGGCATGCGGCTGGTACCAGACGGCATTGGCCGAAACATAGAACAGCGTCACCATAAACGCGGTGGTTCCGCCGACGGCAACGGGATTGCGCGCAATGGTGCGCCCGCATGCGGACACCGTATCGAGTGCCATGTCCTGCCAGCCATAATCCGGCTCAGGCGATCTTGCGGATGCTCGCATCGCTCTCTCCCTTTGTTTTTCCGGTCAATTGGACGACCGGTCCTTCCGGCGCGGCGGCTGCCGCCTCCGGCAAGGTGATGGTGACGCAGGTGCCCTCGCCCGGAGCGCTGTCGATGGCCATGGTGCCGCCATGCAGCTTCACCAGTCCCTTGACCAGCGACAGGCCAAGGCCGGTTCCCTCGAAATGGCGGGTGTAGTCGTTCTGGACCTGCATGAAAGGCTGGCCAAGACGTTTCAGATCGTCGGCATGGATGCCGATCCCGCTGTCGTTGATCCAGAATGTAAAACGGCCGCCATGAGACCGGGCACCCAGAGTGACCGATCCGCCTTGAGGCGTGAACTTGACGGCGTTGGACAGCAAGTTGATGAGAATCTGCTGGATGGCACGGCGGTCGCCATGCACTTCGCCACAGGAAGGATCGATCATCTGGTTGAGCGTGATCTGCTTCTCGTCGGCCTGGCGGGCCACCATCGAGACAGGCATGGCCGCGGCTTCGGCAAAGTCGAAATCATGGGATGAAATCGAATAGGTGCCCGACTCGATCTTCGACACGTCGAGAATGGAATTGACGACTGACAAAAGATGCTTGCCGGAACTGGAGATCAGGCCGGCATATTCCTTCTGGCGCGGATCCTCAAAACCGCCAAACATCTCCTGATGCAGGATGTCGGCAAAGCCAATGATGGCATTGAGCGGCGTGCGCAGTTCATGGCTGACAGAAGCCAGGAAGCGGTTCTTGGCAATATCGACCAGGGCTGCCTCGTCGCAAATGGCAGCGAGTTCCTCGCGCAGGCCTGCTGCCACATCATCGGCCTGCATGAACCCGCGCAGCAGCCCTGTGCGGTCACGCACCAGTTCGATTGAGAAGGCCCGAAACAGTGTCTGTGCGGTTTCGCCGGTTGCCGGCTGACGCAGGCGGATCGACACCTTGCACCGGGGGGCGCCATCGCGCATGTCCGCGATCGCGGTCAGATAGGCGATGCGGTCAGCAATATGGATACGGTCAAACAGGCCGGAGCCAAGCAACAGCCCCGGATGAATGCCAAGCATGGTGCGCACATGATGCGTCACTGCATCGAGATCGCCATTGTCCTTCAGCGTCAGGATTGCCACTTCCTGCAGGCTTGTCAGTGCCTCGGCTTCATCATGGCGCGCATGGGTGCCGGCACGGGCGACGCTTTCGCCGGCAAGGCGCAAGCCGAGCGAGGCAACCCAAAGAACAACAACAAGTGAAGCCAGTGCGGAGGTGCCGCCTGCAACCGGAGGTGCCAGGGCAAACTGCATGGCGACGGCTGCCGCAGACACGGCAAGGCCGGCCAGAAGCGCGCTGCGGCTGCGCCGGACCCACCAGGCTTCGAGCGCCGGTGCAAAAAGAAATGCTGCGAGTGGTCCGGCAAACCCGCCGGTCATGGCAACCAGAACGGCAACGAGGGCACCGCCGGCAAGAAGTGCGGCAATGGCAGTCACGGCCGAAGCAGGTGTTACCACGATTGCGGCCATGAACAGGATGCCCGCAGCGGCGGCCACCAGTGAAGCCCCGATGACCAGATTGATCTCGAAGAGGCCCGGTCCGGAAATGGCGAGGGTCAGGATGGCAAGCAGAGTTGCACCGGCCACGCAGGTGGCAAGGCGCAAGGCATGGCCGCGCGACGCTTCACCAGCCGTGCCTGCACCGATGAAACGGGCGGCAAAGGCTTCGGCTGTCTCTGTCCAGGTCGCCATGTTCAAGACCGGATCACTCACGTGCTCATACTCTGTACGCAGGTGCGCCCGCGGTTGGTCAGGCGCGCTTTTCAGAAAGGCAGTTTCGCAGAAAAGGCTTTAAGGAATGGTCAAGGCTGATGGCTGGAACCCGCCCGTAGGGGCTTGCGATTGGCGCATGGGACATGCCTTGCAATCATGGTTAACCGTTTGAATTTCCCTTCATTCCTTGTCAGATGCGACGTTTCAATCCCGAACGCGTCGGTGAAAACTGAAGGCAATTCCTTGTTATTTCAAGCTTTTCCAGCCGCACTAGCGCATCTGCTACTCTCTACTGATCGCCGACCATTTGTTTCAAACTTTAGTATTCCGCATTTGAAGCAGATTTGGCTCAAATCCGCCCTCCCGTTTCAAAGCGGGATTCGGACCTGTTCAGGCAGATTGGCGGCATCGGGAAATCGCGTCGGCTAAAGAACGTGAAGCCCGCACAGGGAATAAAGGGCAAAGACAATGTTCGGATTGATGCGCATGGGCTTCTGGGCCCTGCTGATACTTCTCGTTCTGCCGATCGACCGCAATGGCGATGCTGTCCATGTGGACCTTGCCAGCCCGGTCGAGGCTGTCTTCACGGTGCGCGAACTGGTTGCTGATCTGCGCGATATTTGTGTGCGCAAGCCCGATGTCTGCCAGCGTGGACAGGAACTTGCCACAACGGTTGCCGCAAGGGCCCGCGAAAGCGCCCGCGTCGCCTACAAGGCGCTTGATGCCCGCTTGGGCGAGCCGGACCGCAGCATCATGACGGGCAGCATCGCCAAGGATTGACGCCGTCTTTGCCATCCTTTTCTGCCGCCCTGTTCTTCGGGCACCCTGATCTACGGTCAAGCCGGAGCCAGCAGGAATTGGGCCAAACCGCCATCGGCAGAACGGTTCAATCCGGTCGAAAAGTGCTCTGGTTCCCTTTGTCCCGCGGCGTCTTTTCCTTGGGCTGGCGCGGAAAGTGAAACCCGCCGGTTCAATCCGGTGCCAAGATGCCCTATATGGCTGGCATGACACACGCCCTTCCAAGCATCGATTCCATTGCCGACGATTTCGCCTTCCTGGATGATTGGGAAGACCGCTACAAATATGTGATCGATCTTGGACGCGACCTGCCTCCCCTTCCCGACGAGGCGCGCACTGATGCTGCCAAGGTTTCCGGCTGCGTCAGCCAAGTGTGGATCAGCGTGACTTCGTCCGGTGGCACGGACCCCGTGCTGGATTTCCGGGGCGATTCCGATGCCCATATTGTGCGTGGTCTCGTCGCCATCATCCTGGCGCTCTATTCCGGCCACAAGGCCAGTGACATCCTGGCCATTGACGGGGAAGCGCGGCTTCGCAGCCTCGGGCTGGCCGAACATCTCACGCCCCAGCGCGCCAATGGCGTGCGCTCGATGATCGCCCGTATCCGTCACGAGGCAGCTGTCGCGCTCAACTGACAGCATCGGGTGCCGTCGATGCGCCGGGCCAGTTCTCCTTTGCCGGTCGATAATCTTCACTTCCCCAGTGTCCGACCGTGCGCTTGGTCGGCTCGGGTGAATAATGGCGCGCCAGGGCCGACAGGCCCGTCGCCAGCATGATCTTGGCCGATCGCGCCGGCCAGCGCCGCTCGTGCTCCACCAGTTCAAGCCCCTTGAGAAAACAGCAGACATCCAGCAACAGGCCGGAAAGCTCCGGGCCGACCGCCGCTATGGCTGCATTGACGCGGCGGCGCGCTGCAAGTGCCATGTCGCCAAGTTCGGCAGCGCCGCCTGCCCCTGATCCACCGGTTGCCTCGCCAAAGCGCCAGTTCATGGTGACCGAGGGCTGAAGACAGGCGCGCTCAAAATCGGCGCGCAAGCGTTCTGCCGCCGCGACCTGGCCGAAAGTCAGCCAGGGTCTGCCATCCCTACCCTTGCGCCGGGCGAGAACATCAATGGGCGATTCCGCCGAATTGACGGATGGCTTGCGAATTGGTCCAGCTGGCAGCGCGGCAATTTCGGTCTCGCAAAGGCGGACAGACCCGTCAGGCCCCCGCCGGGAAACAGTGCCGCTTTCGATCAGTTTCGCCAGATCGCCTGCGGCCACAACAATGCCGCCGCCGCCGCTGCGTGACAGCAAAAGCGATCCGTCTTCGCGGGTTTCCAGATTGGCGGGACCTTGGCCCAGAAAGCGGCGTATGCGGCTTTGGCCAAGCCCGGGCTGCGAACCTTGGTTGTCACCCATGGTCTGCTCCCTTCTCCAGCCGGAACAGCCTGGCCGCATGATGCTCGAAGGCCGCAACGATGCGGTCAAAGTCGGCGTCGTCGCGCAGATCCTCGATCAAATGGCAGGCATGGATGACCGTGGTGCGGTCCCGGCCAAACCCTGTCCCGGTTTCAGCCATCGTCAGCTGCAGGACCACATGGGTCACATACATGGCAATCTGGCGCACTCGGGCAATTTGGGAGGTGCAGCGGTCGGTGGAGCGAAGGTCCTTGCTCTGGACGCCAAACAAGCCAACGGCCAAGTCAATCATGCCGTCGCACACGGCAATCACATATTCGTCCCTGCGCTTTGGCAGGCTGAGGGGTGGCAGTATGGCATATTCGGCGTCCAGCGCGACCATGGGCAAAGGGGTCCCCCTGACAGCCTGCGTTGGCAGCCTGGGGCGATGACTTCCCCGCAAAACTCCCGCTTCCGGGAGGCGGCCTGTTTCCTGTTTTCTTGCTGTTCCAGCCACCATTGCTCTCCCTTCTCGACCTTGCCTGCCGTTTATAAAGGCCGCTGAAGAGAAGTGAACAAAACAGGAACATCTTTTTCGAGTCAAGATGCCGCTTGTCCACCCTTGCGCGTGATCAGCGAAGATTTGCGGAACGTCCGGCCACCCGGCTGGCGAAGACGGAGGCTCACGAGTGACAAGCGACGGTCAGTTCAAGGCAGCAGGTCATGAGCAGTTTGTGCCGGCATTGCCCGGGATGGCACCAGGGGAGACCGAAGCGGCCGTCCGGCAGATCGCAAACGAGGAGCGGGACCGCTTCCGGCGGCGTCATTGGAGCGCCTGTCCGGTGAGGTTTGCAGCCTTGTCAGGAATGGTCAGATCTGCGGCGGACACACCTCAAGGCAAGTCCCATTCAGTCGACCCGCCCTAGTCGAGCCTTGGAGCACATTTCGACCGGATTGAATCGTTCTGCCGGTGACGGTTTGGCTCAAGGTCAAGGGGG
>JBGSQC010000328.1:0-8731 GCA_041738295.1 Zhengella sp. | reverse complement strand
GGGTTGCGGCAGTAGGCGCCGCAACCGGAGACTTGGCAGCCGTGCGGATTTCGGTCGGCGCAATCTTGTTGGCCTGGCCGGAATTCTCGATGCCGGTGGCAACGACCGAAACGCGGATGACGCCTTCCAGCTCCTCGTCGAAAGTGGCGCCGAGGATGATGTTGGCATCCTGGTCCACTTCCTCGCGGATGCGGGTGGCGGCTTCATCAACTTCGTAAAGCGTCATGTCACGGCCGCCGGTGATCGAGATCAGCAGGCCGCCGGCACCCTTCATCGACGATTCGTCGAGCAGCGGATTGGCAATCGCGGCCTCGGCAGCAGCCATGGCGCGGCCTTCGCCGGATGCTTCGCCGGTACCCATCATCGCCTTGCCCATCTCGCGCATGACAGAGCGCACATCGGCGAAGTCGAGATTGATCAGGCCTTCCTTGACCATCAGGTCGGTGATGCAGGCAACGCCCGAATAGAGCACCTGGTCAGCCATGGCGAAGGCATCGGCAAAGGTCGTCTTCTCATTGGCGATGCGGAACAGGTTCTGGTTCGGGATGACGATCAGCGTGTCGACATTCTTCTGCAGTTCCTCAATGCCCATGTCGGCGATGCGCATGCGGCGCACACCCTCGAAGTGGAAGGGCTTGGTGACCACGCCGACGGTCAGGATGCCTTTTTCGCGCGCTGCGCGGGCAACCACCGGGGCAGCACCGGTACCGGTGCCGCCGCCCATGCCCGCCGTGACGAAGCACATGTGGGTGGCCGACAGATGATCCATGATCTCGTCGATGCATTCCTCGGCAGCAGCGCGGCCAACCTCGGGCTGCGATCCGGCGCCAAGGCCCTCGGTGACATGCGCGCCGAGCTGGATGATCCGCTCCGCCTTCGACATGGTCAGCGCCTGGGCGTCGGTGTTGGCCACCACGAATTCGACACCGCGCAAGCCGGCGGAAATCATGTTGTTGACGGCGTTGCCGCCGCCACCGCCCACACCGAAAACGGTGATGCGGGGCTTCAATTCGGTGATGTCCGGCTTTTGCAGGTTGATGCTCATGGTTTTCGTCCTTGTCGCCCTATTCTTCGCCGCTGTGCCGCTGCGGCCCGTTGGTTTGGAGCGTCATGCCCCGTTTTTGGTTCAGGGGCTCAATCAGCCCCTTTGTTGGTTCCGGGGCTTAGCCAGCCCCGCAAAATCTCAGAAACTGTCTTTCAGCCATTGGCTCATCCACTGCAGCCTGCCGCCCGTGCCGCTCATCTTGCGCACCAGCCCCGCACCCTTGCCGACACTGGTCTCCAGACCGGCCATCTGCGGATAGATCATCAGGCCGACCACGGCCGAGAAGGCTGGCCCCTTTGCCGCTGCCGGCAGGCCTGCCACGCCGAGCGGGCGGCCAACGCGTACATTGCGTCCAAGCACGCGGCGCGCCACTTCAGGCAGGCCGTTCAACTGGCTGGCGCCGCCGGTGAGAACGACGCGGCGTCCGACGACGCCGCCGTAGCCCGATGCATTCAGCTTGTCGCGAACCATTTCGAGGATTTCCTCGGTGCGCGCCCGGATGATGCGGGTCATGACGGCGCGCGGCACCTGCTGGCCACCCTCTTCGCCATCGTCTTCGCTCAAGCCCGGGATCGTCACGATGTCGCGGTCGTCGGCTGCACTCGGCAGCGCCGAACCATGCATCGCCTTCAGCCGCTCGGCTGCTTCCAGCCGTGTCGACAGGCCGCGCGCCAGATCCAGCGTCACATGCTTGCCGCCGACGGGAAGGGAATCGCCATGGACGAAGCGCCCGTTCGAGAAGACCGAAATGGTCGTCGTGCCGCCACCCATGTCGATGCAGGCCGCACCCATTTCCGCTTCGTCATCAACGAGGGCAGCAAGGCCGCTGGCATAGGGTGTCGCCACCATGCGCTCCACCGAAAGGTGGCAGCGGTTGATGCAGAGTTCGAGGTTGCGCAGCGGTGCCGCATCGCTGGTCAGCACATGCATGTTCACGCCCAGCGTGTCGCCGATCATGCCCAGCGGATCGCGGATGCCGCGCTCGCCATCGAGCGTGTAGCCGGTCGGCAGCGAATGGACGACATTGCGCTCGGCGGCCATCGCCTGGCGGGCGCCGGCCAGCAGCACCTTCCTGATGTCGGCGCCTTCAGCCTCATGGCCGCCCAGATGGACGGTGGCCGACGATGTCTCGCTCTTCAGCCGTCCGGCAGACACGTTGACGATCAGCGAATCGACCGTCAGGCCGGCCATGCTCTCGGCTGCGTCCACCGCGTGGCGGATCACTTTTTCCGCCGCATCGAGATCGGTGATGATGCCGGACTTCACGCCCTCGGAGCGGTGATGGCCGATGCCGATGACACGGACATCATGGGTGCGCCCGCGCAGCAGGTCGCCTTCTTCACGCGGCGACAGCTTGGCGATGATGCAGCAGACCTTGGAGGAGCCGACATCCAGAACGGTGACGATGCCGGTGCGTCCGGCAGAAGGCGTGCGGGAGGAGGAAAGAATGCTCATATCCGCCGCCCCCGCTTGATCTCGTCCTTGACGAGCTTGTCCACGGCTTCGGCGCGATCCTTGGCTGCACCTTCCGAAAGGCGAACGGTCATCTGTCCGGGAATGCGCAGGTCCAGCGCAACAATGTCGCGGTCGAGCACACCGGTGCGCGACTGGATACCGGCCAGCATCTGCACGGCGGCCAGTTCGCCCTTTTCGGGCAGCTTGACGGTGACGCCATTGTCGAGGCTCAAATCCCAGCGGCGGTCGCCGACCCGCACATAGCCCTTCACGCGAGCAGCAATCTCGGGAAACCGGGCCATGCCGGAGACAAACATGTCGGCGCGCTTTTCGGCACCCTCACCCACCACCAGCGGCAGCGCTGCAAAGCGGCCATTGGTATAGGGCGCGATCACCTTGCCGTCGCGCTCGATCACTTTCACGGTTTCGCCATCCTGCCACAGGGCAAAGGGGTGGCGCTCATCGAGGCGAACCTGGAGCGTGGAGGGATAAATCTTGCGAACCGTTGCGCCTTCCACCCAGGGAAGGCTGGCAATACGCTCGCGGGCAGCGGCAGGCGAAAAGCCCGGAAGTGCGGTCCAGCCGTCAAGCTCCAGCGCGCCCATCACGTCGATCTCGGAGGTCTCGGTGTTGCCGGAGATCGCAATCTCGGTGATGGCAAAGCCGGTGCCCGACGCAAGCGTCTGGACGACACCGGGAACATGGCCGCCAAGAACAGCGCCATAGAGGCTGACTGCCGAAAGATAGGTTCCTGCCATGATGGCAAAGCCGTGGCGCGGCATTTCCACTTCGCCTGCCACCAAGCGGCGAAGGAACCGCGCCGGGCGGCGCAGCGGCTTCGGCAGCATGTAGCTTTCACCGGCAAAACCAGACATTGGCGCGCCGGCGAAGGCGCTCCTGACTGATCTTGTTACCGGCTTCAACGCTGACACGATGCGTCCTCCACAATCCAACTGACAAACTCGCCAAAGCTGTGACCGGCGTTCAGCGCCAGTTCTGGCGCCAGAGACGTCGGCGTCATGCCGGGTTGCGTGTTCACTTCCAGCCAGATGATCTCGCCATTTTCGGAATGACGGTCGTCGTAACGGAAGTCGGAACGGGACACGCCCTTGCACCCGACAGCCTTGTGAGCCTTGAGCGCCAGTGTCTGTATTTTTTGGTAAATATTTGGTGAAAGTTTTGCCGGGCATTCGTGTTTTGAGCCTCCGGCAGCGTATTTTGAATCAAAGTCATAGAAGCCGTGACCAAGCGGGATGATTTCCGTCACGCCAAGCGCCACATCGCCCATCACCGCACAGGTCAGTTCGCGCCCGTGAACGAATCGCTCGACCATCACCCGGTCGCCATATTTCCACTCCGGCGAGGTGATGACCTGCGGCGGATGGGCCTGATCCTCCTTGACGATGACGACGCCGAAGCTCGATCCTTCGGCCACGGGCTTGACCACATAGGGCGGCTTCATGGGGTGCGATGACTTGAAGTCGAAGCGGTTCATGACAAGGGATTCCGCCACCGGAATGCCCGCGAGCTTGGCAAGCTTCTTCGACTTCTCCTTGTCCATGGCAAGCGCCGAGGAGAGCACGCCGGAATGCGTGTAGGGAATTTCCAGATATTCGAGGATGCCCTGGATGGTGCCGTCCTCGCCATAGGGGCCATGCAGCGCATTGAAGGCAACGTCGGGCTTCAGCTCCGCCAGTACGGCAGCCACATCGCGCCCGACATCGACGCGCGTCACGCGATAGCCTTCCGCTTCCAATGCCGAAGCACAGGCTTCGCCTGACGACAGGCTGACCGGCCGCTCCGAGGAGAACCCGCCCATCAGCACTGCCACATGTTTTTTCGTCATGAACCTGCCCTTCCGGCAAAAGGAAACCGCGTTGACCGGAGGCTCGGCGCCGGCCGGTACGCAAAACGCGACTCAAAATTGAAAACCCCTGACCCCAAGGAATCAGAGACTTGATTCGCTGGCAAGCCTCTGCCGCCAAAACTTGATGCCAATCAGTTCAAAGGCCACTGCCGCCCCTAACCGGCTGTCAATCTGTTTCAGGCTCTATGAGAGCTTGCTGAAATTGCGGAGTGGTATCCATGGGCATGATGAAATGGCTGGCGATCGGCATGGTGGCCGTGGCTTTTGCCGCCGTTTCGCTGCTGGGCGAGGTGTCCGGCCTTGCCCGCAACCAGCAGGCAGGCGCATCGGTTGAACGCCTTGCGATCGCCATGCGGCAAGACGAGGTGGCGGCCAGCCGCGCCATCAAGGCTTCAACGCGGCGCTGCCTTGCCGAGCGGGCGGGCAGCCGGATGCCGGAACCTGTGGTTGCCTTCTTCGCCCGCGCCGTGACGCTGGCTGCCGTCCATGGCACGTCCAACCAGAAAGACGGATCTGTCGATTACATCGCGCTGCTCGCGCCCGAGGCCACCACCATGCGCGAGGCACTTGCCACCATGGACGAGCGCCAGCGCACCCATGTGCAGACGATCCTGACGGATTTTTCGCAGACGCCGGAACTGCTGACGGGGTGTGTGGCGGAGAGGCTTAATGTTTTCGAATAATTCATCCATTATTTGATATTCGAAAATAACACACTAGACATTTGAAACGATGATATAATATCAAAAATATCATCTGGCAGAAGATTTATTCTTTCTCCTATTTTGAAAGATTTCGTCTTACGAATTGACAATGATTGATACTTTTTATTTGCAACAATAATAACTTCTGATTTCGACAATATTGTATCGTCATAATTTAAATAACTTTGTGATTATATCTCGATTAATTTAGAACTTACATAATTTATAGCTAATAAACCGGCTTGATTACAATCTTTTTCGCTAACCAGACCACCTCGGTGGGCGAGGCAATTGCGCATTCTATTAAAAGCAATGAAAATTTCGATCCAAAATTTATCTATTTTCGAAACTTCAAATATAATATTAAGCTGATTTTCTAAACCAAATCCTTCAAATCTGTCTGGATTAAATTTGTATTTTATACTTTCATTTGACTTATATATCTCTTTGTATTTTTCAGATAAAAATATAGAAAATTCTTCAATTAAATATCTAATTATTGTACAAGTAGCCCACACTTGGAAATTTCCATGTAAATCTGTAGGATTAGCGATTTCTATATTTTTGAATGAATACTCCATGCCATTGTATTTTATATTAGAATCGTCGTTCGACGGTTGTGCCTTCATACATACTATATAATGAAAGGCTGCAAGCTGTATGGAGCTTTGATACCTTACAAATGGATTGTTAATATTATTCATTTCCACAAATCTCTTACAAATTATTTTTCACTATTATATATAAAGACTAATCATCTAACTTTTACAACATCTGCCCCAGAAACTCCTGCACTTCCTGGCCCGGCTTGAACAGGCCGAGGCGCTTGATCTCCCAGTGCAGGCGGATGCCGGAGGTTTCGAGAACACGCGCGCGCACCGTCTCGCCCAGTTCCTCCAGATCATGCGACGTCGCCGTGCCGGTGTTGATCATGAAGTTGCAATGCATCGGCGACATCTGCGCCCCGCCGATCATCAGCCCGCGGCAGCCTGCCCGGTCCACTTCCTTCCAGGCCGATGTCCCGTCCGGGTTCTTGAAGGTGGAGCCGCCGGTCTTTTCCTTGACCGGCTGCACCGTCTCGCGGTGATGCTGCACCTCGTCCATCGCCGCCTGGATGGCAGCACGGTCTCCGGGTTCGCCCTCAAACAGCGCCGAGGTGAAAATCAGGTCATCAGGTGCGTCCGAGTGGCGGTAGCTGTAGCCCATCTGCGCATTGGTCAGCACATGGCGGTTGCCCTTGCGGTCCAGCGCGCGCACTTCCACCACGCGGTCCTTGGTCTCCACGCCATTGGCGCCTGCATTCATGCGCAGCGCCCCGCCGATGGCGCCCGGAATGCCGTGGTAGAAATGGAAACCCGCAATACCCGCCTCCAGCGCCACGGGGGCCACCTTCTTGTCCGGCGTGATGGCACCGGCCTCGATGCGGGTCTCCGAAACGGCAGCAGACTCGCCGAACCCCTTGGCCGACAGCCGGACGACAAAGCCCGGAATGCCGCCATCCCGCACCATCAGATTGGAGCCGACGCCCACGGGCAGCACCGGAAACTCCTCCGGCACGGCGGCCAGAAACTGCGCAAGGTCTTCCTCGTCGGCAGGCTGGAACAGCACCTCTGCCGGTCCGCCGGTGCGAAACCAGGTGATGCGGTCCATGGGCGCGTCCGGCGTCAGCCGCCCGCGCAGGCCGTCGAGCCTGCTGCCGAGCCTGGCAATCAGCGCCTCGCCATTGACCAGCAGCTTGCCCATCAGGCGGCAGGTCCGTTCAGGTCCTTGGGCAGCGCATAGGCCCAGGCAGAAATGTTGCCGGCACCGAGCAGCACGACAAAGTCGCCCGGCTGCGCCACGCTTCTTACCATCGGCGCAATGTCGGTATCGCCGGACAGCAGCCGCGCATCGCGGTGACCACCGGCGCGGATCTTGTCCACCAGCGTCTCGGCGTTGACACCTTCAATCGGGTCTTCGCCGGCCGAATAGACCGGCACGATTCCGACCGTATCGGCATCGTTGAAGCAGCCGGCGAAATCATCAAACAGATCGCGCAGGCGGGTGAAGCGATGCGGCTGGGCAATGGCGATCACGCGGCCCGAGCAGGCCTCGCGCGCCGCCTTCAGCACGGCACGGATCTCCACCGGATGATGGCCGTAATCGTCGAATATCTCAACGCCATTCCAGGACCCGGTGTTGGTGAAGCGCCGCTTCACCCCGCCAAAGGAATTGAGCCCCTTGCGGATGTCATCTGCGGACATGCCGAGTTCATGGGCAACCGCGATGGCCGCCGTGGCGTTGGACACGTTGTGGCGGCCAGGCATCGGCAGACGCAGATCGGGAATCTCGGTCACGGTGCCGTTCTTGCGGTCGCGGATCACCACGTCGAACAGGCTCACCGCGCCATCCATGCGATGGTTGGAAAAGCGCACATCGGCCTGCGGGTTTTCGCCATAGGTGATGATGCGGCGGTCCTCGATGCGGCTGACCAGCGCCTGGACTTCCGGATGGTCGATGCACATCACGCCGAAGCCATAGAAGGGCACGTTCTCGACAAATTGGCGGAAGGCATCGCGCACCTTGTCGAAAGTGCCGTAATGGTCGAGATGCTCAGGGTCGATGTTGGTGACAACGGCGACATCGGCCGGCAGCTTCAGGAAGGTGCCGTCGCTTTCGTCGGCCTCCACCACCATCCATTCGCCGGCGCCCATGCGCGCATTGGTGCCATAGGCGTTGATGATGCCGCCATTGATGACCGTCGGGTCCAGATTGCCGGCATCCAGCAGCGTCGCAATCATCGAGGTGGTCGTCGTCTTGCCATGGGTGCCGCCGACCGCGACCGCCTGACTGAACCGCATCAGTTCGGCCAGCATTTCGGCGCGCCGCACCACCGGCAGCAGCTTTTCGCGCGCCGCCATCATTTCCGGATTGTTCTTCTTGATCGCCGTCGACACGACGACGACTTCCGCATTGCCAAGGTTCTCCGCCTTGTGGCCGACATGCACGGTGATGCCCTTGTCGCGCAGGCGCTGCACATTGGCATTGTCGGATTGGTCCGATCCCTGCACCACATGGCCAAGATTGTGCAGCACCTCCGCGATGCCGCTCATGCCGATGCCCCCGATGCCGATGAAATGGACCGGGCCGATATTCTGCGGCATTTTCATGCGCGCGCTCCTTGCGTGTAATCCGTGACTGGTTTGCCCGTCGCAATAGCCTCTGCGAGATCGGCAAGCAAGCGTGCGGCCTTCGGCTTGCCGGTGGCGCGCGCAGAGGCTGCCATCTTCGCCCGGCGATCAGGATCGAGCATCAGGCCGGAGATCAGGCTCGCCAGCTTCTTCGGGTCAAGGGTTGACTGGGCATGCACTTCCGCCCCGCCCTGCGCCATCAGGGCAGCGGCATTGGCCGCCTGGTCGTGGTCAAGCGCGTGGGGATAGGGGACGAGGATGGCCGGCCGGCCAACGGCCGCAATCTCAGAGACAGTCGAGGCACCAGATCGCGAAATCACCAGATGAGAGGCCGCGATGCGCGCCGCCATGTCGGTGAAAAAGGGCGAAACCTCCGCCGCAACGCCCATCGAGACATAGGCCTCGCGCACGCGGGTTTCGTCCTCGGGTCGCGCCTGCTGCACGATGGCAAGCCGCCCGCGCAGATCGTCGCGCAGCAGCTTCACCGCTT
>JBGSQC010000130.1:0-4760 GCA_041738295.1 Zhengella sp. | reverse complement strand
CAAGCTGGAAATCTTCGAAGAAATCCGCAGCGACTGCGAAAAGAACAAGCAGGAAGTCGTTGCAGCCGGCGGCCTGCACATCCTCGGCACCGAACGGCACGAGAGCCGCCGCATCGACAACCAGTTGCGCGGCCGCTCCGGCCGTCAGGGCGACCCCGGCCGCTCGAAATTCTACCTGTCGCTCCAGGATGATTTGATGCGCATCTTCGGCTCCGAGCGCATGGACGGCATGATGCAGAAGCTCGGCCTGAAGGAAGGCGAAGCCATCATCCACCCCTGGATCAACAAGGCGCTTGAAAAGGCGCAGAAAAAGGTCGAGGCGCGCAATTTCGACATCCGCAAGAACCTGCTGAAATTCGACGACGTGATGAACGACCAGCGCAAGGTGGTCTTCGAGCAGCGCCTTGAAATGATGGACGGCCTGAACCTTTCAGAAACCGTGACGCAGATGCGCCGCGACGTGATTTCCGACATGGTGGAAAAGCACATTCCCGAACGCGCCTATGCCGACCAGTGGGATGTTGAAGGCCTGAAACAAGGCGTGATGACCAATCTCAACCTCGATATGCCAGTTGACGAATGGGTCAAGGAAGACGGCATTGCCGAGGACGACATTGTCGAGCGGCTGACCGAGGCTGCCGACAAGGCAGCCAATGAGCGCCTTGAGCGCTTCGGACCCGAATTGCAGGTCTATGTCGAGAAGTCGATCATGCTGCAGACGCTCGACCATCTTTGGCGCGAGCATCTGGTCAATCTCGACCATCTGCGTTCGGTCGTCGGCTTCCGCGGCTATGCCCAGCGCGATCCGCTGCAGGAATACAAGGGCGAGGCCTTTGAACTGTTCCAGGCCATGCTGACCAACCTGCGCCAAGTGGTCACCGCCCAGCTGATGCGGGTGGAAATCGTCCAGCAGGCCGCCGAGCAGCCCATGCCCGATGCCCCTGCCGGCGAAGGCCACCACATGGACCTGTTCTCAGGCGATGATGATTTCGGCCCGGTCATGGAAGCCGATTTCTCCAGCGACCCTGCCGACAGCCGCGAGGTTGCCCCCGAAGACCGCAATCCCGAAGATCCCACCAGCTGGGGCAAGGTCGGTCGCACCGAGCCCTGCCCTTGCGGCTCCGGCCTGAAATACAAGCATTGCCACGGCAAGCTGGCCTGACGAGGGCCGGTTGCCTTGATGTGAAACGGCAAAGACCCCGGTGGTGACACCGGGGTCTTTCGTTTTCAGGGATTTGCCCCGGATCAATCTTCGCAATAGCCGGTCTGCATGCACTTGCGCATTTTTTCGCGATAATCATTCTTCCAGTCGCGGGCATCTTCGCGACCGTCATGCGAGCCATTCTTCCTGCCGGAATTGTAGCCAAGCTTGTAGCCGTTCCGGTAGCCGACCTTGTAGCCACGAACATAGTCACCGGTGCTGTATTGGCTGGTTGTGTAGCCGTTCCTGGAACGGTTGCCGTTCAGCAATTCGTCCACATAGGAGGCCATGTAAGCTCCCTTGTAGCCATCCTGATAGCCGTGCTCGCGGCCAACGCGCTTGCCTTCCTTGTGACCCTGCCAATAGGCCGGGGTCTCGGCTGCGGCCGGGGTGGCAAGGGCCATCGGGCCGACGGAAGCGGCAACTGCAACAGCAAGCGCCGGGGCAGCGATGGAGCGGAAGAAGGAGCGGCGCGTGAGGTTCTGTGTCATGGGGCATTCCTTTCGGGGTCAAGAAGTGATGCCCGACACTACCCCTGCCCGTCTGAACCCTCTTTGAGCCGCCTGTTCATGGGCCGTTCAGCCCGCAAGCGTGGCAAACACCGTCAAGACGCAGCCTTTGCGCGGCCCATCACCACGGCCACGGCGGTGAGGCAGACAGCACCTGCCGATCCCACGGCGGCAATCAGCAGGAAAGCCGGAACCGCCCCTGATCCCGCCATGACCAGCGAGACGACAAAGGGCGCGGTGGCCGAAAAGAACAGCCGGAACGAGTTGATCCGCCCCATGGTCGCGCCATAGCCCGGCCGCCCGAAGGCTTGCAGCGGCAGCACGCCGCGCACCACGAAGGCGAGCCCCTGCCCGATCCCGAAGATCACCGCAAAGGCAAGCCCGAAGGTGACAGCCGGCGCACCAGCCAGAAGAACGGCGATGGCGAGCGGCAAGGCGGCTGCCGAGATGATGGAGGGGAAATGGATGCTGGTGCGCTTGGCAAGCGAAAACTCCATCACGCGGGCAGCCACCTGCGCCGGGCCGACCCATGCGCCGATCAGCGCTGCCGATGTGCCAAGGCCAATGGCACCCAGCAATCCGATCAGGTGCAGGTGAACCGCCGAGATGACAAAGCTGATGGCCGAGAAGCCGCTCAGCATCAGCCAGAAGAGCAGCCGCCCTTGCCCTGAATGGCGGTCGAGCTTTCCGGCCACGCTTGCGCCTGCCAAGGGCGTGCTTGCGTCAACGGCCTCCTCGTCGGGTGCAGCCTGCACCTTTGACAGCGCCAGATGCAGCGGCATGGCGGCAACGACATGCAGCACGGCATAGGCCAGCATGATGCCGCGCCAATCCATGCTGGCCGAGAGATACTGGGTCAGCGGCCAGAACACGGTGGAGGCAAAGCCGGCGACAAAGGTTATCCCGGTGATGACGCGGCGCGACCGCGCCGTGCCCGCCACATGGGCAACCGTCACGAAGGCCGCCTCGTAGAGCACCATGACGGAAGCCAGTTCGAGCAGAACCAGTAGGGCAACGAAAGCCGCCTTGCCCGGCACCAGCGCCCAGCCTGCCATGAGGATGGCGCAAAGCGCCGATCCGCCCGCCATCACCAGCGCCGGATTGACCCGGTCCATCAGCCTGCCAGCCTTTGGCGCCACCAGCGCGCCGGCCCCCATCGCCAGCGAATAAAAGCCATAGACCGCCGGCACCGAAAAGCCGGTATCGGCTGCCATAGCCGGAGCCAGCACGCCAAACGCATAGTAAATGGTGCCGTAGCCGATGGTTTGCGTGATGCCGAGCAGCAGCGAGATGACCCAAAAAGGCAGGCGGATCATGGGCTGAGACAAGGGTCTGTCTTTCGGTCTGGGTCTGCCGGTCGCCGATTTCGGCGGTGCATTGGATGCGTCTATTGACAATCTCTAGCCGCCAAAGCTGCGTAAAACCAACGGTTTCTTAAATCCTCTGGGCTAGAACAGGTCAGTAATTCCGGGAACCGGGGAAGAAAGTGCGATTTTCGGCTGCAACCACGGCTGACAGGTTTTTGCCGGAGCAGGTCGCACAGCGTTTGCGGCCGCTGGCGGGACGCATTGACGGCTTGCTGCTGTCGCGCGACGAGCGCGGCAAGGCCGGGCGCATGTCGCTGGTCGCCTTCGCCATCCGCATCATCTCCGCTGCCATCGCCTTCATCTCTCAGGTGCTTCTGGCCCGCTGGATGGGAAGCTTCGAATACGGCATCTACGTGCTGGTCTGGGTCACCATGGTGATAGCCGGAAACCTGTCCTGCTTCGGCTTCCACACCTCGATCATCCGCTACATCCCGGAATATCTGGCCAACAAGGATGATGACCGCCTGCGCGGCATCCTGCTGGCCAGCCGCCTCGTGGCGCTGCTTGCCTCTTCAGCGCTCGCTGCCGCCGGCATTGCCGGGGTCTGGCTGATGTCCGGCTCCATGGAAAGCTACTACATCATTCCCTTCTATCTCGGCATCATCTGCCTGCCGATGATCGCGCTGTCGGATGTGATCCAGGGCATTTCGCGCGCCAATGGCTGGCCGCTTTCCGCCCTTGCGCCGGTCTATCTCATCCGTCCCGTGTTGATCCTTGCCATGATGGGCGGCGCACTGCTGGCAGGCTTCCCGGCTGACGCCAAGACTGCCATCATCGCCGCTGTCGCCGCCACCTACCTGACCACCGTCGGGCAACTGATCATGGTCACCGGCTGGATGGACCGCAAGGTCACAGTCGGCCCGCGCCGCTACGAAATGCGGCTTTGGGTTGCGGTGTCTCTGCCGATCTTCCTGGTCGAAAGCTTCTTCTTCCTGCTGACCAATGCCGATGTGCTGATGGTCGGCCACTACATGCAGCCCCATGATGTCGCCGTCTATTTCGCCACCGTGAAGGTGCTGGCGTTGATCCATTTCGTCTATTTCGCTGTCAAGGCCGGTGTCGCCCAGCGTTACGCCTCGCTGGCAGCCGATGCCGACCGCGAGAAGCTGGCGACATTCGCCCGCGAAACCGTGTCCTGGACCTTCTGGCCATCGCTCGCCATGGGCGTTGCCATCCTGGTGCTTGGCCATTTCCTTCTCGCCCTGTTCGGCACGGAATTCACCGAAGGCTACCCGCTACTTTTCGTGCTGATCATCGGCGTGATCGCGCGTGCATCGGTCGGTCCGGCTGAAAGCCTGCTCACCATGACAGGCAACCAGAACATTTGCGCGGCTGTCTATGGCGGCACGCTGGCCGTCAACATCATCGGCAACATGCTTCTGATCCCGGTCTGGGGCCTGTGGGGTGCGGCCATCGCCACCGCCGTCGCCATAACCGTGGAAGCCACCGCGCTGGCCTGGACGGTCTGGCGGCGCCACGGCATTGCCATGACCATCCTCGTACCGGCCAGCCGCGCCATGAGGCCCCTCTGATGGTTGCCATTCCCATCCTCGAAGAGCTTTCGGGCAGTGCATCGGGCCAGATGATCGCCGATCTCGCCGGCATGCCGCAAGTCGTCCGGCGTGAGAGCGAACATTTGCGTGAAACCGGCATGGCCGGATCGCCGCGCAAGCTGTCCATCTA
>JBGSQC010000114.1:0-14439 GCA_041738295.1 Zhengella sp. | reverse complement strand
GGTCGCCGATATTGCGGCACCGTCCGGCACGGGCGCGCAGCCAAGGCAGGGGGTCGGGTGGCGCTTCGTTCATTTCATGAAGTCCACAAGGAAGGTGGTGATGTCGGGAACGAAGATCAGCAGCAGCAGCAGCAGCATCAGCGCATAGTTGAACGGCCAGGTGCCGCGGAACGCCTCGCGCAGTGAAAGATCGCGGATCATGGAGTTCACCACGAAGATGTTGATGCCGATGGGTGGCGTGGTCAGCCCTATCTGGCAGATGATGACCACCACGATGCCGAACCAGATGCCCGAATAGCCGAGCTGGATCACGATGGGATAAAACAAGGGCACCGTCAGGGCGATCATCGACAGTTCCTCCATCGCCATGCCGAGGACGATGTAGATGGCGCAGATCATCAGGATCACAACATAGGGCGGCACGTCGAGCCCCGTGATCATCGCCACGAGGTCGCGCGGCATTGTTGTCAGGTTGACGAAGTTGGCGAAGATCAGCGCGCCGATCAGGATCATGAACAGGCTGGCCGTGGTCATGGCGCTTTCGATCAGCACCGCGCGCAGTTCCGACAGGCTCAGGCGGCCGAGCGTCAAGGCGAAGGCAAATGCACCGGCGGCGCCGATGCCAGCACCTTCGGTCGCGGTGAAGACACCCGCATAGATCCCACCCAGCACCGTGACGAACAGCAGCACCACTGCCCAGATCCGCCGCAGCGAACGCAAGCGGGTCGGCCAATCCGACCGTTCTCCCTTGGGCCCGGCAGCGGGATTGCGGGTGACGACCATCAGGACTGCGAGGCACAGGAAGATCATGGCAAGGATGCCGGGCACGATCCCGGCGATGAACAGCTTGCCGATGCTTTCCTCGGTCATGATGCCGTAGAACACCAGCACGATGGAAGGCGGGATCAGGATCCCGAGCGTGCCGCCGACGCCGATGGTGCCTGCAATCAGGTGCGGCTGGTAATTGTATTGCCGCATCGATGGCTCTGCGATCCGGCAAAAGGTCGCCGTGGTGGCAATGGCTGATCCGCAGATCGACCCGAACGCGCCACAAGCGAAGATGGTCGCCATCGCCAGCCCCCCGGGCCAGTGCCCGACAAAGGCATGGGCGGCGCGATAGATCTCTTCGGCCAGCCGGGCACGAACGATGAAGTTGCCCATCAGGATGAACAGCGGGATCACCGACAGCGTATAGGACAGCCCGGTCTCGTAGGCCACCTGCCCGATCATTGCCAGCGACGCGTTCATCGACACCAGCAGCCCGAAACCGAAAAAGCCGACGATCCCCATGGCCAGAGCCAGGGGGACCCGCAGGAAGGCGAGCAGGAGAAAGACCGCGAACCCTGAAAGCGATTCGATCACTGTGGTGTTCCGGCGGAATCGGGCTGAGGCTGGAACGCCCGGACAAGGAAGGCGATTGCGGTCACGCCCAGCAGAAGGCTGATCCCGTAAGCCACCAGATCGAGCGGGATCTTGATTTGTATCGTGGTCTCGCCAGCCCGGGCGAACCGTTCGGCGCGCAGCCACAATTGTTGAGCCAGCGCCAGCGCCACCAAGGCGCCAATGATGTTGGTCAGCACATGCTGCGCCATCCGCAGCCTCCGCGAGGGCAGGCGCACCAGTTCGACCATCACGTTCTCACCCCGGACGGCAACCAGCGGCAGGGCAAGGAAAATGGTACCGGCCATCAGGATCTCGGTCAGTTCGAGCCCGCCATAGACCGGACGGTTGAAGAAATAGCGTCCCAGCACGTCGATGCAGGTAAGCACCATCAGCGCAAACATCAAGATGGCCGCCAGCGTGCCCAAAAGGCCGGACGCAAGCGGAGCCAGTCTGGCGATGGTTCTGGACACGGGTGATTTCCTTCCGGGAAAGATGTGGGCGCGGCATAAGAGTGCCGCGCCCGATACGTCTGAGGCCTTATTCAGCCTGAACCTTGGCTACTTCCGCGCGCAGCGCCTCAAGCACTGCAGCGCCGTCGACACCGAGGGTCCCTGCCTTGGCGATCCATTCCGTGCGGCGCGGTTCGGTCGCTTTGGCGAGGTCCGCCAGGAACGCCTCATCCGCCACCGTGACCGGGATGCCGGCTTTGCCCAGCGCATCGGCTGCGACACTGTCGGCCGCGTCGAACTTGCGGCTGATGCGGCGGGAATAGGTCTCGCCAATCAAGGGCTCGATCAGGGCGCGGTCGGCTTCGGGAATTGAGTTCCACTTGTCCGGGTTGGCAAGGAGGCCGAAGGACAGGTTGTACATGCCGCCCGGAACGAAGGTGGCGAATTTCACCACTTCGGGAAGCTTGTAGGGCACGACACCATCCTTGGCAAAGAACACGCCATCGGCAACGCCGGTGGACAGAAGCTCATACACCTCGGTTGCCGGCTTCAGGATAGGAACCACGCCAAGATCGGCGGACACATCATTGATGACACCGCCGCCGACCCGCATCTTGAGCCCGTTCAGATCACCCAGCGTCTTGATTTCCTTGCGGATGTTGTAGATCTGGCCGGGACCGTGGACATGCAGAGCCAGAACCTTCACGCCTTCATGTTCTTTGGCGCCGGCCAGCATCTTGTCGTACACGCGCTGATAGGCGACCGACATTGCCTCGGCTGTGTCGCCGAACAGCGGGAATTCGACCGCCTTGGTCAGTTCGAACCGGCCGGCCGTGTAGCCATGCACGATGTAGCCGATGTCGACGATGCCGTTGGCCACGGCGTCAAAAGTCTGCGTCGGGCTGGCCACCGCCTTTGGCAGGATGTTGCAGACCACGCGCTTTTCGGTGACGCGGGCGATGTCGTCGCACAGGCCGGCGATTTCCGTCGCCAGCGGATAGGTAGGCCCGGCCCAAGAGTTGACGTTCAGCGTGACCTCTGCCCTGGCAGCGGTTCCGGCCAGCAGTGCCACGGCCATCGCAGCCGCGGCAATCGTGTGGCGCGAAGCGCCGTGCAGTCGTTCGGTTTTCATCATGACACCCTCCCTGGTGTGATTATTGTCTTGCCACTGCCTGGTCACTCACTGACCAGATCGTGGATCGGCAATCCGTTCGGATATTTTTCGGTGGTCTCTTCCGAGACCCGGAACTTGAGCAGCGCGCCGGGCGTCTTTGCCAGCACGATGGTGAAATGCGACTTGGGATGCAGAGACCGCACGATGCAGCCCTGAATCAAATGGCCCATGTAGCTCTTGCCTTCATGGGTCACGGTCAAGTGGATGTGGAGATTGGGCTCGCCAGCGCGATAAAGGATGCCGCTTTGCGAAGAGGAATCGTAGGTGTCCACCGTGTAGCCGATGGTACCGACGCCCTGCGCCTCGATCATGCCTTCAAGTTCCATGATACCGGGCTGAGAATCGGCGCCGGTCGCGATGATCGGCAGGCTCAGCCTCGCCTTGCGCAGGCCTCCGACGATGTTCAGCACGATTCCGGAGCGAATATCCTCACGGCGGCAAATCTCGATGATCTCGTCATAGAGGTCTGCGTCGCGGTCAAGTTGCGCCCAGATTACCTCGCCCATCTGGGCCTTTGCGATCACATCGACCATCTTCCCTCCCTCCGTTTGTTTCAGCCGGCATGGCCTATGTTAACGTTAACACTTCGACGTGAAGTTAACGCTAACATTTTCGCTTGCAGACGCAGTAGCCTTTACGCCATTGATCGAGAAGTTGGCGCGGTTCTTGACGGAAGTCAATATGTGAACGATAACAAGTCAGAAATCGGGGCAAAATCAAGCGATGGGGAAAGAGTTCGACAGCTCGGCAGCGGACGCGGCGGCGCCCAGACGGCGCGCGCCACGAATGTCCGATGTTGCAAAGATGGCGGGCGTCACCACGATGACGGTCTCGCGTGCATTGCGTACGCCCGAGGCCCTGTCGCCCTACACTCTGGAAAAGGTGACCGAAGCCCTGCGCGAGACCGGATTTGTGCCAAATTATGCGGCGCGCAGCCTGGTTTCGCAGCGCAGCCAGATCGTCGTCGCGCTGTTCCCCACGATCATGAACTCGGTCTTTTCCGGCACCATCGAGGTGCTGTCGCGCCAATTGTCGGAACAGGGCTATAACCTGCTTCTGGGCGAGACGAGCTTTGACGTCACGGTCGAGGAGAAACTTCTGCGCGGCTTCATGGGCTGGCGGCCTGCAGCACTCATCCTGGTAGGATCGGTCCATACCGAGGCGAGCCGACACATGCTGGACAGCAGCGGCGCGCCGGTGGTCGAGTTGTGGAACATCCCGAAGGAGCCCTATGACGTCGCCGTCGGGCTGTCGAACCACGACGCTGCCTTCGAGATGACGATGGCACTGCATGGCTGGGGCTACCGGCGGATTGCGTTCATGAACCTGCACTATCCGCAGAACGACCGTTCCGTCGATCGCCGCGCCGGTTACAGGGCAGCCATGCAGGAACTGGGAATTGAAGTGACCCTGGAGATGGAAATCGACGTCCCCTTCGGCATGGAACGCAGCGGCGCCATCGTTCGCGACCTGGTCAAGGCCCAGCCCCGGATTGACGCCCTGTTCTGCGCGTCTGACACATTGGCGGTGGGCGCGCTGTTGGGCGCGGTGCGAGCGGGCATCAGGGTGCCGGATGATCTGGCCATCGCAGGCTTCGGTGATGTGGAATTGGCCTCAACCGTGGTGCCGGCGCTGACCACGGTCCGGGTGCCTCGCGCAGAGATCGGCCGGGAGGCAGCGCGGATCGTGATGGAACGGCTGAACGGAACCTATGACGGCCCGTCCGTGATCGACTGCGGCTTTGGGATTATCCGAAGGGAAAGCGCATGACCCCGCCCATACCCCGCGTCCAAGTGCCTGGACTCTATCACCGCAGGATCGGCGATATCCTGGTCACCGCGCTTTCGGACGGCTATTACGACACGCCGATGGCAGCCTATCAAGGCCTGTCACAGGACATGGTCGGCGACCTTTTTGTCGCCGGTTTCCAGCATATCCCGCCGCGCGTGTCGATCAACGCCTTCCTGATCCGATCGGCCGGCAGGATCGCGCTTGTCGATACCGGGGCAGGCGCTTCAATGGGGCCGACGCTCGGACACCTGCCGCGCACGCTGGCAGCTGCGGGCATCCATCCGGCCGACATTGACACCGTGCTGCTCACGCATCTGCATCCGGACCATTCCAACGGCCTGGCGGGCGATGACGGGACTGCGCTGTTTCCGGCAGCGGAGCTGGTGGTGAGCGAAACCGATGTGCGCTTCCGCGCCGACGATGGGGCGCGTGCACGTTTCACCGAGATCGAGCAACGCCGCTATTTCGATCATCCCCGTGCCCAGATCGAACCTTATGCCGCACGGATGCGCGATGCCAGTGGTGAGGTCTTTCCAGGCGTGACGGCAGTGCCCCTGCCCGGCCATACGCCGGGCCACACTGGCTACCGGATCGACGATGGCGGTCAGTCACTGCTGATCTGGGGCGACATCTGCCATGCGCAGGAACTGCAATTTGCCCATCCCGATGTCGGCGTCAGCTTCGACATTGACGGGGCTGAGGCGGCCAGCACCCGGCGGCGGGTGCTGGACATGGCCGCTGCAGACCGACTGCTGGTGGCCGGAATGCATGTGCATTTCCCGGTCTTCATCCATGTGGTGCCGGATGGCATGGCATATCGCGCGGTGCCCGAGATCTGGCGCTACGAACTCGACTGACGCAAAAGGACGCCGCCGCAATGCCCATCGCAGCCTTTTCCCTCTCGGACGGCGAGGTCCGCCTTGGCAAGGTTTTTGGCGATCGGCTGGCCGACCTGACCGTCTTGGTGCCAGACCTGCCGCGCACGATCCGAGCCTTCCTGGAGGCTGGGGCACTGGCGCGGGCAATGTATGACCGTGTCAGGCCAGAGGCGGCAACCATTGGCCTTGACGAGGTGCGGCTGCACCCGCCTGTGCCTGATCCGGAGAAGTTTCTGGCCATCGGCATGAACTATGCCGAGCACAGCTCCGAGGCGGAGCGGCTGGGTCTTGCCCGGCCAGAACACCAGAAATGGTTCAACAAGCAGGTATCCTGCATTTCCGGACCGTTCGACGACATCGTGATGCCGGTGGTGTCAGACCAGTTGGACTACGAAGTCGAGCTTGCCGTGGTGATCGGCACGCGGTGCCGCAACGTGCCGCGTGACGGGGCGCAGGCGGTGATCGGCGGGTACATGATCGCCAACGACGTGTCTGTCCGAGACTGGCAGTTTCGTTCACCGACCGTGACCATCGGCAAGTCTTTCGACACTCATGGCCCGACCGGCCCCTGGCTGACCCTTGCCGACGAGATCGGTGACCCGCACGACTTGCGCCTGCGGACTTTCGTCAATGGTGAACTGCGCCAGGACGGCAACACGCGCGACCTGATCTTCGACATCCATGACCAGATCGCCCATCTGAGCCAGGTGATGACGCTGAAACCCGGGGACATTCTGGCGACCGGCACCCCGGCCGGGGTCGGGATCGCGTTTGATCCCCCCCGATATCTGGCACCGGGCGACAGGGTGCGCATGGAAATTGGCGGACTGGGGCACATCGAAAATCGGGTGGCCATGGCCTAGTGCCCTGCCGATGGCTGCCCCCGTGGTCGTTGCTTCAATCGTGAAATCGTTCACCATCGATAAGCGCTGCGCGCCAACCGGTTCTGCGGGGGGCCGCTGCCTGCGGCAGCTCCCCCGCGTTCGAAACCTGCCGATGATACACAGGATCATCGGCTTGTCGCTGCGCGCCAAACGGTTTCTCACTCCCATTCGATCGTCCCAGGGGGCTTGGACGTCACGTCATAGACGACGCGGTTGATGCCGCGCACCTCATTGATGATGCGGGTGGCGGCGCGGCCGAGGAAATCCATGTCGTAGTGGTAGAAATCCGCCGTCATGCCGTCGACCGAGGTAACAGCGCGCAGCGCGCAGACGAACTCATAGGTGCGGCCATCGCCCATCACGCCGACGGTCTGGACCGGCAGCAGCACGGCGAAAGCCTGCCAGATGGCGTCATAGAGGCCGGCCTTGCGGATCTCGTCGAGATAGATGGCGTCGGCTTCCTGCAGGATGCGCAGCTTGTCGCGCGTCACGCCGCCGGGGCAGCGGATGGCAAGGCCGGGACCCGGGAACGGGTGGCGGCCAATGAAGCTGTCGGGCAGGCCGAGCTCACGGCCGAGCACGCGCACCTCATCCTTGAACAGTTCGCGCAGCGGCTCGACCAGCTGCATGTTCATGCGGGCCGGCAGGCCGCCGACATTGTGATGGCTCTTGATGGTGACCGAAGGCCCGCCGGTGAACGACACGCTTTCGATGACATCCGGGTAAAGCGTGCCTTGCGCCAGGAAATCAGCGCCACCAATGGCCTTGGCCTCTTCCTCGAAGACCTCGATGAACAGGCGGCCAATGGTCTTGCGCTTGACCTCGGGGTCCGCCTCGCCTTCGAGCGCATCGATGAAGCGGTCGGAAGCATCCACCAATTTCAGGTTCAGCTTGTAGTGCTCGGTGAACATGGCGACGACCTGCGCCGCCTCGTCCTTGCGCATCAGGCCGTGGTCGACAAGGATGCAGGACAGCCGGTCGCCGATGGCCTCATGGATGAGGAGCGCGGCGACAGACGAATCCACGCCACCCGACAGGGCGCAGATGACCTTGCCATCGCCCACCTGGTCGCGGATCTTCTGCACCATTTCCTTGCGATAGGCCGACATGGACCAATCGCCCTGAATGCCCGCCACCTTGTGCACGAAATTGGCGATGAGCTTGGCGCCATCGGGCGTGTGGACGACTTCCGGATGGAACATCAGCCCGTAGGTCTTTTTGGCGACATTGCCGAAAATGGCAAAGGGCGCGCCTTCCGACCTGCCGAAAATCTCAAAACCCTCAGGCAGCGCGATCACGCGGTCGCCGTGGCTCATCCAGACCTGATGGCGCTGGCCCTCGCTCCAGACACCGTCAAAGAGCGGGCATTCCTTCAAGACCTCGACATAGGCGCGGCCAAATTCGCGGTGGTCGGAGCCTTCCGCCTTGCCACCCATCTGCACGCACATGGTCATCTGGCCATAGCAGATGCCGAGCACCGGCAATCCGCTGTCAAAGACGATCTGGGGCGCGCGCGGGCTGCCCATCTCGGTGGTCGAGGCGGGACCGCCCGAAAGGATCACTGCCTTGGGCTTCAGCCGGTGAAAACCGGCCTCGGCAGACTGGAAGGGGACGATCTCGCAATAGACGCCGGTCTCGCGCACGCGCCGCGCAATGAGCTGCGTGACCTGGGAGCCGAAGTCGATGATGAGGACGGTATCGGGATGGGATGTCTGTGTCATGGCAAGGCCATAAAGAAAAACCCGAGTCGGCGCAACGGGTTGGTTCGCCACTCCACAAGCACTCAAAGCTGCACCGCGGATGCATCAATCGGTCGCGCCTTCAAGCCGCTGCCGTTTGATCTGGATCAAACCCATGAACATCTCTTCATATTCTTGATTAGAAATATTTCGAAGTGCGGCAGGGCAGGCGCCGCGGGAGGGTGACATGAAACATTTCTGGCGCAGCGCCGGACTGGCGCTTTTGTTGTTTGGGGCAATGATTGCGCCGTCAAACGCAGAGGACGCGCCGAAAAAGGGCACGGCCGACCATTCGAAGTTCGAGATCCTGAAGCAGAATTTTGCCTCAGGCCCGGATGTCACGAAAGCCTGCCTCACCTGCCACACCGAAGCCTCCAAGCAGGTGATGGGTTCGATCCACTACAAATGGAAGTATGACCACCCGGTGACCGGACAGGTGCTCGGCAAATCCGAGGTGATCAACTCGTTCTGCGGCAATGTGGCTTCCAACGAGCCGCGCTGCACCAGCTGCCATACCGGCTATGGCTGGACCGACATGAAGGCCGGGCCGCCTGCGCAGGAAACGGCGGTTGATTGCCTGATCTGCCATGACCAGTCCGGCCAGTACACCAAGGATGCGACGCTGGCCGGTCATCCGCCGCTCGGCACGGTTTCGCCCAAGGCGCAGACCATTACCGGGGCCAAGGCCTGGCCGGTGGACCTGGCCAAGGCTGCCATCAGCGTCGGCACGCCCAAGGCCGAGAACTGCGGCCAGTGCCATTTCTATGGTGGTGGCGGAGACAATGTGAAGCATGGCGACCTGTCGTCTGCGCTGTTCAACCCGTCCAAGCATGTGGATGTTCACATGGCGAAAGACGGAGCCGACATGCAGTGCTCCACCTGCCATGTCGCCGAAAGCCACAATTGGGCGGGCAGCCGCTATCATGTGAATGCAGCCGGCGATGAGACCTCCAAGGGCCATGACGCCGTGGCCAAGCCCGGCGAGCGGCGCGACGTGGCAACGTGTGAATCCTGCCATGGCCATACCCCGCACAAGGGGCCGAACGCGCTTCTGGCCACCAAGATCAACGACCATACCGACAGGGTGGCCTGCCAGACCTGCCACATTCCGGAATTTGCCAAGGGCGGCGTTGCCACCAAGACCTTCTGGGACTGGTCGACTGCCGGCAAGAAGAAGGACGGCAAGCCCTATGGCGAGGAAGGGTTCACCCAGTCCGACGGCAAGCATCTGCACACTTATCTTTCGACCAAGGGTGATTTCAAATGGGGCGAGGACGTGAAGCCCTATTATTCCTGGTTCAACGGACAGGTGGAATATACCAAGCAGGACGCCACGATTGATCCTTCCAGGATCGTCGAGGTCAACCGCATTCCCGGATCAGCAAATGACAGGAACGCCCGCATCTGGCCGTTCAAGCGGATGGAAGGGCGGCAGGCCTTTGACAACAAGCAGAACAAGCTGGTGATGACCAATGTGTTCGGGCCGGAAACCGACACGGCCTTCTGGACGAATTTCGACTGGGCCAAGGCCATTGATGCCGGCATGAAGGCAGCAGGGCGCGACTATTCAGGCTCGTTCGATTTCGTCGATACCTACATGTACTGGCCGATCACCCACATGGTGGCCCCGGCGGACGAGGCCCTGAAGTGCGACAGCTGCCATGCGAAGGACGGGCGGCTGGCCGATGTCGGCGGCTTCTACATGCCGGGCCGTGACAGCTTCAAATGGCTCGACATTCTCGGCCTGCTGGCCGCAGGCGGAGCGCTGGCCGGTGTTCTCGGCCACGGAGCGTTGAGAATTGTGATGAGTGCCCGGAGGAAAGCGCAATGAGCGACATGATCCATCCCGCGCTGGACGGCGCACCCGCCCGCAAGGACGGCGAAGAAACCCGGTCTTACCGCATCGGCATCTACAAGGCCTATGAGCGGTTCTGGCACTGGAGCCAGGCCGTGCTGATCATCTCGCTGATTTTTACCGGCTTCGGCCTGCACGGGCTGCACAGCCTGCTGCCCTTCGGGCTGGCGGTGATGCTGCATACGGGTGCTGCCATCGCGCTCATCGTGCTGTGGGTTTTCACCATCTTCTGGTGGTTCACCACCGGGGAATGGAAGCAGTTCTTCCCGAAGAACGAGAACCTCTGGACAATCATGAAGTACTACGCCTGGGGCATCCTGCAGGGGGCATCCAAGCCCTATCACAAGCGGCTGCATTCCAAGCAGAACCCGTTGCAGGCGCTGACCTATGTGGCGCTGACCTTTTTCATCGGCTCGACGCTCTGGGCGACCGGCATTGCCTACCTGCTCTACAATTTCTGGGAACACACCGGCTGGGCAGCAGACTTGTTCCCGGTCGTGGTATTCCTGCACACGGCAGCGGCCTGGGGCATGGCCATCTTCGTCATCATCCATGTCTACATGGCCACCACAGGCAAGCCGTGGACGCACTACATCAAGTCGATGGTGACAGGCCGCGACGATGTGGAGCTGACAGCCGCCGAAGCCGCCTATCTTCAGGAGCGCCAGGGCCACGCCCTGACGCCGACGCCGGAGAAGCACTGACCGGTCAGCTGACCAGATCGTCCAGGGTTGCGAGAATGATGGTCCAGACGCGCTTGTGGCCCTCGCAACTCTGTTCGCTCAGGAACTTCACATGGGTCAGTTCCACATCCGTTGCGCCGCCTTCGACCGGCGTGAAAGTCAGCGTCACCGTGCTGCCTTCTGCGGAAAAGGGCGATTCCCAGGTGAAGGAAATCCTCGAATAGCGGTCGATCGCCAGATAGGTCCCGGCATGGGGATTTTCCTGGTCGCGCTTGACGATGAAGGAGAAGCGACCGCCGACCTTTGCGTCGGATTCGGCATGGGGCACGGTGAAGCTGTCATCGGGCACCATGTATTTGGCCATCATCTTCGGATCCAGCCAGGCTTCAAAGATCTTTCTGGCGGGCTGATTGATGCGGCGGGTGACAGTCAGGCTCAGGTCGCTCATGGTCTCATCCTCGTTCAACAGGGCGTCCAGCCTTTCCAGACGCTTTTCCCAGGTCGAACGCAGTGCCTTGAACCAGCCGTCAATCAGTGAGACCGGCCCGATCTCGGCGCTGATCCAATGAACCCGTCCCGCCGTCTTTCGCGCGACGAGCCCCGCAGCCTCCAGCACCTTGATGTGCTTGGACACCGAGTTCAGGCTCATTCGATAATATGCCGCCAGATCAGTCACCCGCATCGGCCCCTCCTGCACCAGCGTGGTGAGAATGGACCGCCTGGTCGGGTCACTGGCCGCCTTCAGGATTTCCGACAGCCGTGCATCGTCGGGCATACGTTCAACCATACGGGTGAATATACCAGCTTCGTTCCAATATTCAACCCTTTGGATGAATATCGAGGAGCCTATTTTCCAGCGCCGTCTCGATGCGGTCCACCGCCTCTGCCAGCTTCTCATCGATGACGTGAAGGTACTGCGTCCAGTCATCGACATGCTTGAGGTCTTCGGCACCATCGGAAATGCCGCGAAGCCCAATCAGCGGAAGATCGAAAGCCATGCAGGCGCGCAGCACGGCAAAGGTTTCCATATCAACCATGTCGGCCGCGATGGCATCATAGGCCGCGCCGGAAACGATGTTGGCCCCGGACGACAACGTTGCCGACGGGATGCCCGGCACATGGGTGGCGAGTTCCAGCACCGGCGGTAAGTCGAGGAAGGGTGTGTAGCCCTTTTCAAAACCGAGCGCGGAGGCATCCATGTCGCGGTAGGAGACCGATTTCACCTGATAGACGCCGGTTTGCTCCATAAGGCGCGACCCGGCTGAACCAAGGCAAACCACGAGATCGGGCAGCGCAGATACCGCCTCAAGGCGGGCGAGCGCCCGCCCCATCTGCACCCCGGCTTCTACCGGGCCGACGCCGGTGATGAGCGGCGTGAAACGGGATTGCAGATGCAGGCCGTATTCCGGCTCGGCAGCCATCACGTAGAGGATGTGCCTGCCTGCGACCGGCTTCAGCAGATGATGGACCATTGCTCGCCTCCCTGCCCTTTCCCGTCCCTGACCGTCAGCCGGCCAAGCCGTCGCGGCCCATGATCGTCATCATTGTGCCGGTCATGGTGGCGATCATGCGCGCCTCGCCCTCGGCATCGATTGCAAAGGCGCGTCCATCGGTGACCATGATGGTGCGGCCCGGCTTGGTGACCTCGCCGCGGAAGATGAAGCGCACGCCCTTGCCGGGCGACAGCAAGTTGACCTTGAACTCGATGGTGAGGATGGCAGCATCCGCCGGCATCATGGAATAGGCGGCATAGCCGCAGGCGCTGTCCAATGCGGTCGAAATCACGCCGGCATGGAGAAATCCGTGCTGCTGGGTCAGCGCCTCGTTGAACGGCATCTCGATCTCGATCACGCCGGGCGATACGCGGGTCAGTTCCGCCCCGATGGTTGCCATCATTTGCTGGCGCGCGAAGCTGTCGCGCACGCGGGCCTCATAGTCGGGATCAATCTTTGCAGTCGTCTTCATGGCAGGCGCGCCCCTCATTGCGGAGTGACTATGACAAGCCGTTGGTTGCAGTGCAACATGAAACGCTTTGCGTCAGTTGAGGATCAGCAGGGAGGCATTGAGGATGCCGGCAAAGGACACCCAGATGAGATAGGGCACAAACAGCCAGGCGGCGATGCGGTCGCGGTTCCACGAGAGGCGGATGAACCAGGCGATCAGCACCCACATGATGAAGAGGATGACGAGCGCCAGTGCGATCTGGTGCAGGGTAAAAAACACCGGCGACCAGGCGAAATTGGCCACAAGGCCGGCA
Source organism: Zhengella sp. (assembly GCA_041738295.1). Lineage (GTDB taxonomy): Bacteria > Pseudomonadota > Alphaproteobacteria > Rhizobiales > Rhizobiaceae > Zhengella. Next base: position 1,346 of record JBGSQC010000114.1, on the reverse strand, counting down.
AACCAGACCTGCATGGCAGGGCCTTCCGCCCGGCGGTGCCAGGTGCGCCAACCGGCAATGGCAATCATGATGTAAAGCGTGGTCCAGACCGGTCCGAACAGCCAATTGGGCGGATTGAAAGGCGGCTTTACGAGGCCGTCATACCATTCGCTCGGCAAGTTGGAGATGCCAAGAAGGGTGCCGCCTCCGACAGTGAGCAGCAGGAACAGGGCAAGGGTGATAATGCGGACCATGAACGCGTTCTCCTGTGCATCTACTACGCGAAGGTCTTCGCATCGGTTCCCGCGTCAGCGGTTTTTTGTCAGAATGGCGAGGAAGAACCCGTCTGTGCCGGTCTTTGCCGGAGACAAGAGTATGCCGCCCTGCCCGTCGGCGGTGATCCGGCCTTCAAAGGCGGGAAAAGCTGCCAGCGCCAGCGCAGGCGTATCCTCTGCTGCAAAGTCCTGGTGGCTTTCCAGGAACGATGCCATCTGGCCAGTGTTTTCCGGCGGCAGCAGCGAACAGGTGATGTAGGCGAGGCGTCCGCCCGGCTTCACATGGGCGCTGGCAGCCTCCAGAACTGCCGCCTGTTCGATGAGGCGCAGGCCGAGCGAGGCTTCGGTCAGCCGCCACTTGGTGTCAGGTCGGCGGCGCCATGTGCCGGTGCCGGTGCAGGGCGCATCGACCAGCACGATGTCCATGCGGCCTTCAATCTCCGAGAGGTCGGAGCGAGCGGCATGGACCTGCACATTGCGGGTGCCGGCGCGCTTCAGCCGGTCAAAGATCGGCGCAAGGCGTGTCTTGTCGCTGTCGTAAGCGTGGATCTGGCCCTTGTTGCCCAGCAGCCCGGCCATGGCCAGCGTCTTGCCGCCGCCGCCTGCACAAAGATCCAGCACCTGACCGCTTGCAGCACCTTGCAGTGCGATGGCGGAAACCATTTGCGAGCCGAGATCCTGAACCTCGAACCAGCCCTTCTGGAAGGCCGGCTCTGCCACCACGTTCGGATGACGTCCTGCGCCTTCGATGGCCGGAATGCGAACGGCTGCGGCTACGCCTTCCACGGCTTCAGCCTTCAGCGAAGCCAGTTCCCGCAGCACTTTTTCGTCTGTCGATTTCAGCGTGTTGACCCGCAGGTCGAGCGGCGGGCGGGCAGCGAGCGCCCTGCCCTCTTCGATCCAGCTGTCGCCCAGGGCAGCAGCCAGATGCGGTGTGCACCATTCCGGCACTTCGGCGCGCACAGGGTCCGGCGCGGTTGCGGGATCATTGGCGTCCCACAGCGCGCGTTCCTCCGGCATCAGCGGCTCGGGGGCAAACTTGTCGCCCTCAAGCGCAGCGTTGATCTCGTCGGCGGTCATGGCGAAAGATCG